>JAGLBE010000220.1 GCA_018260445.1 Psychrobacter sp.
CGAACTTAATTAAGCGAAACTTAATTTCAAGCACGAAGGAGTTTCCTTTAAGTTTATGAATTTGTTTTTTCTGGACCAAAGAATTTTTTCGCAGCAAAAAAAGAGTTTATTGTTTTGGCAATCAATTATTTATTTATTTATTTATTTATTTAATTGCCTTATTTATTTATTTATTTATTTATTTAATTGCCAAAAAAAAGGGGAGAAAAATTGGAAACGTTTTTGTTTTTTTTTTTCAATCCCACGAATCCGACATCTTTTCTAACGGGATTTAATTCGTTTTCGCGCATCGGAAAAAAAGTCGTGGCAGGAGACACTGAAAATAGGAGGAGTGGGAGCGGGGGGGGGAAGAGGAGAAAGGTTAAGGAAACCAAACGATTAAAATCTAATTTTGAAATCGGCAAATCAATATTAATAAAACGGAAAAAACAATAAATAAATAAATAAATAAATGAATAAATAAATTCTCTGCGGAGCAGTTCCAAGTGAGAAGGAAGGGGTGGGGGAGAGAGAGACGGAAAGGGTATTAAATAATTAAAAACATTAAATAATAA
>JAGLBE010000221.1 GCA_018260445.1 Psychrobacter sp.
CGATAGAGTCGGGAGCCTTTGGATGGTTAGAAGTAAAAAAAAAAAAAAAAAAATTTCAAAAGTCCAATTGACCCTCATTAGTAGAAATCGCCGCCGCCACGTCACCGATTCGATTCGACAAGTGAAAGTGTCCACATTTTTTTTTTTTTTTTTTATATAATTTCGCTCTCTGCATGCATGTTGCGATTGACTTTGAAAGAATTCTTCTGGCGGGGAACTCTTCGATCGATCAACGAAAAAGTTCTTGCCAAATTTTTGGTGCCATCACGAGCCGGGTCACGTTAAATGTTGAACGGATTCGTGCCACGGCCAAACCTGAAGCCAAACCCGGATTTGGCTGCAGCCGCCGCCTCTGGCATCTTCAAAGGGATCCAAAAGAATTGAGGCCAGAACAATTTGAGGCCTACAACCTACAACCTACAACCTACAACCTACAACCTACCCAACCTGAGAACGGGTTGAGACGTGTTGGAGAAGGCATCTGGGAAAAGGATGAAACGAACGAAAAGGAGAATACGAGTAATAATAATAAAAAAAAAAAAAAAAAAAATTTT
>JAGLBE010000222.1:0-259 GCA_018260445.1 Psychrobacter sp.
CGGAGGTCGGTGAAGAAATTTCAGTTTTTCGCTCCCCAAAGCGAGAGAATTCGCCAGCGGTGGGCCAGCGCTACATCAAATTATTTTTATTATTGTTATTATTGTTATTATTGTTGTTGTTGTTGTCGTTCTTCGGGGGGGGGAGACGAGAACCGAATCGTTACTCGGAATTCGGTCTCGGCTTCAGCGGAGGAAATGGAATCGTCTCCGTCCATTCAATTTATCGATATCGAGAAAAACAAATCGAAAATCGAACATC
>JAGLBE010000223.1 GCA_018260445.1 Psychrobacter sp.
AATTTTAAAAATAACTGAATGAACGCTTCGAACTGCTTTTTGAACAATAGGCGGAATAAAATAATACGGGCAATAGGTCATAGCTTAACGAAAAATCGTTTGAATCATGTCATTATAAAGGATCGATTGATGGGAACATAATGGAACATTTTGAATTGTTCCATTAAATATACCCCAATTTTAAAAAATCGTCATTTATCGGACAATAAAAAACCTTGCAATGGCAAGGCTCTAATATACTTTATAAAATATTGGCGGAAGCGGTGAGATTCGAACTCACGAAGGGCTCGCACCCTCGCCGGTTTTCAAGACCGGTGCATTCAACCGCTCTGCCACGCTTCCTTAGGGGCGCCATGTTAGCCGACTTATGCCCAATTGACAAGCATTAATCGGGCTATGTGGTGTTTTTTTAACCGTTTAAGCGCACATATTCAATTAATTCATGCGCAATCGAACCTTTCGGGGGCGTTAACGGTAAGTCATTGATATCGAAAAACTGTGCTTCGGCAATCTCATCTACCTGTAACGTGACTTGACCGCCTGCATAATCAG
>JAGLBE010000224.1:0-278 GCA_018260445.1 Psychrobacter sp.
CCAGCCAGCCAGCCAGCTAGCGAGCAAGCACAGTCGCACTTTGCCCGGGTCGTGATCTGGACGCTGATTTCTCCCGCATTCGGTCTCGGGGGAGATAGAAAAAAAAGACAAAAATTTTGAACTCGCCAAAAATAAATAAATAAATTAATTAATTAATTAATAATCGAAGTAATCGAAATGAGTGCCATCGAAAACATTCTCAACTTCAAAAAGGACGAAGAAGATTTCTACGCCATTCTCGGATGCGATGAAAATTCGACGGTGAGTTCGGTTCGATT
>JAGLBE010000224.1:288-553 GCA_018260445.1 Psychrobacter sp.
AATCAATATAAAAAAAAATCTATTTAACCCACATGTAGAAAATCATTTTGGGGTTTCAAAATTCTATCAAATTTCTCTATTTCAATAAAAATAAAAACGCAAGAAGTAAAAAAACAAATGGAATGTTTATTTATTTATTTATTTATTTAATATATATTAAAACTAATTTTAAAAAATCTAAATACCCCACGTAGAAAATCAAATTTGTTTAAATTTCCATCGAATTTTTTTTTCTTTTAATAAAAGTATAAAGTTAAAGTAAAAA
>JAGLBE010000225.1 GCA_018260445.1 Psychrobacter sp.
AGTAAATATTTTTAATGGTAATCCGTTTGTTACGTTTAATGATTTCTTAACAATAAAATTCATGCATCACTGAAGAGCACTATTGAAAATCCGTAAAAAAGGAAAAAAAAAGTTGAAAAGCAATAATTTTCAAGTGTTTTTAGCTTATTTGTAATAGGTGCCTT
Organism: Psychrobacter sp.; assembly: GCA_018260445.1. Taxonomy (GTDB): domain Bacteria; phylum Pseudomonadota; class Gammaproteobacteria; order Pseudomonadales; family Moraxellaceae; genus Psychrobacter. The sequence goes on from JAGLBE010000225.1 coordinate 165, forward strand.
TTATTTTAATTTCTGTTATATGTAATTATTAATATTTTAATGAGTCGAAAGAAAGTATGATGGTTAAATTTTTGTGTCTTGCTAGAAACGAAGTTAGTATCCGCTTTTGTGCAATAAAAAAAAAAAACAAAAAAAACATAGCATATGCTCAATGAAACGGTAGAATTTTGAATTTTTTTTTTTTACAAGTTTTAGAAATCAAGCAAGGCATTAATCAAATTGATTTTTGGTCAAATTTAAAGTGCGACAAAAAATGATCAATTGGCAAAAAGTTGGCAAAACGTCTGAAAAGCGGGAGCTAAATCCGTTCGCCTGAATGTGATGTGCCCCCCCCCAAAAAAAAAAAAAATTACTCGATAACAATGGTCAACTCCGTCTTTTGGTGA
>JAGLBE010000226.1 GCA_018260445.1 Psychrobacter sp.
ATCTATTTATCTGTCTCTCTATCTGTCTATCTATCTGAATGTCTAAATGTACATAATTCGATTGCTGGGTTGGAAAAGTCTTTTTCGAAGAATGTCGAACGCTTTTATCCTCTTCCATCGTTTCATCTCTTCTCATCTATCTATCTATCTCTCTGTTTATCTATCTATCTATCTACCTATCTATCTATCCGAATATCTGAATGTACACAATTCGTGTGCTGGGTTCGAAAAGTCATTTTCGAAGAATGTCGAATGCTTTATTTTAAAGAATGCTTTTATCCTTTTTCATCGTTTCATCTCTTCTCATCTATCTATCTATCTATCTGTCTATCTATTTATCTATCTATCCGAATATCTAAATGTACATAATTCGTGTGCTGGGTTCGAAAAGTCATTTTTGAAGAATGTCGAATGCTTTTATCCTTTTTTCCCCCCATAGTTTCAACTCTTCTCATCTATCTATCTATCTATCTGTTTATCTATTTTTTTCTTTCTATTTATTTATCTATCTAACTATCTATCTGTCTATTTATCTACCTATCTGAAAAT
>JAGLBE010000227.1 GCA_018260445.1 Psychrobacter sp.
CTCCTTCGTCCATGACCCGCCAGTCGGACAATTTTCGTTGGCCCCCAGAGCGCGAAATTCATTCAGTCGTCCATCCATCGTTCGAATCTCTGCTGCTTTATTTTTTTTTTCTATTTTTATTTTTACTTTATTTATTTATTTATTTATTTATAAATATTGATTTTTGTTCGATTAAATTGATTTAATTTGTTTTTTTTTTGGCGCGAAATGAATCCTGCGTTTTTGGTCTTCGAATCAAAAAAAAAAAGAACTAAAATGAATAAATCAAAGTGAATAGTCGCAAGAAAAAAATTGTTTTGTTTAATAAATAATTTATTTATTTATTTATTTATTTATTTATGTTGGGAAATCGTGGAGGTGAATTTATTATGGATGCATGGTTATTTAAGGCTTTTATTCTTATTTATTTATTTATTTATTTGAACGTTCTTATTTATTTACTTGTTGAATTCGTTTTGCGGTTGAGGTGACTTACGAGCCAATTTATTAATTTTTTTTTTATTTTCTGAATTATGAAAATTGTTTTTGTTTTGACGACGTGCTTTTAT
>JAGLBE010000228.1:0-268 GCA_018260445.1 Psychrobacter sp.
AGAATATAACCACTCCGGAGGAAAAGAAAATCAATTATGAGCAACCTCTGAGACTTTTTTTTAGAGTTGATTTCATCAAAATGAAGAGAACAAGTCCATTAGATTCTAATTTTTTGGCGCATTTTTTATTTTTATTTTTAATTTTTTTCAGGATTTAGAAAAATTTAAGCAACACTTAAAAGCATTGGGTAATGATCCAGAGGAATCGGATATTGATGAAGAAGAAGAGGAAGATTTTGTCAACGAAATGATTCAGACAGCTCAATTT
>JAGLBE010000228.1:278-548 GCA_018260445.1 Psychrobacter sp.
TTGAAATTAACTTTCTAACTTTTAAAAAAAATTTATTTCTTCTCCAAGATAGTGGAAATTTGAGTTTCTTCGGCCCGCAGAATTTTTTCTGTTTAAATCAGGCTGTTTATTTTTGATTCTCATGAATTTTTATTTTTATTTTTTACGGTCGCGAATAAGAGCATTAAAATTTTGAATATTATAAATAATCGCAGTGAATATTACCAAAATTACAAATAAACTCAAATAATATTATTTTATAATATTATTTGCAGTAATGGAACTTGGTAA
>JAGLBE010000229.1 GCA_018260445.1 Psychrobacter sp.
AGCAATATATAAGGCCGGTTTTATTCGACACGATTGTCTTTTGGGACCATTTCATTGAAAAAGCCAACACAGAGTAATAAGTTGGCGAAACGTCTGATATAGTGCGGAATGTAGTTCTTCAACGCGGGAAAAAACTTGTGACGAGAATCGCTAAAGTCGCGAAACAGTGTTCATATCGGGAAGATGTCGTCGTCGTTCATCAACGCGTTTGGATCAACCCGTGAGTGTTGAACAGTGCGGACAGTGGTGAATTCTTCGGGCTACGAAACATCGTCTTCAGTCCAGTTCCACGAGCAAAAGCAGTTGAAAACGGATCTACGCGCTAGACAGTCTACAACAACGCGGTTTCAAAACCCGAAAACTCACAAAAGAAAAGGAGTTAAATAGTTTTTTTTTTTTTCTTAAAAATTGAGGTTAACAAACGCAACGAAACAGAAATAAAAACTTGCTCAAATTTTCTCAGAAATGCAGCAAAAAGTTTTTTACACTTTTTTTTACATTTTGGGCGATCGCTTCGCGTACAAAAAAAACGGTAAACACACTTACCG
>JAGLBE010000022.1:0-46331 GCA_018260445.1 Psychrobacter sp.
TAAGGCGGCTTATTTCTAGTTCGTTTAGCTTCTAGGTTAGCTTCCCAATTTTGGATAGTTCTGGTGCTAACGCTATATAACTTAGACGCTTTACGGTAGCTTAAGTTGTCTGTTTCCATGCTTTTTAAGACTTGTTTGCGAAAATCGAGTGAGTAAGTCATAAGGTTTATTCTGGTTGAGTTAATTTGTTATTGTAGCGCTTTTATGTGGTATTGACTATAGCAATCAAGACCTCGAATGTTTAACACTGGCAATAAATGGAATAAATAGTGATAAATAATACACTGTAATAAGTTATCAAAGCACTTAACGGCTTATTTATTTTATTAACCATAATAAATAAGGTTATCATGACAGCACTTTATGTCAATACCTACTTATTATAATAGGCCAGCTTTTTTAGATGGTTTAGATGGTTCTTTAACTATCAGTATATTACTTGCGCAATGTCATCTAAAACAGTCCAAAACTATTTAAAATAGCCTAAGCAAAAAATACACAGCCGCGAACTACTAATTGTTAAATTCAAATTATCGGATAAATTATGGCGCCAGTTTTATTAAAGAGTGACGCCATGCTGCCTATTTTTGTTAAGGCAAAACCCTGTATACTAAATTGATATGACTTAATAATAGTTAGGACAAAGGATATGTCAACTGACAACATAATACTGCATGATTCGATGCAAGGCAACTCTAACAGCCCACGCTCTAAATGGTTGGTTATCATTGGTTTCTCGTTGTTATTGGGCATCAATCAATTTTTGTGGCTAAGTTTTGCTACTATTGTGATTAGCACCGAGGCGCATTTTGGGGTAAGTGAATTTTTGGCCAATTTGTTAACCCTCATGTTTCCTATTGTGTTTGTCCTACTCTCCATACCGTCCGGCAAACTGCTTGACAATATTGGCTATAAAAAGGTGGTCAGTTTTGCCGCCGTATTCATGCTAGTAGGTGCTATCGTGCGCTGGTTAGGTGCTGACAATTATTGGATAGTCTTTGTTGGCCAACTGTTGATAGCCATCACCCAGCCATATATCACCAATGCCATTAACCAAGTAACCACCGACTGGTTTGATAAATCGCAAATAGCGACCGTAACAGGGGTCATTATGGGCGGTATGTTTTTAGCCACCGCCTTAGGCGCATTTGCTTCGGCACCTTTAGTGACCGCGTTCGGCTTTAGCGGCATGTTGCTTATCAACGTGGTACTCACCGCCATCGCCGTGGGCGCTTTTTTACTATTTGTGGCCGAAAAACCACGACTGATTGAAGTGGCCATCTCGTTACCCGACTTACCCGGCATTGGCTCGCTGCTAAAAAACAGGCGCTTATGGCGCATCTCTTGGGTCATTTTTATTGCTATGGGCTATTTTAATGGAATAAGCAACTGGATTGCGCCCATTCTTGCCCCTAGAGGCATTAGCGAGATGAGCGCGGGCACGATTACGGCGATGTTGCTAGTGGGCGGTATTTTAGGTGCGCTTACCATACCGCTATTGTCAGATTACCTCAAAAAGCGGCGTATTTTTTTAATAGCCGCTACCCTAGTGGGGGCGATGGCGACGTATCCGTTACTGTATACGGCATCGGGAAATGCGGCATTATGGGTGAGCTTTATACTCGGGTTTTTTTTGCTGGCAGGCTACCCGTTACTGATTGCTGCTGCAGAAGATGCTGTCCATCCTTCACAATCGGCCAAAGCGGTTGCTATGCTGATGATGATGGGCAATTTGGGCGGGGTTATCCTGGTGTTACTGATGCAGGGGGTTAAGGGGATGGCTGGCAGTTGGCAACCAAGTGGCTGGGTATTAATTGCCGCCGTCGCTATTGCCGTCTTTTTGGTACTAAACATTCAGGATGATGAGACTAACCCAGCCCTATCAGCTAATCACTAAACTGTTATCTTTGCCTGATTAATTGGCATTTTCTGTGTTCAGTATGGCCGCATCGGTTTTATCAAGGCTGCCATTAAAGTCGGGGCTGGAATCAATCACCACAACAGGCATATAGCGTAGTTGGATACGCACCGGCAAATCATCAGCGTACTTTTCAAGTTTACGCTTTGAAATAATATTTTCAAGATGCTTGGCATCGATGGACGATGGGCGAGTCTCCCCCCGTATAACGGCCCGTATCATCTGATAATCTTCTTTTTTAACAAACTGAGTGGCGGTTAGCGCATTGCCTTTGTCAATAAAATAGCTGTTAATGGTTTCTTTTACTTCATTCTCAAAGGTTTGTTTTTTAGAGATGATGTTTAAGTTATAGCTTAAATAACTGCCAATACCCGACAGCAATATTAACGGGACGGCATTACGCCGGCAAAAGGCGATAAAGGGATGCGTTTTGTAGTCCTCAACCATTAAGCGCCTAAAGCCTGCAAACCATAGCACCAATGCATTGGTAAATTGAATGGCGATAATGTTGGTAATGGCGAGGAGTAGCGCCCCAAAACCTAGCCGAGCCTCCCCATGGGCAAATAAAATACCACTGGCCGCTAAGGGGGGCACTAAAGCCGTTGCCACTGCCACGCCCACCACGGCGACGGATAAATTGGGCGATATCATGGCATAGGCACCTGCCATACCGCCGGCTAAGGCAATCATTAAGTCCATCGAGGTCGGCTGGGTACGCGACAGTATCTCGCTACTAAGCGGCATATCCTCGTGCAGCCAGCCCACAATCAACCCGACCAACACCACCATCGTGCCGCCCGCCAGTACGGTCAATAGCGATTTGCGCAAAAAAGGCATACGATAGTCAATAGTCGCCAAAGCTACGCCACTTATGGGTCCAAGCATCATGGCTACTAGCATGGCGCCAATGACTACCGCAGCAGAATTCACCACCAGCCCATAACTGGCAATAATGGCGGATAAGGCGTTCATAATAAAATACATGCGGCTGGGCAAGGCATTGGCCTCAATGCTGACTCGAATACCCTGATAATCAATCTCAACTTGGCTTTCTTGTTCGGCCAAAAATTGCTTATAGGCTTCAAGCTTGGCCTCTTTAACCTTACGTTGCTCTTCCTCGATAAGCTCAAGGGCTTCTGGGTCTAAATCGTTGGTATCAATATCTGTATCAGGGTCACTATGCTTATCAGAGTCGTTATCAAAGTCGTTATCAAAGTCGTTATCAGAGTCGTTATCAGAGTCGTTATCAGAGTCGTTGTAAAAGTCGTTAACTAAGTCATCATCTAAGTTGTCATTTAAGTCATCAGCATGATTGGCAACATTGGCAACATTGGCAACAAGGTGATCAGTCGCTAAACTGGCGGCAATTTCGGGGCTTAAGGTTTCTGGTATGGCTTCATAAATGGCGTCGTAATCGGGCAATGTAACGGGCTGTTGCCCATTGTTAAGATTCTTTGTGTCTGACGTCTTGTTAATATCCAACAATCCTTTTTCTACCAAATCTGTAGGGGATATAGCTGATAAATCCTGTGAAGCAGCAGGGTTTTCAACCGTTTTAAAGGAGATAGGGTTATTGATAGCGGCGTGCTTGGGTGTTGTGCTGGCAAGCTTGGCATCAGGCATTTGGTCTGGTGTAATGCGGGCTGTTGTCGCTGTCGCACTGTTAGCTAAAAGATGCTGATCGTCAATATGAAGGTTAGTAGAATGTAGGTTAGTAGAGGGTGTTGGTGCGTCATCGCTTTTTGCCACGGCGACGGCAATATCCATTTTGGGTCTTTTAGCCAAATGATGGCTGTCCATGGTGGTCAAAGGTGCCCGCCATTTAAATGGTTGATTTTCAATAGGGGTATAAGTGTTTTGAGCTAAATCGATATGATTGCCAGTATTGCCAGTATTGCTAGTATTGCCAGCGCCGCCAAACGCAGCAGCTGGCACAGGGTAAAAGGTAATGGGTTTAGCGGGAGGGATTGTCATGAGGTGACCTATTGTCAAAGATGTTGCACATTTTAGCCATTAATTTAAAGCTATAGCAGCCATAAGTCTATATGTCGCTGTCATTTAGAACATTTTAAAACAGTGTCTATATGCACAGTGTCTATAAGCACAGTGTATATGCGAAGCCAATGAGGATGACTGGCCACTCTGCATCAGTTCGTTAAATAATAAAAAATACCCTTATAAAAAGTATGGAATTGGTGTATAACAGTAGATACCAATAACGTTGATAAGGAGATGAAAATGAACTTTCCATTATTTAGTATGCTGTGGGCGATGTCTGCAACGGTCATCACAGGCGTTTTGATGGTAGCAGCACTGGTGATGAATTTTGATGGCATTCCCCATATCATCGGCGTGGCCATTGTTGGGGCACTGGTGGCACTGCCAACGGCCTTATTTTTAACCAAAAAATTGGCAGTATTGTCTCAACCTAGCCTCTATAACCCCACTTACGCCTATTTAAAAACGATGGATAATAAAATGCGGGTACTAAAAAAGCCAACCTAAGCGAAGAAGGTTGGCTTTTTGCTGTGCTTGAAATATAACAAGGTTTCAAGTACTGACGCCGTTAAAGACTCGAACTTAACGCCATAGTGCCAGCATATTGTTTTAGTTTTAAGTATAAAAAGATACCAAATACAATATTAAGGATACCAGTGATTAAAAATAACTGCGGTATGCTAAGCGATAAAAGGTTTAAAATAACTATCGCAAATATCGCAGAAGAGACCATAAAAATAGCATTAAAAATGTTATTAGCACCAATGATGCGCGCCCGATGGCTCACGGGAGAATAGGCTTGCATCGAGGCGTAAAGGGGCACGATATAAATACCGCCGCTTAATCCTAACAAAAACAAGTCAGCATAGACCCTAAAGCTGCCGCTTATATTATTGAGCTCGCTGATAGTAAATAAGGTTTTTGAGTCAACATTTAGGCCAGAGAGCGAAAAGTACAAATCGATAGCAAAGACGCTTAGCCCGACGATGCCAAAGGGTATTAATTTAAAACTCACCTGATTTTTGGTCAAGCTTTTACACAATAATGAGCCAATCGCCACGCCCACTGAAAACAAGGTGAGCAGCAATATCACGACGGACTCATCGCCGTTTAAAATCACTTTGCTAAACTCGGGAGTTTGGGTTAAAAAGGTAGCACCATAAAACCAAAACCAGCTATTGCCTAATATGATAAAAAATAACAGCGGCAACGAATACAGGTATTTGATGGTTGCCATACTGGTGGTGAAGATATTCCAATCAATCACCAAGTCGGCTTGTACTGCGGGGGTTTTGGGCACCAAACTGGCCGCAAACAGCCCCAAGATGGCAATCAGTAAAATGATTGCGCTCACCCAATACAAATAATGATCCATTTGGGTTAAAATACCGGCAAATATCATGCCTAATAAAATAGCTAATGAGGTGCCGGTTTGGAACAAGCCATTGGCGCCTACTAGCTCATCGTCACGCATGGCTTGGGGTAAATAAGCGTATTTTATCGGGCCAAAAAAGGTAGAATGAGTACCTAATAAAAACAGTGCCACAAATAAAAGCCAATATATCTCTAATATGAAGCCTATGGCAGCCAGCGCCATAATTACGATTTCAAGCACCTTGATGTTTCGAGTGAGGCGAGATTTCTCATACTTATCCGCCAATTGCCCCGCCAAAGCGGAAAACAGAAAATAGGGCAAAATAAACAGCATCGCAGCAAGGTTGTTGAGCACGCTCACCGAGGCACCAAGTTTGGCAGCCGCGGTATAGGTTAATACCAATATTAAGGCTTGCTTAAAAAAATTATCGTTAAAGGCGCCTAAAAACTGGGTAAAAAACATCGGGGTAAAACGGCGATGGCGAAAAAGATTAAATTGCGATGCCATATGACGGCTTCCTAAAAAAGTGTTTTGCATGCGTTAAGCGCCTGCAAAATAGCGTTTATCGTATTGAGTGCGGATGTTGGCTTGACTACTAAACTGCTGCTGTGTCATTGCACCTAGTTGGAGTATTATAGAATTAATTTATCACAACTGGGTGACGATTATTCGGTTAAATCATAAAGTATCTATTTATCTATCTATCTATTTATCTCATTATATCACCCAACGAATGTTTTCAAATTTTTTGACCCTAATCGCCTTGCAAGGATTTTTGATGGCTAAGCCAATTGTCATGAGTCGCAAACGTTGTTTGTCTGCCTCTTTAGCCTCCCCCTTATTTGTACCGCTGTCTTTTCAACCCGCAAAGCTGACGCTAAGCCTGTCTGTATGTTTTTTAGCATTCATCAGCACTCAAGCCCAAGCCGCATCCTCATCTCAAGCTGCAACCCAAGCTGCTACCCAAGCTGCAACCCAAGCTGCAACTAAGGCGCAAACCTTAAGTTCGGCACAAAGGTTGACACAAGGGTCATCGAATGAAGCATTGGCAAATAAAGATTTGGCGGCTCAAGAAACCCAGCCGGCAGCAACGGATGCGCAGTTAGAAGAGGCCTTAGTGGCGTTAAAGCTTAAGCAAGCGGTGGAGCGCGGTCTAATTGATGAGAGTGTGTTAGCCGACTATAAGCGTGAAACCTTAGACCTGCCAAATAGTGCTAAGGAGGCTGACAATCGTGCCAACAGCAGCACAGTACCATCAAAGCAGAAGAGCGCCAATGCGGCGCAAAAAAAGGCTACAGAGACAACAAATAGCAGCGATACTTTTGAGCAAGCTTTTAATAAGGCGGGCATTGATGGCAAGATTGATGTTAGTGATATTATTGACAATCGTGGCGGTGTGCAGTCGCCAAGTGACATAGAACAGACGCTAGCGCAGATAGAAGCCGATGTAGGCGTCAACGTTGACACTCAGTTTGCGGCACCCGTGGCCAAGCTCGATGCGCAAACGCCGCCGCTTGGGTTTGACGCGTCGATACAGACCCTATTGCCCGTGCCTAGTAATAGACAAACACTGGGTATTGACGTCAGTGATAGACCAGTGCCAGAGTCGAATGCGGCGGCCAATAGGCCAGTCAATGCGCCTGCTCAAACGTCTAGCAATAAACCTGCTGACAACCCAAGTAAGATACTCACCAGCAGCGCTGCGCCAGTGAGCCCTGTTGATGAAGCAACGAGCAAGGCGCCGACCAATCAGACTGATAACCAAATAGCCAGCCAGCCAGCCAATCAAGCCACCAATCAAGCCACCAGCGATATTACTGGCGAGCAGATTGCTCAAGCGCAAAAAGAGGGGGATATTGCTACCGGTATCAATCCTGACCAGTACTTGCCAGAATATCAAGGCAAGAGCATGAATGAGGCGACTGCGGGCGCGATCAGTGCCAGCGATGCCAAGGACGATACGAGTGCTGATGATGGCGTCGGCTTTTTTAAGGGGTTATACTATCGCCTGTTTAATGGTGGTTATGCGCCTTTGCCTAAACTCAAAGCCAATATCTATGTCCAAGACGAGACACGGCGTGATGCCGCTGGCCAACCGTTATTGATGAAGGCGGATAAAGACACCCAGCCTGCCAATAATATTGAAGCGGTGTTAGAAAATATCGCCGTTGAGGCTATTCAAGATTTTCCCTCCGTACTGCCAAAGCTGCGCGAAGAGGCGCTAAACGCTGCGCAAGCCGTGGGCTATTACGATGTCAAGTTACAGTTTAAACGAGAAGATAATAATACCGTAGCCGTGATTATCACCCAACTTGGCGAGCCGGTTCGGGTCAATAATAGATTGGTGGATATCCGTGGCGAGGGTGAGGATTTGGCGCAATTTAAAGCCATTGTAGAGACATCACCACCGCTACCTGGAGAGGTGTTCAACCATGGGGCCTATAAAAATATTAAAGCAGATATTGAGAAGACCACCGAGAAATTTGGTTTTTTTGATGGCCGCTGGCTTAACAGCTCGGTCGATATTATTTTGCCGGATAAAACCGCCGATATTGACCTGATTTATGATACCCAAAAACGCTATGAGTTTGGTAAGGTGGTCTTTTTTACGATTGACCCCGATACCGGTCAATTAACCACCAATCCAGACAAATTACCGGTAGCGCCTAAATTACTGCACCAACTTTACGACTTTAAGCAGGGCGATAAGTTTTATCAGCCACTGGTTACCAGCTTTACCAACGATTTGTCAGCCACCCGTTATTTTAATATGGTCAACGTTGAGCCAATTCGACCAAGTATGAATGGCGAGGCGGAGGGTAGCCTTGCGTTTGAAGGGGTGATCGACGCTGCTCCTGATACTGGACTTGGTACTGGACTTGGTACTGGTCTTAATATAGAGGCGATAAATGGTGACACGCAAGACGCCAATGCTAGCCCGCTGCCTGATAGTAATCACCAGACACCATCGGCAGCCAACGACATCAAACCGATACAATTTGGGATAGACCAGCAAACCAGTGAGCGCTTACAAGCCATTGCCGATAAAGCCGAGCGCCTAAGTCGGTTACCCGACAATCAGGTACTCGATGAAAAAGACGTAGAAGCCAAAAGTTTTCTTGGTAAGCTAAGTAATGCGGTGAGTCAAGTCTTTAAGAAAATATTGCCCGATGAGGAGAAAGATTTAGCCGTAGCAGGACAATTTAACAACGATTTAAGCGATGCGACTTTGCAAGCGCGCATTACCCCACAGCAAGTGGCAGATAGCAAACAAATCCCCTTTTATGTATTTGTGATGGCCGATAAACCCAAAGATTTAAGCCTTGGTCTTGGCTATGGGACGGATACAGGGATACGTACCGTGGCTAGATTTGATAACAACTTAATCAATCGGCAAGGGTATCAAGCTGGCGCAAGTCTTGGTATTTCGGCAATCAATCAATCGTTAGCGGTGCATGCCAGCCGTCCATGGAAGCATCCGCTCGATGATACCTTACTGGCCAACCTAAGCTTAGAGCGCGAGCTTATTAACCAAGGCGAGGGCACCTTAGACTTAACCAGCAACACCATCAAAGCAGGAGTAGCCCGCAATATCCATAGCGATTCGGGCTGGAATCGTAGCTACTCGTTAAGATACCGACTCGACCAGTTAGAAAGTGGGGTGGATGACATCAGCCGCAAAGACTTGCCAGTGCCGTTTAATCGCAATGATGCGCAGTTTACCCAGCAGGCGTTGCTGCTAGGCTATACCCTTGATAAAACGGTGACCGACAATCTGATTAATCCGACGAAAGGCTGGCACCAATATTATTCGGTTGAGGCGGGGGCAGACGGCGCATTGACCGACACCAACATGGCGATTGTCCGTGCTGGCGCCAATGGGGTGTATAGTTTTGGCGAGTTTAACAAACATCAGGTGATTGGACGCTTAGAGGGCGGTTATATTTGGGCGGACAGCTTTGAGGATGTGCCCTATAAATTGCGCTTTTTTGCCGGCGGTGATGGCAGTATCCGCGGCTATGATTACAATAGTCTCTCCACCTTAGAAAACGGCTATCTGATTGGCGGCCAAGTATTGGCATTGGGTAGTGGTGAGTACAATTATGAGTTTAAACCTGGATTTCGTGGCGCTGTGTTTGCCGATGTGGGCAACGCTTATGACACCAATTTTGATACCGAAACCAAGCTTGGCGTCGGCTTTGGCATACGCTGGGCGTCACCGGTGGGGATGGTGCGCCTCGATTTGGCGGCCGGCGTTTTAGAAGACAGCATCCCAGTACGCCTACATTTTTTTATTGGCTCGCCGCTACAATAATAGACGCTTAATATTGGATATTCGTACAGATGCTAGCCATGTTGGGTCAATTATCGCTATACTGTCTGGCATGCGTTATGCTTTGATTCTTGCATTGAACCAATGCTGTTCCTAAGATAGTATAAGCTGCCTACGTTTATACTATCAATCTTCTGCCTGTTTTTAAATAATGTTTTGCTTATGACTGTAGTACCGACGCCGCCCCAAAATGAGCAAGACTCAAACCTGCCTGGCCAACGTGATGCTGATCGAACCAAACATCATTATCCGCTCGCTTTTTTGTTGAAGCTACTCGGCGTATTGCTGTTGTTGTTTTTGCTATTGTGTTTGGCGTTGTACGTGGCAGCCGGGACGTCGCGTGGCACAAAGTTTTTGCTAGAAAAAGTAATTTCTGAAACCGGCGTTAAGCTTGAATATGGCGAGGGCAATTTGCGAGACGGGCTATTGGTCACCGATGTGGCCTTAAGTGCGTCGAAAGATATCGACATTCACTTTATTAATGCGTATGTCAAATTGGGCTGGCGTGCCATATTCGTTAAAGAAGTGCACCTTCGCGATGCCGATATTGAGCGCATTGAAATTGTCAATCGCAAACCAGCAACTGGTGAGCCTTTTGCTTACAAAACTTTAGAGCTGCCGGTTGATCTGCGCTTTGATAAGGCGCGCATCGGTAGCATTGAGTATGACCAAGTGGGTAAAAAGCCAATTATTGTGACTGATGTGGCTGCCACTGATTTGAGCTGGATAGACACCAAGGTTTCGGTAGATAAAGCCTATTTGCAATATGGCGAGGTGGTCAAGGTTGCCGATTTGGCGGGATTTGTGCAGCTTGAAGGCAATTACCCGCTGGATTTAGAGGGTACGGCCACTGTTTTTAGTCTAGAAAAGTTGTATGTTGACCCTATTGAGATACAAGCTACGGGTAGCCTAAAGCGCACTTATGGTCTAGTACGTAGTAAATATAACAACAGTGATGTGACGGGCGAGTTTGCGGTACAGGGCTTGGATGATAATGCGCCGTTTGATGCCAAACTGATGTGGGATGATGTGGCGCTGCCTTATGCCGAGAAGCAAGACATCAGTTTACAAAATGGTTTGCTGGTAGCGTCGGGAGTGCTCTCGGACATTGAGCTACGCTTTAATACCGAGCTTGCGGCAAAAGATATCCCCGGTGGGCATTATCGTGGCCGTGCCACTATTGTCGACAGTCAGATGCGTATTGAGCGTTTGCAAGCCCAAACCCCAGAGGGTGACTTACTGATGCAAGGGGTGCTCGATTGGCAGGATGATTTTAGCGCCAAAGTGTTGGCGAAAGGTCGTGATTTTGATGTTCGGGCCTTATTGCCAGAGGATGCCGCCCCTTATGCCCCTAAAACCCTTGATGGTCAATTAGCTGTTGTGTTTAATGCTAAAAATGCCGCTGGGTTAATGCAAATTGACGCCGACTTAAAACAACGCGATGGCGAGCACGTCAATGCCAATATTATCCGCGGCGTGACGCCCGATAACCCCCGCTATAAAGCGCCATGGTTTATTGATGCCCGTTGGCGCCATGTACGCCGTCAGGATGTGCCAAAAGTCGGGAATATTGATAGCCCAAGCGGAAAAGCAAGCATTAAGCTGCGTGATAATCGCCTGTGGGTCACTGCCAATGGCAAAATTAATGAACTCAATGCCGCCCCACCAGGCAACTATCAGCTTGATATGGCAAAAGTGAATAACCGTATCGACATCACTGCGTTAGATTATAAAGGCCTTATGGGCGATTTAACCGGCAAAGGCAGTGTGTTACTTGCCACGGCTAAAACCCCGTTAACATGGCAGATTAAAGCCAAAACCAATGAACTATTGCCGCAAGTGTTTAAGGCCGATTTGCCAGTTACCCGCCTAGTGGGGGATATTGATGCGGCTGGCAAAATGATTGACATCAGCAAAACGGTCAATGGCAAAACCGTCTCGGGTCAGCGTCATGTGTTTACCATCAATGATAGCGATTTAATCATTACCTTAGCCTCGCAAGTGGACAAAAATAATAAGGATGGATTAGCTAGCAAAGTGAGCGAAAGCCGCCGTGTTGCAGTTTCGGGTAAAGGTGAGGGCGATGTTGCTCTGCTAGGGGGGCAACTGCAACAATTTGCTGCCAAGTTTGATGGGCAATTAGACACGCAAGGGGTGCCTAAGGGACATTTTGTGGTCAATGCCGATGGTACCCCAAGTGACATCACCCTTCACAACTTTGCGCATCAAGGCGAAGCGGGTAATGTGGTCGCTTCTGGCAAAGTGGGCTTAAAAGACGGCGTACAATGGGATATCACGGCCGATGCGCAAGACTTTAATGTGGGTTATTTTAGCCCACAGACAGAAGGCAAGGTAAGCGGGCATCTGGTAAGCTCTGGCAAATGGCGCAGCAATGAGACTAAACTTGGCGACTTGCAAGCCTTTGCAGTGGCTTTTGATGGCAGTATCGATACGCCCAAATTGCCCAAAGGCAAGCTGGTTATCGATGCAGGCGGTAATGCAAAAGCCATCGTGGTTCGCAAGTTTAGTCATATTGGCGAGGCGGGGCAATTATCGGCCAAAGGCACGGTCGATGTCAGCAATGGCATTAGGTGGGATATCAATGCCGTTATGAATCAGTTTAACTTGGGCTATTTTGTGAAAGGAGTGCCGAGCACCCTAACAGGGCGCGTGGCCAGTACCGGCATGTGGCGGGATAATGAGCAGCGCATTACTGTCAGCCAAATGGCGCTACGTGGGGACATTAAAGGCAAGCCAGTACAAGCATCTGGTAACCTTAACGCCATATTACATCTTCCTAAAGATATGAATGCTTATCTGGCGGTGCTCAAAGCGGCCGATACCATTGGCCAGATTAGCCAATTCAAAGCTATCGTCGAAACCTTACAAGCCGATAACTTGGTGCTGCAATGGGCGGACAATCGCATCGTGGCAGATGGCAATGCCCAAAATCTGCAAGCTCAAGTGAGTATCAATAATTTACGCCAATTGTCAGATAGCTTTTCTGGCAAAATCAATGGCGCTATGACCTTAGTACAACCCAAAGGGCAAGCGCTGCCGACTATTTATGTTGACCTAACGGGAGAGAAAATCACCCTGCCCAATATCGTTTTAACCAAAGGGGTGATTAAAGGTAAGATTGTCGATTTGGGCAAAAGCCCTAGTAAATTGGCGCTGCTTGCCGAAGGCTTGCAAGCGGCTGGTAGCCAATTTAACGATGTCAAAGTCGTGTTTAACGGCACCGAGCAGGCCCATACGGTGAGCATCCAAGCCGGCACGACAACGGCGGCCACCAACGTGGGCGTTAAAGCGGTGATTAAAGGCGGCCTTGAGCGTGAGCAGCAGCGCTGGCGTGGCGTGGTGGGTAATGGCGAGGTGACCACCAAGTACGTAGCGTTACGCCAAAGCCAACCGGCACAGCTCATAGCAAGTTTTGGTGGCAATACGCCCGAGGTGCGCTTGGCGGCACATTGTTGGCAAGCCACCGACCAAAGCGGAAAACTGTGTCTTCAAGATAATTTAATTGCCTCAAGTGCGCAAGGAAAGCTTAATCTTGCTATCCAAAAATTAGATACCACCCTGTTTGCCGCTTTTATGCCCAAAGACTTAAGTTGGCAGGCCAAAGTCGATGGCCGTGCCGTAGTAGGCTGGAAAAAAGGTCAACGCCCCAGTGTGGATGCAGCGCTGTATTCCGACGATGGCGAAATTGGCATGGTGCAAGAGGGTAATGCGCAAGCCGTAACCATGACTTACAAACGTATCTCCTTGATTGCCAAGTCGTTTGCTGAGGGCCTCAAGGTGCGTGCGGATATCAATAGTGGCCATGGCGCACGCGGTTACGCCGATGTGGTGATTGACCCTTATCAAAAAACCAAGCCTATTTCGGGTGCCTTAGTCCTCAATGAGTTTAATTTAGCCATTTTAAAGCCGTTTTTTCCGGGTATGCGCCGTTTAGAAGGGGGTATCACCATGGCAGGTGGCGTGGGCGGTACGCTAGGCAGTCCCGTTTTTTATGGCGATGTGAATCTTAAAGACGCCAGTATCGCCATCTTAGATTTGCCGGTTAACTTGAGCAACATCAACGCCAAAGCCAAAATCAGGGGCCAAAGTGCGACCCTAAATGGCACCTTTATGAGCGGTGACGGTACAGGGGTGCTTGATGGTACTATCGATTGGCAGCAAGAATTACAAGCAAAAATTCGCATTCGCGGTGAGCGTCTGGTTATTGCACAGCCGCCGCTGCTGTTTGCCGAAGTGAATCCCGATTTCAACATTATCATCAAGCCCAAGCAGCAATATGTGAATATTGTTGGGGCAGTGTCGGTACCGACCGCCACCATACGCCCGCCAGAAGCCAACGAAAAAGTCATTACCAAATCGGATGATGTGGTGGTGTTAGACCGCCGTTTGATTGGCAATATTGACGAGGTGCTTGCGGTATCAAAACCTTGGTCTATCAATGCCGATATTGGTATCGATTTGGGCGATGATGTGTATTTTCGCGGCTTTGGTGCGGTATTGCCACTGGCAGGCGCTATCCACGTCACTCAAAAAGGTCAAGGGGTGTTGGCTGCTAAAGGGGTGGTTCAAGTGAGTCGCCGTAGTAAAATTGATGCTTTTGGCCAAAATCTTGAGCTTAATTATGCCCAAGTCCGCTTTAATGGCGATGTGTTAAACCCGCAACTGAGTATTGAAGCGGTCAAAAAGATTGAGGGGCAAACGGTTGGTTTGCGGGTCAAGAGTACGGTATCAAATCCCAATATTGTGGTATTCAACGATGCCGGTTTGACCCAGCAGCAAGCGATGAATGCGCTCGTCACCGGACACATCTCAAATCGCGGCGCCACCCAAATTAGCGAGCAGGGCTTTAAGTCAGAGGTCACCAACACTTTAGCTGCTGCTGGCTTAAGTTTTGGTCTAAGCGGCACCCGTAGCTTGACCAACTCCATCGGCAAGGCATTTGGATTACAAAGCCTAACCCTTGATGCCTCAGGCAAGGGCAACAGCACCAATGTCAATATTACCGGCTATATTACCCCAGATTTATATATCCGTTATGGCGTTGGGGTGTTTGATGCCCAAAGTAGCTTGGCGCTACGCTATCAATTAACTCGGCGCTTTTACGTCGAGGCGACCTCCGCGGCCGAAAGCGCTGTTGATGTGGTATATAGTTTTCAGTTTTAAAGCATTACTGACCTGCTAGATGGCAGTAATAAATGGCAGTTAGAGAATAGCAGTGACAAAATAGCAGTGACAAAATAGCAGTGACAAAATAGCAGTGACAAAATAGCAAAAAGGGACAACTATCAGGGTTGTCCCTTTTTGCTATCGTCTGGTTAGGTTTGAGTTTTGAGGTAAGCAGATATGACTGTTAGTCGAGTGCGACTATAAAAAAACTACTTAGTTAAAATCAAACGGTTATTGCGGGTGAGTCTTAAACGATATTCTTCGCCTTCATGTTGAATACGTACCTCTTTGGTTAGGGCAAATAAATGCTCAGATTGCAGCATTGGTAATTGGTTTTCGCGCAAACGTAATGCACGTGAAATGATAGTAGACATGGCATAATCCTATAATTCAATGGCTTAAAATGTTAAATGGCTTGTAGTTCACAACATTGGGATTAGCGCTAATGGTTAACATGGGGTAACGACAAGCTAAAGAGCAAACAGATAGTAAATAGAGCGACGGTCGTAGGTTCATAAATGATAATAATTATCATTTATCTTTATTATTAACAATTATAAGCCCCAATGCAAGGATTATTTATCATTTAATAAAGGGGCGCTAAAAATATTAACCAAGTCAATAACCTGTAGAGGAGAGTCGATAAAGTGCAATCCGCAACCAAAGGCACACCGCATTCCACAGTGCAAACTATGCAAACAATGCAAACAATGCAAACAGTGGATGTGGCTATCGGCGTTATCCATTTTGGCCCTCATTATCTATTAGGGTTTCGCCATGCCAAACAGCACCAAGGCAACTGCTATGAATTTATTGGCGGCAAGGTTGAGCCTCATGAAACCCCTAGGCAGGCTTTGGCGCGTGAAATGGCAGAAGAGATAGGCTTGGTCATTCAGCAAGACAATAACACTCGAGTGAATCGTTTAGGGGTATTGCAGCATCACTATGTTAGCGTTAGCCAGCATGCTGCTAATGCTGGTCATAAGCAAGCAGCGACCACCCAGCAAAGCACAAGCATCTGTTTGCATGTCTATCGGGTCACTTTGAGTGAGGCACAATATCAACATTTATCCACCTTAACGCAAGGCTGTGAGCAGCAGCCACTTAAGTGGGTAATGCAGTCTGAGTTAGTGAACAACCGCTATGTTTTGCCAGAGGCCAATGTCACTATATTAGAGTGGTTGACGTTAGCCGATATCATTACCGTGACTTATGAGCTAACGGCTACCGTCATCACGACTTGTTTTGCACAAACCAGTCTTACAGAAACAGCTAAAGCCAAGCAAAAAAGCGATTTGGATAAAACGCAAGACAGACTGCAAAACCATACTGAAAATAATAGGCAAAATAATAGGCAAAATAACAGGCAAAAGGTTAAGATAAATAACGAACAAGACGAAAACAATCCGTATGAAGTTCGCCAAAATATTGCAGACTGGCTCGAGTTTCAGCGGTTGTATTTGCCGCACCGCGCTTGTGTGTATGTCCGCCTTAAAACCTTGGCGTTAAGGCACGAGGTGCAGGCCATCATGCAGTTAATCGAACATCGACCCGATCTGTCTTTGATTATCAGTGCGGCGGCGGCAGTGGCGTTAAGCCAGGGGTTGTTAATGGCTCAAGATGATGGCTTAATTCGCAAGCGCTCAACCTGTCATCCCCTCAATTCAGGCAAGCCAAACCCACTGCCACACCAAATCATCGCCCAACACCTAACCCAAGCAAACCTTGATATGCTGGATACGCTGCATACGATGGACACTCAAGATGCACAAGGATTGTTGTCGCTACCGTGGCATCCCACTTTGCCCATCACCCTAAGTTGCCATGACGAGAGCAGCATTCAAAAAGCCAATAAACTGGCCAAAGTTAGGATAAATAGCAAACAACCCCCTGTGATTGCCCTATTTTTATCACCCGTTATGCCCACAATATCGCATCCTGATGCGACCCCGCTTGGCTGGCACCATTTTAATAAACTGGCCAATCTCTCCCATATTCCCGTTATTGCGCTAGGAGGATTGACGCCCGATAGTTTGATAACGGCGCGACAACACGGCGCCGATAAAATAGCTGGAATACGCCAGTTTTATAAGCTCACCTCTGAGTAATAAGCATCAGTGCGGTTAAACAAAATCTTTACAAGATGTACTTTGGGAATACATATTTAACCTACAGTTGCCAATAAAAAAAACGTATGATTATGATAGACCTAGCTTATTTACAGTTCATCTTAAATATAGGACTCTTTATCGTAATTGGGGTCGATAACCTGTTAGCGAGATAAGTGCACTAGGGTGGACTGAGCAGATGGGGTAACAATAAGCTAATACAGTAACAGGCTAAAAACGTACCTTGTAAGGACGATTTTTTAAGTAGGTAATTGCTAATGAGTACACCCAATAACAATTTGCCAGAACGGCTATTTATGACAGCATTATTAAAGCATACGGCTATTGCACTGGTTATTTTAGTGCCGTTAGCGCTGTATTCTAGTTTTGCAGCCGCCAGTATGAATCCAGATACTGCTATCCTACTCTCAACTACAGAGTCTAAAGCGGCAACGGGTTCGCCCGAGGCGGTAGATAAACTTAATGTGCAGCGCTATGCAGGCACGTGGTACGAGATTGCCCGTTTTCCGATGTATTTTCAGCGCAATTGCGCCTCTGATGTGACGGCAACCTATACGCTTCAGCAAGATGCACAAGGAAAGGTGGCCTCTATCGATGTGACTAATCAATGTCGAACAGCGGATAAAACGGTTATTACTGCAGAAGGCAAAGCAGTGCCGAGTGGGGATAACGCAAGTAAGGCAACCACAACTGCAAATGCAACTGAAGATAAAGGTAAAGTGAGAGAAGGCCAAGAAGGCTCAAAAGATAGCATAGCCGGCAAGCTAAAGGTCACCTTTTTACCAAAGTGGCTACGCTGGTTGCCAGTGGGGCGAGCAGATTATTGGGTACTGGCAGTGGATGAACACTATCAACAGGCCTTAGTAGGTACGCCAGACCATAAATATTTATGGATGCTATCGCGGGCGCCAACCCTCAATCAAAACACGTTTAATCAATTTACAACCCTTGCGACGCAGCAAGGCTACGATATGAGTCGGCTGCAAATAACGGCGCATAGTGGTATACCAAACACCATTGTATCGACAGCACAGAGATAGCGGTTCAAATTAGGGCATGACAATGCTAAAATAGCCCAAAATATATCCCATCTGTCATTGTAACCCTTATTATTTGAGCTATTTGAGCTATTTGCGCGTCGCTCATCTAATCTAGGGTTAATGACTGTGTTTTGCCTCTTTTTTTGCCAAGGATACCTATTGTGAGTCATGCCGATACCGCAGCCCATTTTCATCACCATTTAGCCACCTACAAAAACCAAGAAAGCCTAGCCTATACGCTAGTCGGTTTATTGCATATGCTGTATAGCACGAGAGATGTTAAAGTCACCCTTTTTGGCGAGTCCTTAAATGGGTTGTCAACGGTGGATATTTTAACCAAAATTCAGCACACGGCCAGTCGCAATGAGGGTACTGCTTTAGAAGTTGCGGCGCTTACAGACATTGTGCAGCAAGCAGTGGATACGCCCAGCATCACGACTGCGGTGATTGACGTGGGTCAATTGCTAAAGCATGATGTGTCGCTAGCCACTGCCCTAGCTAACGCCAATGCCTCATCGACAACCGTTAGCAATAGCGAGCCTGCCGATGTGGTGTTGTACGGTTTTGGTCGTATTGGGCGCATTTTAACCCGCCTGCTATTGGAGGAGGCGGTGTCAAGCAAAGGGCTGCAGCTGCGTGCTATTGTGGTACGCCCCGGCAAAGCAGGCGATATTGCTAAGCGTGCCTCCTTATTAGAGCGTGATTCGGTGCATGGGATGTTTTCTGGGTCAGTGACGATTGATGAGACCAATAATGGCATTATCGTTAATGGTCGTTTTATTCAAATAATCTATGCCAATGACCCAAGCACTATTGACTATACCAGTTATGGCATTAACGATGCTATCGTAATTGACAATACGGGCATCTGGAAAGATGAAGAGGGTCTTGGCAAGCATTTGCAGTCCAAAGGCGTTAAAAAAGTATTATTGACCGCTCCCGCTCAAGGCAATATTAAAAACGTCGTATTTGGCGTCAATAGTGATACGATTGGCGACGATGAGATTGTCAGCGCCGCAAGCTGTACCACCAATGCCATCACCCCATCGCTAAAAGTATTAAATGACGAGTATGGCATCGAAAACGGGCACGTGGAAACCATTCATGCGTTTACTAATGATCAAAACCTGATTGATAACTATCACAAAGCAGATCGCCGTGGTCGTAGTGCAGTGCTCAACATGGTCATTACCAGTACAGGCGCTGCAAAGGCCGTGGGTAAAGCATTGCCTGAGCTGCAAGGTAAACTGACTGGCAATGCCATTCGTGTCCCAACGCCTAATGTCAGTTTGGCTATTTTAAACCTCACTTTAAAACAAGCCCCTGCCAGTGCTCAGGCATTAAACCGCTTTTTTAAAGACGTGTCAGATACTGATAAATGGCAGTCGCAAATTGCCTATTCTGATTCCATCGAAGCCGTATCTACCGATTTTGTTGGTACTAAGCAGGTGGGCATTGTGGATAGTGAAGCGACAATAGTGACCGACAATCATGCCACCGTGTATATCTGGTACGATAACGAAGTTGGGTATAGCACTCAAGTGTTAAGAGTGGCGGCGCAGATGGCAGATATTCACTATACTCATATTAGTGCTTAACTGTATTTAGGTTATTAGCGTTAATAAACAAAGTTTATGTCAAACTAAACTATTTAAACCCGATAATCATTAAGATTGTCGGGTATTTTTTGCTGGTAATGCTGTAGAATATAGCGATAACACCATGCGTTAATGGTAAAGATTATTTATTAAGAGATGTTAAGGGAGCAAGACCAATGCGATTTATAGATGAAGCCATTGTAACCGTCAAAGCAGGAGATGGCGGGAACGGCATTGTGAGCTTTCGCCGCGAAAAATATGTGCCACGCGGTGGCCCTGATGGCGGCGATGGGGCCAAAGGCGGCGATGTGATTGTGGTGGCCGATGACAATACCAACACTCTAGTAGATTATCGCTATACCCGCCGCTATGATGCTGGGCGCGGCGAAAATGGCCATAGTAGAAACTGCTCGGGTAAAAATGCCGATAATATTTATCTGCGGGTGCCGATTGGTACCACGATTATTGACAATGAAACCGGCGAAGTGATAGGCGATTTAACCGAAATAGGCCAAGAATTATTGATTGCCAAGGGCGGCGATGGTGGCTTGGGCAATACCCACTTTAAAAGCTCAACCAATCAAGCCCCACGCAAAGCAACCTCAGGCTTTGAGGGCGACCTTAAACAGCTAAAATTTGAGCTTAAAGTGGTGGCAGATGTCGGGCTTATTGGCTTGCCCAATGCTGGCAAATCGACTTTTATTCGCCAAGTTTCGTCCGCCAAACCAAAAGTAGCAGATTACCCCTTCACAACGCTGGTGCCCAATTTGGGGGTGGTCGATGTGGGGCTACACCGCTCGTTTGTGATGGCGGATATTCCCGGTCTTATTGCCGGCGCCTCAGAGGGCGCTGGGCTGGGTATCCGCTTTTTAAAACATGTCGCCCGCACCCGTCGTCTGCTGCATATTGTGGATATTAAGCCCATTGATGGCAGCGACCCCGTAGACAATGCCAAGGTTATTTTAAACGAGTTACTAACGTTTTCGCCAGAGCTGGCAAACTTGCCGCAAATATTGATTTTAAATAAAATAGACCAAGTACCCGATGCCGATGAGCTAGAGACGCTGTGTCAACATATTGTGTCTGAGCTGGCATGGGATGGCGTCGTGTTTAGAACCTCGACGTTAACCGGCGAGGGTGTGGATGAGGTAAAGTATCATCTGATGAATGATATCGAGCTAGAACAAGAGCGTGAAGCCGAAGACCCCGAGTTTGCCAAGGCGCAAAAAGCGCGCTTTGAGCGGTTAGAGGCGCAAGTCAGAACCAGCACTGAGGAACAAAAAGAGGCCTATAAAGAAGCGCGACGTGAACAGCGTGCCGCGGCGCTATTATTAGGTATTGATGAAGACGATACGGATGGTCTTAGTGATAATAATGAAGACGATAATGATGACGGTGTCGAAGTGATTTATGCGCCCTAGTGTTTAATAATGGATAGACTATTAAAATAGGTGAGTGACCATCAATTTAACCCATGTTCTTAGGGATACTTATGCATACTAATAACAATAACAATAACAATAACAATAACAATAACAAAAACAAAGCGAACCATAGCGACTATGAACGCTCCAGAAAAGCGGTGAATCAAACGAGCATATCGCTGCCGACGCATGCCCATGATGAGCGTTTCGTTGCGCAAAAGCGCTCATTTGACGCCAAACGCATCATTGTTAAAATCGGGTCGTCTTTGCTCACCAATAATGGTAAAGGGTTAGACCGCACGGCCATTTATGAGTGGGCGAGTCAAATCGCCAAACTACACAATCAAGGCAGTGAAGTTATCTTGGTGTCCTCAGGTGCCATCGCCGAGGGCGTGGTCAGAATGAATTTGGAGGAGCGACCCAAAAAGCTTGAAGGGTTGCAGGCGTGTGCGGCTATCGGTCAGATGGGGCTTATTCAAACTTGGTCATCGGCATTGATTCAAAGTGGTATTCAAAGCGCCCAAATCTTATTGACCCATGATGACTTATCCAATCGGGGCCGCTATTTAAACATCGGTAATACCCTAGAGAAACTATTGTCTTGGCGAGTATTGCCCGTGATTAATGAGAACGATACCATCACCGTTGACGAGATAAAATTTGGCGATAATGATACTTTGGGCGCTATGGCAGCGGCCATGGTGGGTGCTGATTTGTATATCATATTGACCGACCAAGATGGGGTATTTACGGACAACCCACGTACCAATCCTAACGCAAAAATGATTTATCAAGAGCGCGCCATGGCCGATTATCTTTTTGATATTGCCGGCGAGGGGGGTAAGCTGGGTAGTGGGGGTATGCTGACCAAAATTCGTGCCGGTCGTTTGGCGGCGATGGGCGGCTGTCCTACCGTTATTGCCAATGGCAGTATCGAGAAAGTTATCCTAAAAGTGGTGCATGGCGAAGCGGTGGGTACCTTGCTTAAAACCAATCAAGCCGATAAAATCATTGCCCGTAAACAGTGGTTGGCGGCGCATTTACGGATGGCCGGAACCTTGTATATTGATGCCGGTGCCGTTGCCGCCATTACGGTACAGCAAAAAAGTTTGTTGCCGGTCGGGGTGGTCGATATTCAAGGTGATTTTGAGGAGGGGGATGTCGTCGCGGTAGTCGACGCCACAACCAAAGAGCGTATCGCGGTTGGGCAGGTTAATTTTTCAAGCTCCGAGGCTTTACGGGTTGCCCGAGAACGCACCCAAAACTTTGATAAAATTTTAGGCCAAGCGGAAGAGCGCGTGGTCATGATTCACCGCGATGATATGGCAATTTTAAATAAGTAGACAAATGACAGGCGCATGCATTTTGTCGTCTATACGAATATAGTCGTCACAAATAGCTGTTATAATGCGCCTTAAGTCTGCGATACGGGTTGCGTTCGTCAAGGCTAGTTCGGCTTGAATGCGGTAAAAACAGTTTTCAGACCTAGCTTTTTGCCAATAGGCTAACTCGATGATAGCTAAATGCTGGGTGCTAAATGCTGGGTGCTTAAAAAGTGGCTGCTAAGTGCTCAACGTTAAAAGCGGGTTCATACCCATAGCAATTAGCAAAACATTCGCTATAATCCTTACATCGTTATAAAAAATAGGTATGATTAAGACTATTGATAACCCTATCTTCACCTTCCTTCTTATGTTTAATTTAAGTTTTTGCGCTTAAATGACTTTAAAGAGAGTAATAATGCCTGATACCCTTATTCATCCTAAACCGAAGTTTGCACCCCTAAAAAATGACCGTTTGCTACGGGCGCTACGTTTTGAGCCTGTTGATATCACTCCGGTTTGGATGATGCGCCAAGCGGGGCGTTATTTACCTGAATATCAGGAAACCCGAGCTAAGGCAGGAGATTTCTTAAGTTTATGTAAGGATACGGATAAAGCCACGGAAGTGACGTTACAGCCGTTAAGGCGCTTTGATTTAGATGCGGCTATTTTATTTAGCGATATTCTAACCATTCCGGATGCTATGGGCTTGGGTTTATCGTTTGAGCAAGGTGAGGGGCCAAAATTTAAGTATACCGTGCGTACCCAGTCAGACTTTGAGCAATTACCTAAGCTGGACGTCAACGATTCGCTAGGTTATGTGATGCGTGCGGTGACCAATATTCGTAAAGAGTTAAATGGTAGCGTGCCGTTATTTGGTTTTTCTGGTAGCCCGTGGACCTTGGCCACCTATATGATTGAAGGTGGCAGCTCAAAAGATTACCGCTACACCAAAGAGATGTTATATAGTAAGCCCGAATTTTTACATCAAATTTTAAATCATGTTGCGACTGCGGTTACCGACTATTTGGACGCACAAATTGTGGCTGGAGCGCAAATAATCCAAATATTTGACAGTTGGGGCGGCGCTTTAGCCCATCGTGAGTTTATTGAGTTCTCGCATAACTATAACAAACATATTGTGGCAGAGTTAAAACAGCGCCATCCTCAAATACCGGTCGTACTGTTTACTAAGGGCGGCGGCTTATGGTTAGATGTGCAAGTTGACAGTCAAGCCGATTGTTTAGGTTTAGATTGGACGATGCCCCTGGATAAAGCCCGTCAAGTATTGATTGAAGAGCAAAGAAAGTTGACCAAAAAGTATAAAAAAATTCAGCGCAATAAATCGATTCAAGGTAATTTAGACCCTGCAGTCTTATATGGTTCGCCAAGCTCTATTCGCCAAAATGTCAAGACGATGTTGGATGATGCCTATGCCACGGGTGAAAAAACCGGTTACATCGCCAATCTAGGTCATGGGATTACCCAATGGGTAAAACCTGAAAATGCTAAAGTATTTATCGATGCGGTACACGAGTATAAAATTTAAGCGAACCAGGTAGTAGCAATAGGTTACTTGTGGCGGCTTTGCAGGCTAGCGGTTAATGGCAAATAGTTAATAGTTAGTAGTTAATGTTTGATGGTTAATGACAGTAAGGATTTTATATGATTGAAGCAGCTATTGTAGGCGGCACGGGCTATACGGGTGTCGAGTTGATTAGATTGCTATCGGCTCACCCCAATGTCAACATTAAATGGTTAACCTCGCGCAGCGAAGCTGGCAAACCGGTGACCAGCATCTTCCCAAGTTTACGTGGGTTTACTGACCTTGTGTACAGCGATTTAGGCGACGATACCACGGACGCTTTATCGCAATGCGATGTGGTCTTTTTTGCTACCCCGCATGGCGTTGCTATGACCCAAGCCCCAAAGCTAGTAGCAGCAGGGGTTAAGGTTATCGACCTCGCTGCTGATTTTAGACTGCAGTCATTACAGGCCTTTGAAAGCTGGTATCAACATAAGCATGCTTGCCCAGAATTGTTAAAACAAGCGGTTTATGGCTTACCAGAAATCAATAGAGACGCCATTAAAAAGGCTGCCGTCATTGGCAACCCCGGCTGCTATCCCACCACGGCTATCCTAGGCTTAAAACCGCTGATTACGGCGCAAAATGCTTTAGGGTCTGCTTTGGTCGAGCGACGTATTATTATCGATGCCAAATCGGGCGTTTCGGGCGCCGGACGCCAAGCCAAACTCGATTTAAACTATGCCGAAACCACCGATAATTTTAAGGCCTATGGCTTAGCAGGTCATCGTCATCTGCCCGAAATTGAGCAAGGCATTCAGGCTATTTTAGCCAGTCAGATTGCGCACCGTATTCGGTTTGTGCCACATTTGGTACCGATGGTGCGCGGTATGTTTACCACCATCCATCTTGGTTTAACGGACGAAGGTGTCGAGCAGGATTTGCATAGCCTGTACGTCACTGCTTATCAAAACGAGCCATTTATCGATGTGATGCCAAAGGGAGAATATCCTGACACGCGTAGTGTCAGGGCTAGTAACCGTTTGCGTATTGCGGTTTATCAAGACAATAGCCGCCATGAAGCCACAGTTCTAGTCGTTCAGGACAACTTGGTCAAGGGCGCAGCGGGACAAGCCGTTCAATGTATGAACGTGATGTTTGGGTTTGAGGAAACGCTGGGCTTAAATCATGTGCCTATTGTGCCCTAAAGTCTATTCCTAAAAGTCTGATCTTTAAAATCTGCTCTAAAGTCTGCTCTTTAGTGCATGTTTTTTATGCGCGCCATTTGTCATCGGCGCATCAGTTAAAAGCAAATGACTGTTTTTAGGTAAGACCTATTTATTATTATGGTGTTTTGTAGGGATGGGTGTGCCGGCTGTTAGTTATTCTGCTAAGAGTTAGGTATAATAGCGTGCCTTAAGATGCTAAGGGCATCTCAAAAAAGATATCGATACCAAGATGTTGAAGACGTGTAAAGCGTTGTTTAATACCCTTAATAATTAATAGCCTTAATAAAAAGATATCCGATAACGGGGTATTGAATAATAAGACTTGTGCAAAGTTGAAAATGTACAGCGTCTTGGCAACTTTTATTGGCAAGGTGCAGGGGTTTGTAAAACTGCCTGCATCTTGCCTAATTACCCAATTGCCCTATTCGCTTCACTATCGTTTATGTGCGTAAGTTTTAAATAATAGCCTGTCCCTACGATACGAGCCTAGATAACATGCCTACTGAAATTAAGCCAGCTTCTTCTGTACCGACCAAGCGTTTTTCGTCGTTTAAACCGATGAAGCCTCTGCTATTAACTTTGTTTGTGAGTGCAGTTTTGTTAACCGGGGTAATCGCAGTTATATTTGGGCATACGCTAGGCTATCAAAGGGGTCTTAAAGCCTTGCAAGACTCAGCGCAAAAGGAGAGCAACAACAGCAATCTAAGCGCTAAAGAGGTTAAAGCACTCACTTTAAAACTTGAGATGCTAAAAGAGCAAACCAGTACAGCGCAGCAAGAGCGGGATATTAGTCTTAACAATCTTGGCGTGATGCGCATTGATATGCAAGACCTTGAAGTGAAAAATCTGCAGCTACAACAAATCAATGACCTCTACGTAAAAGCACTATCTAAGCGCGGAGGCTTACCCCTGCAAATAGTGGCCGAAAAAATTGAACCATTGCCCGAAAATGCGTTTGAATACCGCTTTGATGTGGCCATGTTAGCACCAGATGGCCGCGAGCATACATTGACCCCAAAGTTAACCCTTTTGACTGAGGATAACTTGGTTGAGGTGCCGCTTGAACCTAGTAAATACGATATCAAAGGCGTGGCCCGTATTAGAGGAAGATTTGTGATGCCAGAAGGGTTTACCCCAGCACAGGCGCGTTTGGATTTGGCCTCTAATGGCCAGACTATAGAGCAAATTTATGACTGGAAAACCGCCAGTCTAGTTGATAAAATGCCTATTTCTTTAGCAGAAATACCAGAAACAGATCAGCGCCCTATTACCAAAGAGTAGGGACTATCTGCCACAGTGATGCTAATGATAGCTAGGAATAGTCAATAGCAACCACTTTTTTGAACCTTTTATATGGGCTTTTTTTTGTCATGATTTGCAAACCTTCACAAAACAATCGCCATGAGTATGATGATGTTGCGCCAAACTGGTTAGGTGGCTTTTTGCCTAATGTTTTTGCTGGGATTGTTGCTGACTGGCACCATCCTGCCAGCCGACCTAGTATTGACCCGGCAAGGCTTGCAGATGAAGGCACCGATGAGGAGCACGATGTTGAGGTACTGGTCGCTGAGCCTGAAGTTGCCAAGCCTCCTATGTACGCGGTCGTCATGTATAACGACGATTACACCCCTATGGAATTTGTGGTGCATATTTTGCAAGCAGAATTTAAACATCATACTGAAAAAGCAGTTGAAATTATGCTCAATATCCACCATAAAGGACGAGGGATAGCAGGTATTTTTCCAAAAGACATTGCCGAGACCAAAGCTAAAAACGCCAATCAAGCGGCGCGTAAAGAAGGTTATCCCTTATTGGTGCAGATAGAGCCGCATCAAGCGTAAGGCGTAAGATTGCTGTCATGGATAACCTTGCGCTATATGTTTGGTATGCTTGGTATGTTTGTTAAATCTAAAATAAATAATCACCAGTGACAATACCCATGAACTGCACAAAGCGGCAAAACGAGCACAGCGACAATAAACCGAGTACTTAATAATATTACAGATAGCATCTTAATGCCACTCAACGGCTTACCATCCTCAACAAAATCCTGTTAAACTAATCTTAATCTATAGCCACATTCAATGTTATATCCCTGTATCATTATAAACTATCACGCTATATCGACATACAAACTCAAATTATCGCGCTACATCGATACACAAACACAAAACCAAACACAATCTATAGTGGTTACACCTTGATTTTAAGGCCTACTAACCCTACCTAGTAAGCATACCTGCTAAAAATTCTAGATGCGATATGCCGTTAACCGTTAAAAACGGATAGTTGTTGATAGATAGTTGTTGTTGTATGTTAAACCAGTTGCTAAGGCTTATCTTCACGCCCCCAGACTCATTCTCACACTAGCGTCGACCTATCTATTTTGTGCTAGCCAATCGGCCTATCTATTTGAGAATATAAAATCATTAGGATTTATCTATGTTAAGTCGTCATCTCGAAGTATCTCTACGTTTGGCCATGACTCTAGCGAGACAAAAGTTTCATGAATATTTAACCGTTGAGCATTTGCTGTTAGCCTTGTTGGAAAACAACAATGCGGCCAATACGCTAAAGTCTTGCGGCGCTGATATTGCCACCCTACGCCGAGACCTTGAAGCCTATATCGAAAAACATACGCCGACCATTGATGCGGCGCTAGAGCAGCCACCACAGGCTACCCAAAGTTTTGATCGTATCTTACAGCGGGCTATTTTTCATGTGCAATCGGTGGGGTCGGGGCGTCTGGTAGAAGGGTCTGATATCCTAGTCTCTATGTTTTCAGAGCACGATACCTACGCCGTTTATTTGCTTAAAAAGCAAGGGGTTAGTCGACTTGAGTTAACCCAGTATCTGTCGCATGGTGCAGATGGTGAAGACAATTCGGACGGCGATAAAGAAGAAGCCGGTAGCGATAAAGCGGGATCTGCCAAAAAAGACCCGTTGAGCGAATTTGCCACCAATTTAAATGAGCGAGCGGCAGAAGGCAAAACCGATCCGTTAATTGGCCGTGCCAGCGAGATTGAACGCACCGCGCAAGTGCTGTGCCGTCGCCGTAAAAATAACCCCTTATTAGTAGGCGACCCTGGGGTTGGTAAGACCTCGATTGCTGAAGGTTTGGCTTGGTTAATCATCCAAAACAAAGCGCCAAAACCATTACAAGGCTGCGTGATTTATAGTTTGGATATCGGCTCGTTGATTGCCGGTACCAAGTACCGTGGGGATTTTGAAAAACGCATGAAGGCGTTGTTAGATACCTTGAAAAAAAGGCCCAATGCTATTTTATTTATTGATGAAATCCATATGATTATCGGAGCAGGTTCTTCGATGAGCAGCAATATGGATGTCTCAAACCTTATCAAGCCGGCTTTAGCCAATGGTGAGCTGCGCTGTATTGGCTCAACCACGTTTACCGAATATCGCCAAGTGTTTGAGAAAGACCATGCGTTGTCACGCCGCTTTCAAAAAATTGATATTAATGAGCCGAGCATCGACGACAGCATTGATATTCTGCGTGGCCTAAAATCCCGTTATGAAGATTTTCATAATGTGAGCTATACCGATGCCGCATTAGTCAGTGCCGTGCATTTATCGGCAAAACATATTCACGAACGTTTTTTACCAGATAAGGCCATTGATGTGATAGATGAAGCCGGCGCTTATAAGCGTTTAGGTATCACCCCCAGTGCCGATCAGGTAGCCGATGAGAATGAGCTGCTGGATGAGCTGATTCATTTAGACAGCGCCGTGCAATCTAAAGATGCGGACGCGGTTTTGAAGAAAGAAGCGGCTGATGAAGCTGATGAAAAGGCGCAAGCGGTAGATGTAGATGACAGTACCAATACAATACTAGCAGCCGCCAAAGATACAATGTTACAAGATAAGGGTAGCATTGATGACCTGATTAAGGCCAAAGAGGTCGCTGATAAACAAAACGCGCCGTCAGGGGACTCACAGTCAGAGAAAGCAGAGGACACGGCAGCGCCTAGTGTGATTGGGGTGGCAGAAATTGAGGCCATTGTGGCGAAACTGGCCCGCATTCCGCCCAAATCGATATCCAATGATGACAAGTCGCTGCTTGAGCATTTAGATCGCGATTTAAATCGTTTGGTATTTGGGCAAAGCGAAGCTATCCGAACCTTATCAGATGCCATAAAACTGTCTCGAGCAGGGCTTAAATCTGCAGATAAGCCTATTGGCTCGTTTATGTTTGCTGGGCCTACAGGTGTGGGTAAAACCGAAGTGTCCAAGCAGTTAGCGAATTTGATGGGCATCGAGCTGGTGCGTTTTGATATGTCAGAATATATGGAGGCGCATACGGCCTCACGTTTAATTGGGGCACCCCCCGGTTATGTCGGGTTTGATCAAGGTGGATTATTGACTGAAAAAATCAATCAATTTCCGCATTGCGTGTTGCTGCTTGATGAGATTGAAAAAGCGCATCCGGATGTGTTTAATTTACTGCTACAAGTGATGGATCATGGCACCTTAACCGATAACAACGGGCGGGTTGCCAGCTTTAAGCAGGTTATTTTAATCATGACCACCAATGTGGGCGCCGATAGTATTAGCCGCTCGTCCATGGGCTTTACCCAGCAAGACCACAGCAAAGACAACACCGAGGCTATGAACCGTGTGTTTACCCCCGAATTTCGCAATCGTTTAGATGCGATTATTCAATTTAATCCGCTCGACCCCTCGATTGTCATATCCGTGGTCGATAAATTCTTGGTCGAGCTCCAAGCGCAGTTGGATGACAAGCAGGTGGTGTTAGAAATTGATGATGCGGTGCGTGAATACTTAGCCACTAAAGGGTACGACCGGTTGATGGGCGCCCGTCCTATGCAGCGTCTGATTCAAAATGAGATTAAAAAACCTCTGGCGAATATGGTGTTGTTTGGCGATTTGGCAGAAGGCGGCGCGGTTCATGTTACCCTTAACGATACATCCTTTGACAAACCGCTCGATGAGAACAATAAAGCAGGTGCTGAGGGCAGTCGTATTCTATTGACGGTTGTCGAAAAACATGGTCAGCGTGGTCAAGAGTTTGCTGATGTCTAGCGACTAGGTGGCTAAATGGCCACACGTGTTTTTTAGGAGTTTTAGGAGGTTTAGGGGAGGTATGTCATGGTCTGTTGCGTTAAACCTTGCCACTTTGTTTCATCCTAAACGCTATTTATCCTCATTAATTTTATTATCATGGTCAACCCTAGCGTTGGCCTTTTTTAATCATGCCATTTAGTCATGCCATTTATTTTGGGTGTTTATGCCCTCTGTTTGTTATCTATTGTGATGCTAGATAGACCTAAACCAACATTGCCTATTTTATAAAGAGCATTATTTTATGAGCTTATTTGACACTGTAGACACGCCAGACAGCTTTCAGAAAACAGTCGCCGAAAAAGAAGCGATTTTAGCTCGGGTACAAATGCCAGAGGACTGGAAACAGGCGTTAAGCGGCGCTTTAACGTCAACTAATATGGATAAGATTAGAGACTTTTTGCGCCAAGCGTATCAAGCAGGCAAAAGCATTTATCCACCTGCCAGTCAAATGTTTCATGCCTTTAATTTAACGCCATTGTCGCATGTTAAAGTGGTGATATTGGGGCAAGACCCTTATCATGGTGCAGGGCAAGCAATGGGCCTATCGTTTTCGGTGCCCAAGACCATTCCTAAACCGCCCTCGTTAACCAATATTTTAAAGGAGATGGCAGCGGATATTGGTACTACGGCGCCTCGACATGGCGATTTAACCTACTGGGCACAGCAAGGCGTATTGCTATTAAATAGCTCGTTGACGGTAGAAGAAGGCAGCGCTGGCAGCCATCAAAAAGTAGGCTGGGAGTCGTTTACCGATGCGGTTATTGACGCAGTGAATCAACAAACCGAGCATACGGTGTTTATCTTATGGGGCAGTAAAGCCAAACAAAAAGGCAAGTTTATTGATACCCAAAAGCATTTAGTGCTATCAGCGGTGCACCCCTCTCCATTGGGGGCAAATCGCGGTGGATTTTTTGGTACCAAGCCTTTTTCTAAGACCAATGACTATTTGCGCCAACACGGTAAAGTGCCCATTGACTGGCAATTGCCGCAATAGATGTCAGTTAGGCAACAAACTAGGCATTAAAATGAACGACCAACGACTTTATAATCGTGCTGGTGTGGATAGGGTTGCTGTTATTGGTATTGGTATTGGTATTGGTATTGAGCGCCCTAACCTAATAATCTGCCAACCTTTTATTGATAACATACAACACATTCTATAAGTGGCCATTACTGTGACATCAATGCTATTGCCTGTTAACCGTCTGTCATCAACCGCGCCCCTTGCTGCAACCAAGTTTTGGCAAGAAGCAGATGTAGCCTATATGCATCAAGCCTTGCAGCTCGCGCAGCAAGGAGCAGCCCAGGATGAAGTGCCGGTCGGGGCGGTACTGGTGTGTGACGGCCAGATTATTGGTAAGGGATTTAATCAGCCCATCGCCACCTGTGACCCAACGGCGCATGCCGAAATCATAGCGCTACGCTCAGCCTGCACCACTCTTCACAATTACCGATTACCAGTTAATACGACTCTCTATGTCACCTTAGAGCCCTGCACGATGTGCGTGGGTGCTTTGATTCATGCGCGCCTATCTCGTCTGGTTTATGCCGCAAGCGAGCCGCGCTCGGGCATGGTCAGTAGTCAAATAGCGCTGCTGGAATTGGGGATTTATAATCATAACATCAGCGCCGATTCGGGGCTGCTACAACAAGATAGCCGCCTGCTGCTACAAGGATTTTTTAAAGCTCGGCGTATGCATAAAAACGCGTCCTCAAACAGCAAAAAAGATGATTAAGGCTGGATAACTTATTTGTATTTTGCTATAATCTTGCCCTATTTGTTTTTATTACTGTTAGCGGCGCCTAATCACCTATTAAGCCTAATCACCTATTAAATAGAGGGTAAGGGTGAATAGAGGGTAAGGGGCATATTGCTGACCACTAACGCTGACTAACAATGTACTTTGCCAATATTGATGTGATATTGCTATGCCTATTTGAGTGGTGATAAATGAGCTTTCCTGTGATAACCGTTGATGGCCCTAGCGGCGCAGGAAAAGGAACCCTATGTTTGCGCCTAGCACAAGCATTAGGGTATCGGTTATTAGACTCTGGTGCCCTGTATCGTATTGTGGGTCTACAAGCCTATGAAGCTGGACTGTTGAGCAATACGAGTACGGTGCTAAGCGCCGCTGATGAAGACGCTATTGCCCGTTTAACCCAGTGTTTGCGCATTGAATTTTTGCCGCAATCTTCTGGTAGGGTGGATATTGTGGTCAACGGTCATAATGTCGCTGCTGAGATTCGTAATGAGCAAGTGGGTAGCTATGCCTCAAGGGTTGCCGCCTTGCCAAAAGTTAGGGCCGCCTTGTTCGATTTGCAAAAAAATATGGCAGATGAGGCAGGTCTCATTGCCGATGGGCGCGATATGGGCACCGTGGTGTTTCCGAATGCCGATGCCAAGGTCTTTTTGACTGCTAGTGCACAAGCGCGTGCCGATCGCCGGGTAAAGCAGTTGCAGCAAACCGATGTGGCGGCGGATTATGCCTCTATTTTAGCAAGTATTCAAGAGCGAGATGCGCGTGATGAAACTAGAGAAACCGCACCCTCTAAACCTGCAGCCGATGCCTTGGTTATTGACAGCTCAGATATGGATGTCGATATCGTCTATGACGAAATTAAAGCCTTTTGTCAGCAAAAAGGCATCTGCTTTGCAGACGATAGCCAATAGATTTTAAAAAAGATAACAGTAGTCAACACTTAATGACGCCTATACAAACCGTCAAGCAAGTGGCAGTCGTTAACGCATTTTAAATTTTTTTAAATGAGCATAAAAGAGCAAAATCAGCGCACATCTTTTATCCTCATTAACTTGAACCGTACTGTGCTGGACAGGATACGGCTATATTAAGGTAATCATAATGGAATCATTTGCTGAACTATTTGAAGCGAGTCTAGAAGAGCAGGGTCTGGATATCGAGCGTGGCTCGGTGATCAGCGGTGCTGTTGTAGCAATCGATAACGATTGGATTACAGTGGACACTGGTTTGAAATCTGAAGGCGTTGTGGCTCGTGAAGAGTTCTTAGACGATGATGGCGAGCTTGAAGTTGCCGTAGGTGACAATGTTGATGTGGTGGTAGAGGCCGTTGATAACGGTATGGGTCAAACCTTACTATCACGAGAAAAAGCCAAACGTGTTGAAACCTGGAATGCGCTTGAGAAATTACATAAAGAAGATGCGATTGTTAAAGGTATCATCTCGAGTAAAGTCAAAGGTGGTTTTACAGTCGATATCGGCTCAGTTCGTGCCTTTTTACCAGGCTCTTTAGTGGATGTTCGTCCTATTCGTGATACGACGCATCTAGAAGGTAAAGAGCTTGAGTTCAAAATTATTAAACTAGATCAAAAGCGTAACAACGTGGTAGTTAGCCGTAAAGCCGTTATGGAAGCCGAGAACTCCGCAGAACGTGAAGAGTTGCTTAATAAGCTTGAAGAGGGTATTGAGGTTGACGGTATCGTCAAAAACTTAACCGATTACGGCGCCTTTGTTGATTTAGGTGGTATTGATGGTTTGTTACATATCACTGATATGGCATGGCGCCGTATTAAGCATCCCTCAGAAGTGGTCGAAGTGGGTCAAGATTTAAAGGTTAAGGTGTTAAAGTTTGATCGCGAGCGCAATCGGGTGAGCTTGGGCCTTAAGCAGTTGGGCTCAGATCCCTGGGATAACGTGGGCGGTACTTACCCTGTAGGGAGCATCGTCAAAGCACGGGTCACAAACTTGACCGACTATGGTTGTTTTGCAGAAATTTCTGACGGTATCGAGGGTTTGGTACACGTATCAGAGATGGATCACACCAATAAAAATATTCATCCATCAAAAGTCGTGCAAATTGGTGACGAAGTTGATGTGATGATTTTGGATATTGATGAAGAGCGTCGTCGTATTAGTCTTGGTATCAAACAAACCTTGCCAAATCCGTGGGATGAGTTTGATAAGAAATTTGATCGCGGTGATAAACTGACCGGTACGATTAAATCTATCACTGACTTTGGTATCTTTATTGGCCTAGATGGCGGTATTGATGGTTTGGTACATTTGTCTGATATTTCGTGGAATGAGACAGGCGAAGAAGCGATTCGTAACTTCAACAAAGGTGATACGGTTGAGGCTATGGTACTATCGGTAGATGCTGAAGCCAATCGTATTAGTTTGGGCATCAAGCAGTTAAGCTCGGATCCTTTTAACGAGTACTTGGTGGATAATGACCGCGGTGCTTTAGTAACCGGTACGGTGAAAGAAGTAGATGCCAAAGGCGCTATTATTGAACTGGCTGACCAAGTTGAGGGCTATTTACGTGCCTCAGAAATTCAGCGTGACCGCGTGGAAGATGCCACCAAGCATTTAAACGTTGGCGATACGGTTGAAACCAAAATCATTAGTGTGGACCGCAAATCACGTGGTATCAACTTATCGATTAAAGCCAAAGACGAAGCTGAGGAGCGCCAAGCGATTAAAGAGCTTGGTGCGGCAACGCCAGCGGCAACGCCTAGTGCGGCAACTGACGCTCAGCCTAAAACTATAGGTGACTTGATTAAAGAGCAAATGCAAGACTAATCAAGGTTTGTCTTAACGACACTATCGCTTTATCCTTTATGTGATAAGGGGTTTAGCAAATACTGTGATAAAAGGAGTAACTTCGGTTGCTCCTTTTTTTATGTGCGGCATTTTTTATTGTTGGTTGCAGCGTAATTTGGTTATAACTTTGTATCCATTATGATACAATTTAAGACATAAGTTTAGTTATCCTAAGTGCTTGACTCGTTTGACGCTTTGTTGTTCATACCATTTTTAACCAAATATATTGTTTAATGAGCTTTTAGCACTTAACTTTAGGGCCAAACGTCGCTATAAGCGCCTATTTAAACGTCGCTCTCATAAGGGGTTTTAAGCTTCTTCATTAACTTATTTGCTAAGGCATAAAGATATGACAGACGTAATTAATAAATCAGATTTGATGCATCAGATAGCGGTTCGCTGTGACTTTATCGCAGATACTAAAGTAGAGGAAGCCGTTAGGGAGATTTTTGAACTACTTGCACAGAGCCTAATAACCCATGACAGGATTGAGATACGCGGGTTTGGTACTTTTTGTCTGCACCACCGTGACTCAAGGCAAGGCCGCAATCCTAAAACCGGCGAAACAGTCGCCGTAGCGGCCAAAGCCATACCGCATTTTAAACCGGGCAAAGCCTTACGGGAAGGTGTTAACGATAAAAGAGCCTAAAGTTACAGCGTTTAATGTAAAGTTCTAAGGTTTAATGGTATTCTGTCTCTTTGCATATTAACCTTATCTACTATATTAGGTGTTTGTCTTGAACGCTCGATTTAAACTGAAAATTCGTGTTATCGCCGCAGCGTCATCTAAAGCTAAGTCGATATTCAGAAAACCCTCTGTTTCGCCAAATTATTGTTTTCTTTTAGTCACCTCCATGTTGTTGATGCCAGTTGCCGCTTATGCAATAGGTGGCGAGGTTGATTTAGTTGCTGTACAAACTTCCCCATATGGCGTCCATATTCTGTTGTTGGTGGCCTATATTTTATCTTCCCTGATTGTCTCCTTTATCTGCTCGGTATCAGAAGCAACGCTGTTAACCATGACGCCCTCATACGTCGCCTCGATTGCAGAAGTGGATCCAAAAAAAGCAGCCATTTTACACGATGTCAAAATCGATAACATAGACCAGTCAATAGCGGCAATTTTAACGCTAAATACGGTTGCACATACGCTTGGTTCGCTAGGCGCCGGTGCTCAAGCCACCATTGTTTTTGGCAGTGAATGGTTTGGGGTGTTTTCCGCTTGTATGACTTTATTAATACTCATGGGTACCGAGATTATACCTAAGACATTAGGCACCTTGTATTGGCGGCGCTTCTCCAATCCTGTGGCTTATTTTGTCAAAGGGGTTATTTTTTTACTGTACCCTTTAATTTGGGTGTCAGAGAAATTAACGAAGTTGCTAACGGGTGGAAAAAATGCGCATGCCTTTAATCGCAGTGAGTTTGCTGCCCTTGCCAGTGTCGGGGAAAAGTCGGGACTAATAGACCCCTTAGAGTCTAGAATTATTCGCAACCTGCTTGCTTTTGGCGCGATTAAGGTTGAAGATATTATGACCCCAAGGTCGGTTATCCACGCTTTTGACCAAACCACTACCGTGGTTGAGCTTTTAGCAAACCGTCCGAAACTGATGTTCTCACGCTTGCCTATTTATGATGAGGATCTTGATAATGTGACCGGTTTTGTTTTAAAAACCGACCTTTTACTGGCCAAGGCCAATAATCATATGGATAAGTCGTTAGAGAGCTATAAGCGTGAAATCACTTTTGTGTTCTCTAAAATGAAACTGTTTGACCTATTAGATTCTATGCTAAAAACACGTATTCATATTGCCATGGTGGTCGGCGAGTATGGCGAGGTCAAAGGACTGGTCACTTTGGAAGATGTGTTAGAAACGTTGCTTGGGCTTGAAATCGTTGACGAAATAGATCGCGTCGAGGATATGCAGGTATTGGCTAGGCAAATGATGCAGCGGCGTTCAGCACGGCTGGGCATATTGGTCGAAGAAAATGACGACAAATAATAATCTGAAAGTCTGAAAGTCTGAAAATCTAAAAAGCTGATTGATAGATTGATTGATAGAGATATAGGAAGGTGGTTGATGGGCTGGAGGCTAAGATGCAGCGCTGCTGTCGCTGTTTAATCGTGGTGGCTCGATTTGTAACTAAACATTACATTGGCTTAATCTTGGGTTGATACCTATCTAGTAGTATGGTTGCTACCTTAGCAAGCTGACTATCAAGCTGAAATTTTGGCTATATTGTCTATTGTTTATCAATAGGTAATATAACAGGGGTCATAAACAGACGTTATACGCTATAAACAGGACGTTAGATAGTCCGTCTAACTTGGGTTTAGGACACGAGTTAGCATTAGGCAGTTGTCTGCTTGGCTTTGTTGACGTGTTTGCTATTTTACCAAAGGGAAACCACATTATGTATACGACATTTAAAAATATCAATGCCTCCATGGCGTACCTAGCCCCGCTTCCCGTTGCTGCTATGCTAATGAGCGTCTCACTTAGCGCACAGGCGGTCATTACCGAATCTTCTGTACAAAGCTATGCCAGTGCAATGAAACAGGCTGCCAATAGTAAAAATGTCAGCCAAATTGCTAATTTGGTGGCAGATGATGCGCTCATTTCGTTATCGCGTAAGGGCAAGACCACAAGCTTAGATAAGCAAGCTTATTTAAAATTGTTGCAAGACAGCTGGGCGACCACCACGAATTATCATTATGATATTAATATCACCAACGTGGTCACGAGTGGTGAGCAAGCCAAAGCCGATGTGAATACCATCGAGACATGGACCAAAGATGGCAAGCAGACGACGTTGTCAACCGCTGCAAGGGCGACTTTAAAGTCGGGGGCAAGCAATGCAGTGTTGCTAAGAGCTGTCGCCCAGGTGACTATTGAATAAGGTTGATGTTAGCAATTAAGTCTGTACGTAATCCTACTGGTGATGCTTAGCGGTGGCTTTAGCCCAGCCTTGTTCACGACCTAGCAGCATAAATCGAGCGAAAAGCGGCAAATGACAGTGCTTGGGAACATCGAGTAATCGGTTGAGAGTGGGGTATACATCCTCTATAATTACTCAGTCGTGTAGAGCGGTCACTTAGAGCGGGTATCAGGATGCCGGTTTAGGCCACTACAGCATCGTTGCAATGCGTGTCGTTGTTGCGATAACCTCGTTGTATTCGATAAGACAGCTACTGATTTTATGCCTAACACTAGCTTCAATAACACTAATAAAGCCACGACAACGTAATGGGTTAGCGAGTTTGCAAAGGGTCGCTTTTTTCACCACTGTTGTCATGTTGGTTATCGTACCTATTCACTAATTTTATCGGGTAAATGTGCACATGAATGTCAAAAAAACACCGCTGCAAGGTTGCAAATTGCCTCTTGTTATGGCCATTGGTTCTGTTATTTTAGTAGGCTGTAGCAATACCACGCCGATGAATAACGGGGCTAAAGTCACCACCGTGCCCGCTGCCCAAAGAGGGTCTACTGTCCCCCCGGGTAATCAGCAGCCCATTGGCCAAGCGCCGGTGGCAACAACCGAAGCGGTGTCTCAAGTGCCCGCAACTGACAGCACTTATAGCAAGGCCCTATTAGATGACGATAGTTTAGAAGAGCTGGCCAATTTGTTAGAGGCCACCGATATGACAATGGTGGAAGACGATAAGTTGGCCATCCAGCAATACGGTGATTTGTGGGATAGAATGCGCGCCGGATTTCGGTTAGATCAGTCGCAATATCAGTATAATCCAAGAATTGAGGCGCAAAAAAGCTGGTTTACGACGCGTCAGGATTATATTAACCGGTTAACCGCTCGCGCCAGTCGTTATTTATATCATACCGTTAGTGAGGCTGAGCGACGTAATATACCAACAGAGCTGGCTTTATTGCCCGTTATCGAAAGCTCGTATGACCCTACTGCCAGCAGCAACGCCAGCGCCTCAGGCATGTGGCAGTTTATCCCAAGCACTGGGCGTATTTATGGCCTAACCCAAACCCCGACCTATGATGGCCGCCGCGATGTTGTCGAGTCAACGCGCGCCGCTTACGATTTTTTGACCTCGCTATACAACCAGTTTGGTAGCTGGGAGTTGGCTTTGGCTGCGTATAACGCAGGACCGGGTCGCGTGCAAAACGCGATCGATGCTAACCGAGCCCAAGGGCTACCCACCGATTTCTGGTCACTAAATTTACCGCAAGAGACGATGAATTATGTGCCAAGGTTTATGGCCGTGGCGCAAATAGTCGCGGACGCCAAGCGTTATGGCATTTACTTGCCAGCTATTGCCAATCGCCAGCATTTTCGTAGCGTCCCGGTCAAATATGGGGTGTCTTTACAACAAGTGTCGCAAA
Organism: Psychrobacter sp.; assembly: GCA_018260445.1. Taxonomy (GTDB): domain Bacteria; phylum Pseudomonadota; class Gammaproteobacteria; order Pseudomonadales; family Moraxellaceae; genus Psychrobacter. The sequence continues at coordinate 39,117 of JAGLBE010000022.1, forward strand.
TAACCGGCGTGGATTATGAAGAGCTGCGCATGTTGAACCCAGCCTTAGTGAGTGCGCAAGTCGACATCGCCGGGCCTAATCGCATGATTATACCCAATAGCGTGGCGGCGCAGATTGACTCGCAGTTAAGCCAGTTAGCGGGCAACGACGCTACAGGCCCTTATGTGGCTAATATTCCCGATGACCAGTATGAAACCCTGTCGCAATCGGCAGAGGGATTGGCCGAGTTTGCCACGAAAGCACGAGCGCCAAAGCAAAATGAGAACTATATTGTACCAGTCGCCACCGCCACCGCAGAGCCTGCCATCAGTGCCACTGAGAAAAACTTTATTAACTCTCAGTTTCAATCGTTTAATACATTGCCCACCACGTCGGCTAGTGTGACTGTCAATGACACCATTATACAAGAGCCGCCGTTATCCCCAGAAGAAAAGGCGTTTATCGCGGCGCAGATTCGCAGTCTCACCCCAGATGTGGGTCAAGTGGTCAGCCCGATAGATGGTAACGTTAATTTAGAGGCAGTACAAACCCAGCAGTCCATTTTAGAAGCCAATGGGCAAGAAAAAAGGTTAAGTTTTGCGCCCTCGCAAAGACCAACCCCGCCCCCTGTTACCACATCAACCCCAAGACAAGCTGCGACATCTTCAGCGCCAAGTGTGCCAAAAGGGGCTCGCTCGGTGTATACCGTACAACGGGGCGATACGTTATCAAGTATCGCGTCAAGGGCAGGGTTAAGCTGGCGGGATATTGCAGATTGGAACCAAATGAATCCTAATGCTACGTTGTTGTCGGGTACCAAACTGTATTTGTACAATGCCAAACCTATCACACCGCTTAGCGCCCCTGCGACCGATACTAACTCAGAAGTTAAACAAGAGGCACAAGCCAATACTTATACAGTGCGTGCTGGTGATACCTTGATAGGTACGGCAGAAAGAGTCGGCTTAAGCGTATCCCAGTTGGCGCGTTATAATAGTTTATCGACACAAGCGCAACTAAAGACAGGGGAAAAATTGTGGTTGATACCGGGCATGATTAAGGACGCCCCTAGCAAATCGCCTACGACCACTATTCAGCCGCAGCAAAAAACGCAACTGTATACCGTTAAAAAAGGCGAGAGTCTTAATAGCCTGGCTGCCAGTTTTGATGTGCCCGTCGCCACTTTAGCGGCCATGAACGACTTAAGCCCGACGGATGCGCTGTTGATAGGCCAACGGTTAACCATACCGGCGACGGCAACCCAAAGTGCCTCGGGTGGCTTAGCGAATACGACGGCCAATAGTGCTACTGTGAGCGATTACAAGGTGAAAGCAGGCGATACCTTGATTGGCATTGCCAATAAGCTAAGTGTGGCACATACGCAAATTGCGGCCTTAAACAACTTTTCTGCAAGTACTAAAATACAGCGTGGGCAAGTTATCAAGCTGCCGGTGGATAGTCAGCAGGTGGCTTTGGCGTTAGATAATCAGTCGATTGACTATAAAGTGCAAGGTGGCGATACCTTGATTGGCGTGGCAGATAAATTTAGCGTTTCGGTAAACAATTTGGCCCGTGCCAATAAATTAGCTGTCAATGCGCAGCTAATCAAAGGAAGTACAATAACTATTCCGAATAAAGAGGCCACAGCAAAGGGTAATGAGTCGCAAACCGCCCCTACTAAAGTGGTGGCCACGCAGTCCTCCTCAAAATCTACTGCTTCTACTGCTAAAGATGCCGCCGTACAACCAGAAAGCTATACTGTTAAATCAGGCGATACCCTCATCGGTTTGGCCAATAAGTTTGGGGTGTCGGTATCTGATTTGGCCGCTGCCAATAATCTAAACATGCAATCCCAAGTCCAAATTGGTCAAAAGCTAAGTTTACCTGCTACAACTGGCACAGAGGCTACCTCGGGTACCAAAGCCAGTAGTGCCGCCCCTACACCGGCGCCTTTACCCACGAGTCAGACGGCAAGCGCAAGTGCTAGTCAATATACAGTGCAATCGGGGGACTCGCTGATTCAATTGGCCCAAAAAAACGGCCTTAGTACCGAGCAACTAGCGCAGGCAAATCATCTAAAACCAGATGCACAATTACAAATTGGGCAAAAACTGTCACTACCGGCTACCACCACCACCTACAAAGTGATGGAAGGTGATAATTTAATCTCCTTGGCAAAAAAATACGGCATGACTGCAAAGCAATTTGCGGATTTGAATCATATTCAAAGCGATGCGATGCTGCAAAAAGGTCAAGTTCTTAAAGTGCCGGTTCAATAGTTTAACCGGCGCTAGAGCGCAAACCATTCATACATCCATATATAAACAAACCTCTATCCTGATACCGTTAAATCAAGATAGAGGCTTGTTGCTATGTCAACTTTGTTATACACCTATTGCACAACTGTTTATATCTCTTAAGCCCTAGATGCTTGATTAGGCAGGGTTAGGGTCATCAATAAAAGTTACGGGTATGCCATGGATGGACTCAATAAGTTGTCCTAAGGCCTGAATACCGCCCATTTCTGTGGCATGATGACCGCAAGCCAAATAATCAATGCCTAGTTCGCGTGCTATATGGGTGGTACGCTCGGATATTTCACCCGATAGATACAAGTCACAGCCCATTTTTGCCGCCTGTGCAATCATATCTTGGGCGCCGCCTGTACATAAACCGACCTTGGTGATGGTGCTATTGCCTGCGCCAATATGCAGAGGCGGCCGCTGCAAAACCTTGGTGACGTTATGTATAAAGGCGGTTATCGACTGGGCTGGGCAGCTGGTAATATTGCCAACGGGATGCGTCTCGTCAGGGTATAAGCCGCCTATAATGGTTAGGCCGAGCTGCTTGGCCAAAACCGCATTATTGCCAATCTCTGGATGCGCATCGAGGGGCAAATGATACGCCAATAAGGATAGGTTGTTTTGCAGTAGCGTACGAATTCTTGTGCCCTTTATGCCAACTAGGGGCTCAGGCTCGCCCTTCCAAAAATAGCCGTGATGTACCAGTATGGCGTCTGCTTGGTGCTCAATAGCCTGCTCAATAAGGTTTTGCGTCGCGCTAACGCCTGTCACTAAGCGGCGAATAGGGGTGTTGGCATCGACCTGCAAGCCATTTGGGCTATAGTCTTTAAACAACTTAACCTGTAAATAGGCATTACCCCAATCAGCCAGGGCAGTTGGGGTTATGGTCGGCGCATGGGTACTCATAGCGGTTTTACTCATAACGGTCTCTTTGGTTGACATGGGGTGCTGGTTGCTAATCTTTGCATGCTAGGGCATGCTAGGGCATGCTAGGGCATGCTAGGGCATGCTAGGGCATGCTAGGGCATGCTAGGGCATGTTAGGGCATGCTAGGATAGTCGTGCCATACCATGCAGTCGCAAACACTAACAAGCACTAGATGGGGGCGCATTAAAGCATAGGCTGTGCCTCTTACGCTATAGCCCGGCATGAAAAATAGCTTATTAAGCTGTAGATACTCGGCTTAAGTGGCGCTTAATGTGGATAAAATGTGAATTTTAAAACCAAAATACCGCTTCATACTGTTTTATTGGGCAGAATGGGCTAAAATACTGGGTTACAATATACAATAAGCGTTAGTGTACCTTTAGCCAATAAAGCAGTGACTCATTAATAATCATTAGGCCTCTTAACAGAGCTTTAGCGCATAAGATAAATATTAACATAAATAGCTAATGGACATGACAGGCGTGATAGCCTTTAACTGAAGAGTTTCCGCTGTTAGCTGAAACATATTGCTCAACCAAAATCTGAGGCGTACTATGTCTGCATCTTCAAAATATAAAGGTTTATGGACAGCGTTACCCTGGTTGTTATTTATGGCTGTTTTGGCGGCCTTTATTTGGCTTTATATGCATCAACGGTCGCAAGGAGATGATGTATGGCAACCGCCACGTAGCGAAACCAGCTCGTTACCGCTGAATAACTCGACCGAGGCGGCGTCTGATAAACCAGAACCCATCCTCTCGTATCATGAAGCGGTGGTGCGGGCGTCACATTCGGTGGTCAATATTTATACCACGCAAGCGGTGCCCGAAAATCCGTATATGAATGACCCTATTTTACGTCGTTTTTATGAGTTTCAGGGGCAAGTACCCCAGCAGGGTCAAGGCACTGAGACCAATTTGGGCTCAGGCGTGATTGTCTCGGTGGATGGCTATATCGTGACCAATGCCCACGTGGTGGCCAAAGCCGATGAGATTGTGGTTGCCTTGAACGATGGGCGCAAAGCAAAAGCCAAGGTGATTGGTGCCGATCCGGATAGCGATTTGGCGGTCATTAAAGTGGATATGACCGGTCTATCGCCCTTGGCATTTAGGAAAAAGGCAATCGAGGTGGGCGATGTGGCGCTGGCTATTGGTAACCCGTTTGGCGTCGGTCAAACCGTCACCCAAGGTATTATCTCCGCCACTGGGCGTACAGGCCTTGGCATTAATACCTTTGAGGATTTCATTCAAACCGATGCGGCAATAAACCCCGGTAATTCGGGCGGGGCCTTGGTCGATGCTAGAGGCGAATTGGTGGGTATCAATACGGCTATTTTCTCCCGCTCTGGCGGCTCGATGGGTATTGGTTTTGCCATTCCTACTGTGCTCGTTGAGCAAGTAATGAATGCCATCATTAAAGATGGCAAGGTGAGCCGTGGTTGGCTGGGTATCGAAGTGCAGTCGCAGCTGCGTGACCCGACTAAAATTGATAGCACCACAGGGGTTGAGGTGTTAAATGTGATACCGGGCAGTCCTGCTGCAGTTAGTGGCCTGCGTACCGGTGATATTGTTTTGTCGATTGATGACAATGAGATGACGGATGCCAATCGCCTGATTCAGTATGTGGCCCGTAAAGCACCCAATACGGTGCTAAAAACCCAGGTGGTTCGAGATGGAAAAAACATGACGATTGACATCACCTTGGCTGAGCGACCCACGCAAAATAGTCTGCCGCTAGACGCGAACCCCTTAGATGAGCCAAACTCGCAGCAAGACCCTGGAGCGGATTTGTTTTTGGGTAACCCCCCAGCGGCCAATGCACCCAATGCGTCCAATGATCTAGACCCTGAAACCCAAGCGCGGCTGCGAGAAGAGCTGATTGAGCTGTTTGAAAAAGGCCATGTGCCGCCGTAATAGCGTCAATGTTAAGGGCTACGCATTGAACTAAGCTTAAGCTATCTATTCTTTCAAATCTTTCAAAGAAGCCCGCTACTTGTCTAAGTAGCGGGCTTTTTTGCTAGTGCCTTTTGCAAGATTCAATAATCACTAAACGGCCTAATTTAGCCTTTAACCCATCGTTTGAGCCAAAGCCGCTAACTGATGTTTTTGAGATGAATCACCCCTTTAACCTGACAGCAGCAGGGTAAAATTTCATTGTCCTCAACCATGGCCAATGGTGGTTTGGCATACGTGATGGGATGGCGACAGGCAGAGGTTAATCTTAAGCGACAACTGCCACAATAACCCGCCTTGCACTGAAAATTGACATTATGACCCGTGCGTAACAAGCCTGCCAATAGCGTTTCGTCATCGTGTAGATAAAAGCGTGTTTTAGCGGTGATTACCCAAGTCATAACTGTGCCACTGTGATTGTCGAAATAGAAGAAGGAGGAACATTGGTATAAAATAGCCTAAGTAACATTGTTAACATTATTAACAATGTTAAATCGATAATATTCCCCCAATCGCTCATTGCGCAACCAAAACCGGTTATTGAGGTCTAAGTCCCTAGGTATCTAAATATCTAAATATCTAAATATCTAAATATCTAAATATCTAAATATCTAAATATCTAAATATCTAAATATCTAAGTATCTAAGTATCTAAGTATCTAGCATAGCGTTGCCTTGTGAACGCATGATGACAACAACTTAGGAGCATCACCATCCTGCGACAACGCTTACAATTCAAAGTCGTCAAAATCGCTGTCGGACAAGTCGGAGTCAATTTGACCCACCAAATACGAGCTAATCTCGGTCTCTTGCGGCGCAACTTGAACATTGTCAGAGGATAGCCACGTATTAATCCACGGAATCGGGTTCGATTTTGACCCAGTAAACATAGCAGGCAGGCCAACTGCTTCCATGCGCAAGTTCGTAATATATTCGACATATTGGCATAAGATATCTTTATTGAGACCAATCATCGAACCATCCTTAAACAAATACCCTGCCCATTCTTTTTCCTGCTCGGCCGCTTTACGAAAAATTTCAATACTTTCTTCTCGGCAGTCTACGGCAATCTGCGCCATCTCAGGGTCATCTTTGCCCGACGCCATAATATTGAGCATGTGCTGGGTGCTGGTCAAATGTAGTGCCTCGTCACGGGCAATCAGTTTGATAATTTTGGCGTTACCTTCCATCAACTTGCGCTCGGCAAAGGCAAATGAGCAAGCAAACGACACATAAAAACGAATGGCCTCTAACACATTAACCGCCACCAAACATAGATACAGCTTACGTTTGAGCAGAGATAAATCAACCGTCACTGGCTCGCCATTCATCAGGTGAGTGCCCGCACCATATAAGCTATAAACTTGTGATAGCTGATATAACTCATCGTAATAGCCCGCAATGTCTTCGGCACGGTGCAAAATGTGCTCGTTGTCCATAATGTCATCAAACACCACACTGGGGTCATTCACAATATTACGGATAATATGGGTATAGCTGCGCGAATGAATGGTTTCGGAAAACGACCACGTTTCAATCCACGTTTCAAGCTCGGGGATAGATACTAGTGGCAACAGCACTACATTGGGACTACGCCCTTGAATGGAGTCGAGCAGGGTCTGGTACTTTAGATTACTGATAAAAATATGCTGCTCATGGCTGGATAAATTGCCATAATCAATACGGTCTTTGGACACGTCTACTTCTTCTGGCCGCCAAAAAAACGACAACTGCTTTTCGATAAGTTGCTCAAATATCGGATGCTTTTGTTGGTCGTAACGGGCAATGTTGACGGGCTGACCAAAAAACATCGGCTCTTTAAGCGCATTGTTTTTGGTTTGGCAGAAGATAGAATAGGACATGGTGTTACCTTAAAAAAGCAAGTTACGTTTAGCGGTGCTGCATTTTAACGCATTTTACCTCTATTTTGGGCAACATTGATGCTTTACATTGTGGTGCAAGTGATAGGATGCAGTTTGTGTTCATGCTAAGGCGGCAGGTGGGATGGTTGCTAGGGCGTGTCCTCAATCTAAACGATAAACCCTAAATGGGCT
>JAGLBE010000022.1:46341-46571 GCA_018260445.1 Psychrobacter sp.
ATCATCATTGAAATGCAAATCCCATTGATTTCTATTTATCATACCTAAGGAAAGGGCATCCTCTAAATCATGTAAACTATATGAAATATTATCAGCTAAGTTCATTATCGTACAATCTAAAGATTTAAATTTGGATTTAGAGTGTGCACCTTCTTTTTTCTCGATAGAATTAAATTTCGCCTTGTCAGAATTTTCAAATTCTTTAAAAATGAATGTTATTATATCTTCAT
>JAGLBE010000230.1:0-268 GCA_018260445.1 Psychrobacter sp.
AAAAATTCGTAAATTTATATTCCACGCAAAACACGATCGAGTTTGTCTAAAATATCTGAATTCTCTCATGATCGTGCCGAAAGGTATTTCCATCTTCGAATCAGTCGTGAATAGTTTTATTTATTATTTATTTATTTATTTATTTTTTAATGGCTTTTTGGTCATGTTTTCTCGAAACTTGCCAATTGAACCAATCGCATACACTAACCAAACCGGATCGTACTCAGGGTTAGTGGGCAATGCGTTTTTTTTTCCAGCGAGTAACAGT
>JAGLBE010000230.1:278-547 GCA_018260445.1 Psychrobacter sp.
TTCTCCCTCTCGCCTCACTTCTCCTTTTAAATTTAAAAGCGTTTAAAAGATAAATTTATTTGTCGTCGAGTGCAGTTTGACGTTTATTAAATTGTTTGGTTTTCGAGAGCGAGTCTTCAGAAAAATTTTATTTATTTATTTATTTATTTATTATTCAAATTACTTGCTTATTTATTTATTTTTAGAAAATCTTTCGAAAAAACTTTACCGGTCATTTCCGCGGAGACGGTTTAGTATTCCCCGACGGAACCCAAAATCAAAAAAATGGC
>JAGLBE010000231.1 GCA_018260445.1 Psychrobacter sp.
GCGCTTACCGTGATTTCCTTCGCCCAAAACCACGCCATCATCTTATCTTATCATCTGCTAAATTATTTCGTTTTCCCATTCCGATCTGATGTGGTTAATTGTTGGTGTCAGAAAGGCGATTTCGACCAGCTCGGCCGGGTAGGAAATGCGTTTTGAGGATTGCTCAAAATGTTATTTTTTGGTAGCAAAAATTGAAAACCCCACCACTTGGAAGGTATTGGTTTAAAGCCGGATGAGTTTTATTTGATTAGTTCATCGTCCTCAATCGTTTGGTGAGTCTTTCGACAAATAATCATGAGCGCGCAATGAAAAAAAAAATTTTATTTTCAGGACAAATTAAAAACAGCACTCATACAAGTGAACTTTTTAATGAGAATGAATATAAATTTTCCCCAACAGATATTTGCAGTCACCATTTGAGTGATCACAATTACTTTTCAGTTTGTGTAAGCTTGTATTTCATATTTTTCAACTTTTCAATTTCATTATTTTCATTAGAGAGTTTTAAAACTGAAGTTTTGAATCACTATTTGCAGCATCTATTGTT
>JAGLBE010000232.1 GCA_018260445.1 Psychrobacter sp.
TTTAAGTTGGTGCCACGCAGCTGATAGTGCCACGCATTGCAAATATAATGAATGAGAAATTTCTACGGGTTTCCTTCACGTTCAATCTACCTTTCAGGTATTACCTTTATGAAGAGGTTTTTTAATTAAATAAATAAATAAATAAATAAATAAATAAATGCAGTAAATTGTCGTTTCGCATTAGCGTTGAATGATATTTTTTATTTTTCCCGAACCGAAAAAAATTTAATTGAAATAATTTTAATTGATTCAACAGGTTTTAATTAATTCAATAATCTAATTAAACTCAATATTGTAATTTATTTAAAATTGAAATTTCTGATTTTTTTAAACCTTTAGGTTTAATTTTTTCCCCGATTTCGAAGGAAGAAATAAATATTTAAAAAAGGAAAAAACAAGAAAAGAAAAAAATATAGATAAAAAAGAAAAATAAATAGTTAAAAAAGAAAAAAATGCATAAAAACGAGGAAAATATATAAGTACGTAAAAAGAAAATAAATACATAAACAAAGAAAAAATATACATAAAAGAGGAAAAATAAATACT
>JAGLBE010000233.1:0-266 GCA_018260445.1 Psychrobacter sp.
CAGACGCCGGTGAAATGATTTAGACTTTTCTCTCTCCCCTCCCGGAGACCTTTTTTAGTCGAAATTTTAATTTTTGATTTATTTCAACGAAATCAATTCCGTCGAAACAATCATTAATAAAAATAAATAAATAAATTAATTAATTAATTAATTAAATTTCAGATCGCGAAGCAATCGGAAATCAGATTTTGAGCGAAATTTTGGGGTTTTTCCCTACGTTTCGACGTACGTAAAAATCATCGCGTCGCGTGTCTAACTCGCCTAAT
>JAGLBE010000233.1:276-543 GCA_018260445.1 Psychrobacter sp.
GAACTGCCGCTCTCCGGATTTACCGATTTACCCATTTAACGATCGGTGTACTCAGGTAATAAAAATTACCGATTTGAAATCGTGCCTAACCTCTCTTTCTGGCGCAACAGTTCGAATTCAGAAAAAAATAAAATAAATAAATAAATAAATGGAAAATTACAAAATTAAGAAAAAAAAATAAAAAATCGTTCGACTCATTCCAGGAGGGTGCGGTCGCCTGCCACGAAAACGGAAGTTCCAATTTTCAATTTCGGTTCGAGGATTAAT
>JAGLBE010000234.1 GCA_018260445.1 Psychrobacter sp.
CGTCGTTAAGCGACTATTTAGATAACTGATACACCGTTTTTGATAACGGTATTGATTGTCTGGGCAAAAAGCACCAGCCTAAAGTAAATTTTAATAAGTTGAGAGCGAGGTATAATCTCTTATTAACTATCTAATTTTACTATGCCACTACATACCATCATAATTTTTAATGAAAATTAGGATAGGGTAGAGTGAATTTTCAACGTGATATGAAAAAGTTACGTGTCAAAATATATGAAAATACAGTGACCAAAATATGAATAATAATTTTAAAGTACGTTATACTTCCACGTGATTAATTCAATAAAATTGGAAATAAACCTTTAAGATAAAGGGACATAGCTTACTGTATATTAATATAATTTAGTTGGACAACATTGCCAAGGTTGGGGTCGAGAGTTCGAATCTCTTATCCCGCTCCAAATATGGTTTAGTACTGTTTTTTAGTAATAATAGTGTTTTTTAATTATAATATTGTTTGTTTTGTAATAATTGATTAAGCCCTACTTAACGGTAGGGCTTTTTTTTGCTTTAAATTCGTGT
>JAGLBE010000235.1 GCA_018260445.1 Psychrobacter sp.
TTCACCTTTGAGAGTCTGGTAAAAAAAAAAAAATCGGCCAAATACACCAACTTTCCTTTGATTGAATTTATTTAACTTTTTACATTCAATTATTTTTTTTTAAATTAAATGAAATTTTTTTATATATTTATTTATTTATTTATTTATTTGGGAGGTAGGCGGTGGGCGGACCAATGATATGACTTCTCTCAAGGAAGGGAAAATCCGAAAGCATGGATTAGGGCATCGCTCGAAAAGGAAGAATCCCCATTAGAGAGGTTTCTAAAATGATTGTTTCCGCGATCGCAGCCGACGCGTTTTTCGCGGTGTTTGGCGAGAAGGGAAACGTTAAAACAAAACATTTGGCCCACGTTAAGACAATAAAAAGTTTTTTATTTGCTGTAAACTTTGTTTTATTTATTTATTTATTTATTTTTCATCGGTGTAAATTAAACTTAAGTTCAGAGAAACCGAGTTTTAAGTTTAGGCGAGTCCCTGAGTAAATTTAAAGCGCTTTAATTAAATTTTAAACTTTAAAAACTTTAAATTTAACGTTTGAATTG
>JAGLBE010000237.1 GCA_018260445.1 Psychrobacter sp.
TGCCCTGGCCTTTAGGGCTGATTTCTTCGAATTGTGTTTATTAGTTTTATTAGTTCCTCTAGGTATTTGAAGTAGTGAGTTCTCTTGATTTTATTTTGATTTACTACTAATTATTTGCCTGGGTTTTGGGTAAATAAATTACATTACATTAAATTATAGATATAAAAATTTTGCAATATTAAAAGCTATTGTTAAAAGTTATAATTTTGTTAAAGCAATTTATTTCATAATTATTGGTAAATTGATCGCAATCGACAATGGCTTCCTAATCAGCTTAATAAATTATTACTTTTTAATAATTTCCAATTTATTTTTTTTTTTAAATAGAATTCATCGTTTTCGATTGCTTTTTATGAGAATAAAAATTTTGAAAAGCTCCAGATTAAGGCGAATTTTCAAACTTCTTCTTCATTTAAAATTTATCAGAAAAGGCATTTCTTCATTTATGGGAAGGAGAAGATGGCGAATCGGATGCTAATTCAAATTTTAGAATCGGAGGAAATGGAAAGATTTTGGAAGCCCGTTAGAAAAGTGAAACTTTC
>JAGLBE010000238.1 GCA_018260445.1 Psychrobacter sp.
TTTTTGATTTGAATGAATTTTTGTTTTTGATGGAACTGGGAGAGAATTTTTATTTATTTATATATTTATTTTTGATTTGAATGGAATTTTTATTTTTGATGGAACTGGGAGAGAATTTTTATTTATTTATTTATTTATTTTTGATGGAACTGGGAGAGAATTATTTATTTATTTATTTATTTATTTATTTATTTTTGATTTGAATGGGATTTTTATTTTTGATGGAACTGGGAGAGAATTTTTATTTATTTATTTATTTATTTATTTTTGATTTGAATGAATTTTTGTTTTTGATGGAACTGGGAGAGAATTATTTATTTATTTATTTATTTATTTTTGATGGAACTGGGAGAGAATTATTTATTTATTTATTTATTTATTTGTTTATTTTTGATTTGAATGGGATTTTTATTTTTGATGGAACTGGGAGAGAATTTTTTTTTATTTATTTATTTATTTATTTTTTTTTGATTTGAATGAATTTTTGTTTTTGATGGAACTGGGAGAGAATTTTTATTTATTTATATATTTATTTTTGATT
>JAGLBE010000239.1 GCA_018260445.1 Psychrobacter sp.
AATTTGTCTTGTTTTATTTTTTCTTCTCTCTTTTGTGAAGAGAGAATTTTTTTTTTGTTTTTACCAAGGTGACTTCTTCAGGTGTTCGAAAATTCCAGAATTTTATTTTTTTTTATTTTTTATTTTTACATTATTTTTATTTTTATTTTTTTTGTAAATTTCTATTATTTTCATTTTTTTTATAGTTTTATATTATTTTTATTTATTTTTTTATAGTTTTATATTATTTTTATTTATTTTTTATAATTTTATATTATTTTTATTTTTATAGTTTTATATTATTTTTATTTATTTTTTATAATTTTATATTATTTTTTATTTTTTTTATAGTTTCATATTATTTTTATTTTTTTATAATTTTATTTTTATTTTTTTATAGTTCTATTTTATTTTTATTTTTTTATAGTTTTATTTTATTTTTTATTTTTTTATGGTTTTATTTTATTTTTTATGGTTCTATATTATTTTTATTTTTTTTATAGTTCATATTATTTTTATTTTTTTTTATAAATTCCATTTCTAAATTCTAAATTTATTTTAT
>JAGLBE010000023.1 GCA_018260445.1 Psychrobacter sp.
CACTCAGAGCGGCTTGTGAGCGCGCCTGATTAAAGATGCTGGCAATTTTTGACGCCTCTTCTTGCAATGCTTGCTCGCTTAATTGCCTGCTAAAACTGGGCGCCGCAATACTGACGAGAATGGCCATTATGGCAACCACCACCATCATCTCAATTAGGGTAAATCCCTTTTGATGTCTGTGATTGTGACTGTAGCTATGTATAGGTATACATTTGTTCATAATGTTAGCTCAACAATCGGATACTTTATGTTTATATCAACTAACTTAATGCTATGAATAATATCTAATGGGCAACGACACCTTATAGGCACTATGTAACACGAAGTAGAACCTGTTATAGCTTAACGCCAACCATCATCAAAACTACATTTTGCTGGTGTGGTTCTATGGCATTTTTCACCCCTAAAGTCTAACGTTAAATCACGGTCGCCTGCCATTTGCGAGGTAGCAATAGGCGTGGCCGTCAATATCCAGTTACCCGTTTGTAAATTTGCCAAATTAAGATTATATAAACCAGTGCCGTTATAAGGATATTGACTACCCTGAGGATTGACATCAGTTAAGGTAATGGTCTGAGAAACGCCGTTGACCAATTTCTGATAATTGCCATTGGCTAGTTTATAAGATTGAATACGCCCTGCTATATTTTGCAGCTCTGTCATCATATCAGTACGTTTGGTTTTGATGACATGGTTTTGATAACTTGGATAAGCAATGGCCGCTAAAATGCCGATAATCGCCACCACAATCATCATCTCAATCAGGGTGAAACCATGGCTTTGGTGTTTATGTGTCATAAATACGATCTCTTTATATGTTCTATCTATAATCTATTACGGCATATAGTGTGTGGCTGCGTAGCTGCTTTGTTAGGCAGTCACTCGTTATATAGTATTTACCGATATAACAAGAGTATTACTATACGATTGCTATCTTTTTTGATTATTGCTATCGAGACGATCAGTTTGAAGTAAACTAAGTCCTAGCTAAAAATTTGATTATTTAATGGCTCTTTATTGTTATTGATTACGCTAAATCCTGCAAAATTCATACCTATAAGCGATATAACTAAAACTTTGTTTGTTAATAGCTCGCAAACTCAGCCATGATAAGGGTCGGCATTAGCCATCAACTTTAGCAAGACAACAAGCGGATAGAATGAGCGGATGAGTGACCAGATTAAAACAGGCTGCTAATTCTTTTAAGGTCGTACCAGTGGTGACGACATCATCAAATAAAATGATGCGTCGTTTAGGCGGGAGGGCGTCTATTTGAAAAGCATTGCGAATATTTTGTTGGCGTTCCTGCCCACTCAAACCTTGTTGACTTACTGCGTCGTCAATACGGCTTACACCATTCCATAGTGATATATCCCAATGCAATGATAAATAATAGGACAAAATGGTGACTGGGTCAAACCCTCTTTTTTTTAATCGACGGTTGGTTGTGGGTACGGATAGAAGGACACTATTGGTACGATGATGCCCATGAGGACGCGGAAGTTGGCGTAAAGCATGTACCAGCAATGGCAAAGTGGTCATGTCTTCTTTGTATTTAAACGCAATAATGGCACTACGTATTATATCGTTATAACGGGTGGCCGCCTGCACGCTCAACTGCTTAGCAGAGGCTGACGGTGGCTTTGGGGTAGCCAGATGATTAGCGGCGGCTAAACCACTAGGGCTAGGCGAGCTTAAAGTTGATAAGGTAGCCGCAGCAGGCGGAAAATTAGAGGGCTGCGCCGTGATGGCGGTTGCATGTAAAGCGGGATGTGTGGGCGGCGCTGGTATGTCCAAATACGTGGCCGGCGGTAACCAATCTATTTGATAGTGACATCCGGGGCATAGTAGTGATGCTTGTTTTAGCCAAGCTGGGCGACGCCAAGCGGTTTTTGGCTTTAAGCCCGACGCCGTATCTGCATGCGCATAAAAAATAGCCACCGAGGGATTGACCTGACACACGCAGCAATAGGGCTGGATATATTCGCTGCGCCATAGCCCTAGCTGATAATAGGTAGGTAGCATACGGCGCAATTCTGCAAGCATCATGATAGACCTATTGTCAGACCTAGTGTCAGGTCTAGTGGCAAACCCTTTTAAGACCTAATTATAAACCTTTCCAATCGTTTAGCGTGACCCCAACCCCAATGGCTGTCGATTTATGGTTGTAGTCGACAATCGATTCGCCATAACCATGAAACAGTTGCAAAAACCCATGGACATCCGAAGTAAAAGGATAAATGTAATCGAATTGGATAGCGCCGTTACTCTCACCCAGATTATACCGCCCCGTAACGCCTAACGTTTCGCCTTTGCCAAAGTCATAAAGCGCTTGAATCTCGCCATGGCCATAGTAGTCGGTAATGTCTGGGTTATCGCTTGGGTCATCTTCTGACTCATTTTTGACGTGTATCCACGCTTTAGGTACCAGCGTTAACTTGTCCCACTCGGCGCCGCCCATAATATAAACACGGTTCCATGAGCGTGATAACGGGTCAGATTGGCCATTAGAGTGATGCATCACCCCTGCCCCTAGCATGCGCAGTTTGCCGCCATAGGGCAAATTTGCGGTCACGGGCTGAGTCATAAAAATCTCTGGCATATAGTCGGTTGCTCGAAACGGGCGTGAATTGTCCTGGTTATACACCTGCCAATGCATTTGCTGAGTGTAACCAAACCAGATATCGGCATTGGTGTCAAAAACATCTTCCATCACCTTGGTTTTTACCGACACTTGCGCTTTAAGCTCTACCGGTTCATATTCTTTCGATGTATAGTGATAAACATCCTGCGTGGGCGATTGCGGCGCTCTGTTACGCTTAAAGGTGGTAAAAACAGGCATCAAATACATAGGATTATGCGGTCTGCCGGTTAAAATACCACGCTCACTATTTTTATCCAGATCATACGCCAAACTTAAAGGGGTATATTGCCTGACCTCTGCCGGGGTGACGCCAACTTTGGTTAATATGGTGGCTTCTGTTATCGATGCAGGAATTTCTTGTGACGCCGACGCTTCTGCTGGACTATCTGCCAATACAATTTTAGGTTTACCAGTATCAATCGACGCTTTAAATGACTGTACTAAATCGAGAGGCTTTTTTTCCTGCCCTGCGGTAGTGGTTTCGCCAATGGCTGCTTTATCGTAACAGGCCAGTCTTGCGGCATCGGTTTTTAAAGTCGCACATTGCATAAATAAATTGGCTGACACGTTATTTGCATTCACGACAGACGGCTCGGAGGTTGCGAGGGCATCATTAGATACAGAACCATTATAAACAGAACCATTATAAGTAGTGGCAGCTTGCGCAGTCTGCATTAGGGGTAGACTCAATAAAGAGCCAGTTAGCGCCACTGTGATGAACTCAAATGATTTAGCAGATATAGAAGGTAGAATATGCCGTTGTGAGGTGCCATGGGAAGCGTTGACGCTCTGTTTTATATGCCAGGGTTTAATCATGCCCTTTCCTAAAGAATTTTAGAGTTATTCAAAGATATAACGTTATTGACTGGACCATAACTGGGCAATGGCACCCTATCGAACTAATTGCAGACATATTGAAACAATTTTAGCAGAAGCTGGCTGGCAATAGCAAACAACATCAAACAGATTGCAATGGCTTAGTCAATAGCCTCGGTCTATTGCGATTAATCAAAAGTTAAGAGTGAAATATATATTAAATTATTTTATAGACCGAAGTTATAATGCCGCCAGTGTTTGCTCAAAGGTATCACGATCAATGGCGCCTACTTGTTGCTGCTTCAGTTCGCCATTCACAAAGTATAATAGCGCCGGCGGGCCAAATAGGCGCAACTGCTCAAGCACTTGCTGGGTGTCTGCATTTGACTCGGTGATATCAAGTTTGACCACTTGCCAAGCCTGCAATTGGCTAGGGCTTTGCGTAAACAGCGTTTTATCCATAATGCGACATTCCACACACCAATCGGCGGTCACATCTACTAAAACCTTGGGATATTGGGCTAATATGGGGGTTAAACTTGGCAAGCTTGTAATACGGATATCTGCTGGCGCTGTGTCTGCAGTGCTTGCAGAAGATGAGGCGGCTACGGGCGAACCGGACGGATTGAGAGTATTCTTTGCGCTGGTATCGACATTGCTCAGCACGGCCAACGGTTGCCAAGCGTCTCGACTTCCGGCCGCCGCACCGACCAACACACAAGCAGACCAAACTGCCAGTACGCACGCGATAGCACGGGTAAACTGTTTGCCGCGTCCCTGCCATTGCCACGCCCAGCCAGCCACCACCGCAAACCATATCGCCCAGCCTATTAACATGAGGGTACTGATAAACACCCGTTCTACCAGCAATAAAGCAACGGCAAAGAGCATCAGGGCAAAACCTTGCTTTATCCAGTGCATCCAAGCGCCTGCCTTTGGCATCAAGTTACCCTGACTCACCCCAAGCAGCATCAGGGGCGCTGACACGCCAAAACCTAGCATAAATAAAGCGGCAAAACCCAATAGCGGATTGCCAATCGTGGACACCGCCAACAACGCACCCAGCAGTGGCGCTGAGACACAAGGCGACACCACCAGCGCGGATAACATCCCTACCAGAAAGCTACCCAGACTGCTGCCCAAGTAGCGATCCCCTGCTTGACTCATCGTGTGCATTTTTTGCTTTAGTTTACGGGGGACATGAATCGTAAATAACTCAAGCATATATAGGGCTAATACTGTAAACACCGCGGCAAACCCAAGCAATACAATCGGACTTTGCAGCCAACCAATAATCCCTAATGACTTGCCAAATACCGCAATAGCAGCGCCAAGCAAGCCATAAGCAAAGGCGACGCCTAGGGCATAACTACCACTCAATAGTAAGCCTTTTTTAGCCGTTGGTTGATGCTGGCGGGCAATGATGTTGCTAACGATAGGCAGCATGGGCAATACGCACGCCGTGAACGACAAGCCTAAGCCTGCTATAAATAACAGCAGCAGCGCCAACAAAGGGTGCTCGGCCAGACCAAACGGGTCTTGATCCACCACGTTGCCCAGTTGAATAGTCGCATTAGACCCACTTTGCGGGTCGTCAAGATTGGCATTATTTGAATTTGGGTCCGGCGTGGTGGCAGGATATTGTGTAGGAGTAGCCGTAGCAGCGTTGAGCGTTTGCGGCGCTACTATATAGTTATCATAGTTATCATAGTCATCCGCTACTATCGCAGCCTCGGTTGCCGCCGTTGCCGCTTTTAGGTTAGCGCCTGCAAGACTATCAGGCGCATTTGTTTGCCCCGCTACCACAGTAGTGGCGCTTGTCGAGGAGGGTGCAGGGGTCGACGGTGTCGATGCTGAGTCAACCCTATTGTTATCAACTTTTTGTTTGGTGCTGAGGTGATTTGCGTCAACCTTGCTTGAGCCTAAGGGTTGCGAACTTGGTGCGGGCTTTTGCGCCTTAACGCCGTCCCCGCTCGCTGTGACTGCAGGTGCTGTGCTTTTTGTCGCACTGTGCTTATCAGGGCTACTAGCTTTAGCTTTAGCGGTGGCGTTATCATTACTATTACTATTATTATCACTATTGGGCGTCGGGCGCTGCGCCAAAGGTGTATCTGCTTTTTTGTTATTGGGCTTAGGGTTTGTCGCCGCTGTAGTGGCAGATGCAGGCAGCGTCAATTGCATATTTTGGCGCTGGGGAGGATAACAAAGCCCTGCCTTGGCACAGCCTTGCCACGTCAGCACCGCGTTGTCGACAACTGCTTTGGCCGTGGTATTGGTTAAGGTGGCCGTCGCCATGACTTGATTTTGATCAAAAATCGGTACTTTGCCAAAATTTGGGTCGTCTATGCTGTGCGGGGTTTGCGAAAAGACAAATGGGCTCGCCGTAATACCTGCGGGCAAGCGTAACGAAAATTTGTCTTTATAAAGGTAGTATTGGGGGGTGATTTCAAGCGATAAGGTTAGGGTATTGCCATTTTGCATGGGCACTACCGTAAACGCCTTATCAACACTTAAAAACTCTTGTGGCGCCGCCTGATTGGCAGTGGTGTTGAACAAGTCTGCCAATCCAGCCGCTTGTGCTGTGCCGCTGCTGACCATACCAATACCAAGGCTACCAATGCTACCGATGCTACCGATGCTACCAAGGCCAAGCGTTATTGCCACCAAGCCTTGAGTGCCATAACGTAGCAGCGCCTGACGCATACGTAGTGTTTTTGGTTTGCGGATAGGGGGTAAGCTTTGGGCATGGTTTATGCTGTTATCGCCTACGCCCTGCCCCCTGCTCTGTACACTGCTGTTTAAATCGTTCACATTAATGACCACATTGCCTGTCTTTTATCCTGTTATCGATTGTATTGGCGGGAGCGTTGGCTATTTGGCATAAATATCAGCATCTAGCCCTTCACCGCCCTGCTTGCCATCGGCACCCAATGAAAACAAGTCATAAGCACGCCCCTCGCTACCCGGAGCAAGATACTGTAATTCGTTATCCCAGCCATCGGTTGGATAGCCACCATCAATATAACCGCCTTCGGGGTAGTTTTTGACATCAGCCGGTGGGTTAATCAAGGCGTCTAGCCCCTGCCCTGTGGTCGGATAGCGCGCATTATCCACCCGATATTGTTTTAACGCCCCGGCCACACTAGATAGTTTGATTTCAGTTGTTTTGACCCGGGCTTTGTCGCCTTGACCGACGATATTGGGCACCACCAACCCTGCTAATATGGCGAGGATGACAATCACGACCATAATTTCAATAAGGGTAAAACCTGACTGTTGTTTGCCAGTATGACGCGCTCTATTTAGATGGTTCATAGGATGTCAATGCTCAAGTAAGGGTAGCAATAGAAAGTATCGTTTAATAGAAAGTATCGTTTAATCATATCGTTGTTTTTTTGATGTTCTGTTAGTGCAGCAAGATTTTAAAGCATCAACGGAGTAAGTACAATAGTAGAGCCGCAAGTGTACCAAGTAGTGTACAAATCCCTGCAGCAGTGTAAGCTTCGCGACATAACAGTAAGTAAGCAGCTAGATTCAGAGGGCTTAGGCGATGATGAGCGCTGCTGCTATTGGGGTAAGAGGAGGCTAAGCGTATTAACTAAGTTTAGGTTTAGGTTTAGGTTTAGGTTAAGGCATACGCGTTACCCAGCAAGGTCATTCATATTGACAATGGGCAACATGACTGCCATGACAATGACCATCACAATAACCCCCATGAGCACCAACATTAACGGCTCAAGCAATGCCAATAACGTGCTTATCAAATTGGTCGCCTCGGCCTCTTGCATATCGGCAGCTCGGCCTAGCATATTTTCAAGCTCGCCTGAGTTTTCGCCGCTTTTAATCATTTGAATCATCATCGGCGGAAAATATACAGATTGCTCAAGCTGACTGGACAAACTGGCCCCTTCGGTGACTTTTTCTGCCGCCGCGCGGATAGTTTTGGTGATAAGGGTATTAGTAGTTACCGCAGCACTGATTTGTAAGGCCTCGATTAATGGCACCCCGGAGCGAACTAAAATGGATAAGGTGCTGGCAAACCGTGCCGCATTGAGACTTTTGGACAACCGTGAAAAAATGGGTAATTTCAGCACTAAGCGATCTAGCCCCTGTCTGCCCACGTCTGTTTTAGCAAACTTAAGCAGCAGTATGGTTAGGGTGATAGCCACTGCCAATAATAACCACCACCACTGGGTAATCAGCGCAGACAACCCCAAAACGATTTGGGTAATCAGCGGTAAGGCCTGCTCAGATTGTTCAAAGACTTTGACAATTTTGGGTACCACAAAGCTCATCAAACCAATGACCACACAAAACGACATGAGCATCAAGACAATTGGATAAATCATTGCCCCTTGTATCTTTTTTTGCAGCGTAAATTTATTTTCCGTATAGTCGGCAAGCTGATTTAAAATAAGGTCTAAATGACCCGATTTCTCGCCGGCGGCCACGGTAGCCACGTACAATTTAGGGAAATTTGTCGCGCGCTTTAAGGCATCCGCCAGTCCGTGCCCTTCTAAAACCAAAGAGCGCACCGACAACATCACCGATTTAACATGCGCTTTTTGGCTTTGCTTGGCAACTGAGGCCAACGCTTCCTCTAGCGGAATCGCTGCTGCCAGTAATACCGACAGTTGCCGGGTGACTAGTGCTAAGTCATAAGCGGAGATGTTTTTTTGGGTGCGTCTTTTTGGGTCGGAGGATTTTTGCTCAACTGCTTGAATCTCTACTGGTAGCAAAGACTTGGTACGCAGCACTTGTCGAACTTGACGAGAAGAATCGCCCTGCATGACCCCCTTTGTCATTTTGCCATCTGGGTCTAGGGCTTTGTAATGATAAGCGGGCATGGCAACCTTAACAACATAGCGGCGGCAGTAAGAGGAAATAAGCACTTGGCACAAGACATGCCTTCAAGTCTAATAGCAGGTCTAACAATAAGACAATAAAATAAATACTAACTAGGGCGTGTCCTCATTTTAAAAATGGTGATAAAAATGAGTTAAATTGCAGTCAAACAAAGAAAATAGTGCAGATAATATCGAGATATTAACCAACTATTTGACGATGTTTGGCAAAATTTAGCCATTTTTAGCCCATTTAGATATTATCGTTTAGAGAGGACACGCCCTAGCTAAACTAAGCTTACCACAAAACCGCTGGACTAATAGTAGACGCTCTGTTGGTTAGATAGGCTTTTAATCATTATCATACGGCGTGGGGATATCCGGCATGACCCCTTGCTGTAGCAACGTCTCTAAATGGGCAATTTGCTGTTTTTTATCAAACTCATTAACTTCGGTAATGAGCATCTGTTCGACATGTTTATCCAGCTTATAACTGCTTAAGCGCGCACAAAAAACCGCCAATTGATAAATGCGGCGTTTACAATGCACATCCACCCCTTGCAATAGGCGCACCATTTTAGCCGTCTCTAGGGCCACATAGTCATAGTCTGCAACCGTATCTGCGGGCAACGGGGTTACCCCATAGGCAATGGAGAGATGCGCCAAATAATAACAACAAAACAGATAGCCAAGCACATGCCCGATAAAGTAAGCGCGGTCATACGTATAGCTCATCACCCCAAAATGCCCAAGCACATAGCTATTAAGACTAGCTTGATCAGCAATTGCCTCATCATCCCTTAGCCGGCCGACAGTGGGTAACTTGAGGTGATTCTTATTCACCGAGGTCAGCTGCCAACCCACCGGCTCTTGCGCGGGCATTAAGCGCATGATGTCTGCAATCAAATCATCAACAATGTGCAGTTGTTGCCACATATGGGTCATTGTGGTTAAATCGACAATACCGCGCTGATCCAAGGTTTGCACCATCTTATAATGCTCAAACTCTAAAAACTGCGGTTTTAGCGCTTGCACCAGATACGTCGGTCTTAAGGTGGGGCTCACCGTATACAAAAGCTCGGTACGCTGTAATTGCTGCTGATATAAACCCACCCGCTGCGCATTGACGTGTTGAAGCTGCGCACTGTGCACTGAGTTGTTGATATCTAAAGGGGCGTTGCGATACAAATTAAGGAGTTCTGCCTTAGTTTTGGGCACAGCCATGCCCGCTGCCACGGCTGATAGCATAACCTTCGAGTCATTGCCATCAAGCGCTGGTTTTAGCGCCTTGTTGTTGGCAGTATTATCGGTATCTGCTTTTACAGCCCGGGTAACCACCACAGTAACGGATGCAGACTTTGCCATAATATAAACTCCGAACACCTAAGCAACGCTTATCATAGCATTATTCAGAGGCAATACAATAGACGGGTGGCAAGTGAGCAGGTTAGTGCGGGTTAGCGATACGAAACTGCTGACGATAGCTACGCGGGGATAGCCCATAAATACGCTTAAATGCTTGACTAAACGTAGAGTCCGAAGCATAACCGACTAAGGTGCTAATTTGGCTGATGCTGTGTTGCTGTAAGCGCAAATGTCTTGCCGCTAGACGTAAGCGATAATCAATCAGATACGTTAATGGCGGCATGCCCACGGTTTGCTTAAAACGTTCGGCAAAACTAGAACGCGACATACCTGCTATCTCAGCCAATTTATGAATGGTCCAGCTCGTTTCTGGCGCATTGTGCATCACAGCAAGCGCCTTGGCCAAATACGGGTCTTTTAAGGCTATTAGCCAATTGTCGGTGACCTCTGGTAAATCTTCGATATAGGTTCGCATACAGTCTATCAAAATAATACTGGCCATACGATTTATCATGGCTGATTTGCCGATGCGCTCGTTACAGGACTCTATCCTCAGTATCTCGACACCCATATTCAGCAGCTCACTATTTTCGTCGCTAAACGGTTTTTGGTCTGGCAAAATATGCGGTAACCAGCGCAATAAGGGACGCATCAGCTCCTTATCGTAATCACAAACAATCAGCACCAACTTAACACTTATGGTGCCTGCGCCCTTATTAATCTCTATAGTTTGGACGCCACTTCTTAATAGCAGTTCATCCGCCTGCTCTAGAGCCACCCTATTATTCAGTGAATGTGCCAGATGTTTATGGGTGTTTGATATCATAATAATCTCGCCCATATCCGCTTGACGCTTTGCGCCCATTACTTCAATGCAGCAACTGCCCTCGACCACCAAATAAAACACAATAGTATTGGCAGCATCCGTGTTCAACGCATAAGACCACTCGCCATATCCTTCTAGGTAATAAAATTTCGTCTCATATAAATGTATGTTTTCCAGCAGTCTACTTAATGCGTCCATCAATAGTCCTATAGATATAAGGTTTTTCAAGTACAAAGCTCAGCCTATCATCGGTTAAATTAACCAAGCCGGCCTGGCAAAACAAGCAGATTTTTAGATGATGGACTACAAATAAGAACTTAAAGACGATATACACATCAAAACACGTTAAAAAGCTTTAAAGAGACATCAAAGCTAATATTAAAGGCTTCAATCATTTTTTTATCAGTCACTTAATATAAATAGCGATTATTCGTAAAGGAGGTTGGCGATGAGGTAAAAGCGATATGTAATAGATAGCACTGTTAAGCACGGCTCGCTAGAGGGTTTGATTATGATAGAAGACTAACAAGTTTAAGACGTGCTTTTTTACTGTAGCCATATTCATAATACGCTAAAGTCAGTAAAAAAGTGTATAGACAAGTAAAGAAAAGAGGGATAGATCGCTTTTTATAGACAGATTCCAGTAAAATTACAGAGAATACTTGTTCACTGAAAAGATTGAGAAAAGACTGAGAAAAGACTCAAAAAGGATTGAAAACCAAAAATAATGTGAGACTTTTTAGCAGGTTACCCGCAAAATTAAAAAACAATAAATTTTGATAAAAGTAGACGGGTGCCACTTATAGAATAAAGAGTAGTCTCTTAAAAAATAGACACAAATGAATAATAATCATGTTAATAACAATCATGATGATCACTATTATCTGCAAATTTATTAAGACTATATTTGTGGTAAACAGGAGACAGTGCTATCAATAAAGATAAAACGAGGAATAACTTGAAGGAATTGGGGCGATTGACGGGATTCGAACCCGCGACCACCGAGATCACAACCCGGGGCTCTACCAACTGAGCTACAACCGCCATAACCGATAACATCTTGACGTTATAGACTAGGACTTGACTGAACCTAACTGAACTTAACAGGCATAAATGGTGCGCCTGGCAGGATTCGAACCTGCGGCCACCTGCTTAGAAGGCAGATGCTCTATCCAACTGAGCTACAGGCGCTCGTGGGTCAATATGAGCAGCAGATTATAGAGGCTTAGCAGCTTCTTGTTGCGCCATATTAAAGGCCGTACTTAACAAACTTAACGCATAAAAAAAAGCCTGTCAGGCTCTTCTTAAAAAGATGGTCGGAGTGATAGGATTCGAACCTACGACCCTCTGGTCCCAAACCAGATGCGCTACCAAACTGCGCCACACTCCGATAACTCTTAACGTTTACGACATGGATATAGCACCTTAAAACCAGCTACTTTTAAACCCAAAACCTAGCACAAGCGTTTTAATATTTAAAGCAACCAAACATTTTAATTAACGCTTACTATCAAACACGTCATCGTTATCGAGATGCGTATATTAAGCGTAAACGCCGATACTGTCAATACCTTTTTTAAAATAAGTCTAAAAACTTAAAGATTGCGAAACTTAGTGATTTCGAAAATTAGTGATTGCGAATTCTACGTGAACACTATAAGCGCTTATCAATAAGCGCTCATCAATCTGCTGACAGCAGTATCTTGCGTTGGCGTATATCAAAGGGAACGGCAGACATTGTTGTATACGGTATACCGATTGATGCCGCATCTAATGATGGTGCTAACACTGCGGGCAGCGACTGCTGGATGGTTACCGTTTGTTTTTGGGTAAATCTGGCACTCATCGGATAAATCAACCACGCTTCTGGCGCTTGCAGACGTTGTTGATAGGCAAACAGCTGTTGCCAGTCACGACTGTTGATATCTGCCATCGTTTGTATAGATTTATACTTGATATCGATGACGTGCGTGATTGCGCCTGTTGCTGATTGTACACAGACATCGGGGATAAGCTGCTGCACCACTTGTAGGTGTGGTTGTAGGTGTGGTTGGAGGTGTGGTTGTAGGTGTGGCGAGGTGTGTGGCGGGGTGTGTGTCAGGGTGCCCTCAAAGGTCGCTAATCCCCTATTTGCTTTGCCTGCCCCTATAGCCCCTGTAGCCCCTGTAGTCGCCAGCCAGTCCAATCTAGGCTGTATCAATAACGTACTCGTGGGATGAGTCGCCTGTAACCCTAATTTAAGGCGGCCAATAACCCATTGTTCAAAGGCGTGGTTCATGTTTATCATCACTGCCGGCGATGCTATGGTGCTGGTGGCTGGCTCATGAGTCACTAAGCCAGTAGACGCTAAATTGCCGTCTTTTATTAGGTTGTCAGCCCATTGCGTTAGGTCATTGAGCACCCAATCACACCACAAGATGGCGGCATGTAAGGTTTGCCGCTGCTGCGCCGTCAATTGTCCTTGCCAAGTGGCCTGACGGCGCTTTAGCTGCTGGCTGACTGGTTGCCATTGTGGTTTGGGTAAGGTTGCGACTTGCGCAAAAACAGTCGCTACGAGCGGCGTCTTGGTGAATGGCGAATGCGTTGCTGAGGCGCCTTGTAATAAGATTTGCAGTTGTTGCCAGCCTGTGGCTAAAAACTGCTCTATTAACCCATCGCTTTGCAACACCGCTTGTTCGCTGTATAAATAATGGGGGCGATGCCAGTTGTTTTTGAGCTGTGCGGCGATATTGATTTTACCTTGGGCTTGGGGTCGATTATACGCCTGCGTAGCATAACGATTTGGGAGCACCTTGACGGCGGCGCTGACTTTCTCACTGGCCATATTGAGCAGCCACAGATACCAAGGCGACTCGCCTATCTGCTGCTGGGCTTGTTGACTTAAATGGCTTATGGCTGAATGTTCTACAGTAGCGATCGCCTCTATGCTTGCCTCTAAGCTTGCCTCTAAGCCAATAGCGGACAATGGCTTTGCTAGATGTTGCTCGGCTATATCCAGCAGCATTTGCGCCACCCAGTGCCGTGCCGCTGCTATTTGTTGCGCTGTGTTGTGTCGATAAGATTGGCTATTGCCCGCCCTGACACTAATTTTTGGTAAAATTTCGATACTGATACCGCTTGGCAATAAAAGTTTAGCCAAATAATGGCGCACCAAGAGACACGGCTGCCCCGCTTGATAGACAACTTTAAAACACGGATAATCCTTGTGTAACAGATAGTCAAAATCTTGGGGCTGGGTAAAGTCTGCACTAGTCAGTAATGTATGCTCTAGGCAACTCATTACTGGCATATGGGCCGCATCTATTAGACTTACCATCAATCCTGCCTGTTTGTTGGTTATTGTTGGTTATTGTTGGTTATTGTTGGTTATTGTTAGTTACTGTTGGTTATGGTTAGTTGAATGGATGCAATAAGAGGACGATGCATCGATTTGCATTGATTATGGTAACTAGGTTAGGGTGCACGCTAATGATGCTTATACAGCATTTGGTAGGGTGTTGCCGATAAAAACAATTGGGTAAGCCTCGCAGCGGTTGTGTTGTCATTTTTGATAAGCTTGTCTTTGATAAGCTGGTCTTCGATAGTCTTTTTACCAACAACTTTGTCGTTAATCACCTCGGCGCTGTCCACATCGTGTTGAGTGTCGGCCATCTCCATATTGGCAACCTTAATAAAAGCATCTACCAGGTTAATAGGCGTTGCACCTGATGCTGATGTCCCTGATAGTGACGTAGCGGCTGCTAAAGTAGTGTCCAACAAACAGCCATCTATTTTGTTGGTTGTGTCTGTTGAGTCTATTGTGTCTATTCTAGCTATTATATCTGTCATTGTTGTCGTACCGTAGAGTATTTGCAACAATAGGGCATAGTGCTGGGCGGGTGGCGCCGTTAGCGTCAATTGATGAATGATTTGCGGGATAATTTGCCGATGTAAGCGTCTTGCCAGATGCGCTATATGCGTGAGGTTCATAAAATAGGCTTGCCCCAATTGTGCCTCTTCCCCCAATAACTCAGCCAAGCGCTGGTTAAGCCTAGTCATCATGGTCGCCAAATCCACCTCTTGACCTGTGGCGTCTGTCACGCTGCCAACCAATGCCGCATCGGGCGTACAATGCACAAATTCAAAGCGGCGCCGAAATGCTGTATCTAAGGTCGCCAGTGCATGGTCTTGGGTATTCATCGTCGCATAAATATCCACGTTAGCGGGCACGCTAAATTGGCGCCCCGAGTACGCCAAGCGTACCCGCATTGGAGTCAGCGAGCCGGCACGTTTAGATGGCTCAATCACACTCATTAACTCGCCAAAAACCTGTGCAGTATTGGCGCGGTTAATCTCATCAATCAACATGGCGTAGCGATGCTCTGGATCGGCACTGGCTTTGGCGCACAAGGCTAAGAAGGCGCCATCTTGCACCTGATATTGCATCTGCCCCGTTTGCGCATTGATATGCGGCCGAATGCCTTCGACAAACTCATCATAGCCGTACGCCTGATGAAAGCTGACCAAGCAACTGCGCTCAATGTGGTAGGCGGCGTTTGCGACGCTTGCGGTGCCCTTAGCTTCGAGCGCGATTAAATCAGCAAGGCGGGTGCTAAGCATCGCTTGCGCTTCTGGCAATATATACCAATGGCTTGATTCCGTTTTATCAAAATAATAATTGGCAGAGCGGTGGCGGCTTTTGACCGTTGCAGATTGTGGATGGGCATGGCTATTGAGTTGTAACCATATGGTTTGGCTAATATTGTCTTGGCGTGCATTGGCCGTCGCCTTGTCTTTTAACAAAGGATGTTGCATGATTTCGGGCACGCTCATCAGTCTATCTTCTAGCAGCAGTATGGCACACACCACGTCGCACCAGCTACAATCACGCAATTGCTGCAACCGCCACGCCGACCACGAGCTGGCAACAACCTCATCATAAAGACGCTGCAGGGTTAATAGTCGATGCGTTTTGCCCGTGCCTGCCACGCCGGTATAAATAAGATTGGTTGGCGCGCTTGGTAAGGTTAGCTGATTAAAGTTATCAGTCATCAAAATAATCTCTAGTCAAATTAGGGCGCCAAAAATAGGCGGCGCATGGGTGACGGTGCCAACGCAAAAACAAGAATAGACGGTGATAGACAGCGATAAAACGATAAAAAGGATAGACCGAGATAGGCAAGAATCGCTTAACCGTCATCCACGCTGTATCCCTTATCAAGAAAACAGACTATAATTGACTCTTATTATCCTTTAGTCTCTTACTGACCTATTATTGATATAAGTTGATATAAATATAAACAGTCTTGAAACGCCTCCATTTTAAGGAAAGCCAATTAAGGAAACCCAATGCGTCCTCTTAAACAAGTTATCCATAAAGCCTTACCTAGCGTCTTGGCGCCCAGCCAACAAATAGCCCATAAGCTAAACCTACCGTTTTTGGCCGCCCCGTTTGCCGCCAAAGACGTCGCCGATAGCGATACCCAGCCATCTATCGATAGCATCAATAGCATCGATAACGTCGATAACGTGTTTACCAAACTACTGCGCGGCACCCGTCGCTTGCCTGCCCGCTTGCAAGCCACGCTGCTCACCCAAATCTTTAGTCGCATTGTGCCCTATGTGGGTACCAGTGGTGTGTTTTATGACAGCATCACCCCTAATCAAGTGGTGGTTAGCCTACACAATAAGCGCAAGGTACAAAACCATATTGGTACGGTGCACGCTGTGGCGGTGACTTTATTGGCTGAGACGGCAACAGGGTTTATTTTGGCGCTCAACTTGCCATCTGATAGGGTGTTATTGGTCAAATCGTACGCCATCAACTTTTATCGCCCGCTTAAAAAAGGGCAGATAGCCGCCGTGGCGACGTTAACCGATGAACAGCGCCAATATATTTTAGACACCCCTAAAGGTGAGTTGCAGGTGCCTTGCGTGATTGAGGATCGCAACTCGGACAGTGACCGTGACCCGATAAGCGTCGAGATGACCTGGGCATGGTTGCCCAAAGCAGAACTAGAAGGCCGTCGTCAAGGCAAAAAAGCAGCGGCTTAGCTGTTTAGGGTTTGCTGATTGGCGGTTGGCATTTTTGTTCAATAGATTTTGACACTTGGCACTTGGCAGTTGTTATGCAAATCGGCAGTAGCCGTTTCAGTGACGGGTTTAATATTCCACCATACCGCCACGCATATCGTCTACCAAGGTCATAAAGTCGGTGCGCCAAGCGCGTATGGTTTGTTCGTCGGGCAACCATTGGTTAGATAAGGTGACGACATTGACGATTAAATCATGGCTTGATGGGGTGACGGTACTGCTATCGGGGACGGGTGCATATTGACAACGCTGGTAGGCTTTGACGATGTGCGCCACCACGCCCGACTCTAGTGACAGCTTTAACCGTTGCAGCTCTGGAGACACCAAGGTTTTTGTACTTAATGCGGTCTCAAGATACTCTACAGTGGGCGCCGTTGTATCTAAGTTATAAAAATGCGCCAGTTCTTGTAAAAACGCCCAAAAGGCACCTTGTAAATGAAAAATAGCCGTTTCACAATGGGCTTGGTAAAGCTGTTTGTCGGTTGTTAAACCCGCTTCTTGGCAGGCTTTGCG
This sequence comes from Psychrobacter sp., assembly GCA_018260445.1. Taxonomy (GTDB): domain Bacteria; phylum Pseudomonadota; class Gammaproteobacteria; order Pseudomonadales; family Moraxellaceae; genus Psychrobacter. The sequence continues at coordinate 17,081 of JAGLBE010000023.1, forward strand.
GCAAAAATAAAACTTTTGATTGGTGCGGTCTGCTTGATAGCGCGCCACACGTCCTTTATCCGCCATACTGCTTCCTATATTCAAATAAAATTAAAAAATGCGTTAACGCGAAGACCCTATACCTTAATACGTCCATTATAAAGGGTTTGCTCAGTGCTTGGCTACAGGGTTTGTTACCTAACCTTCTATGTGGGTTGACATAGTGATTTCACATAGTGATTTGAAATAATGATTTGACATATTATTTCTCATCTAATCTAACCCTATAAAAAAAAGCCAGCATTTGGCTGGCTATCTTCTTGTTGCAACATGTCTAAAGATTATTTATAGCTTATAGCTTATACCTTATAGACCGGAAGGTTTGTCCTGACTCAGCTCTTGCGCGAAGGCGTCATCAAAGCTGGCAAAGTTTTGCGCAGAAGACGATTCTTCTACATCAAACGCTGCATCTAGCGCACTCTCGACATCATACGCTGGCTCACCCTCTTTGGCCTTTTTACGGGCAGCGTGATATGCAAGGCCGGTACCCGCTGGAATCAGACGGCCCACCACCACGTTCTCTTTTAAGCCGCGCAAATCATCCACCTTGCCGGTAACCGCTGCCGCTGTTAGCACGCGTGTGGTTTCTTGGAACGAGGCCGCTGAGATAAAGCTCTCGGTGGCCAAACTGGCTTTGGTAATACCCAGCAATTGACGCTCAAACTGGATAGGAAACTTATCCTCAGCCAATAGTTTCTCGTTTGCCGCTTTGATATCCGCATACTCGACCTGATCGCCTTTGAAGTAGCTTGAATCACCTGCATCGACCACTTCGACTTTACGCAGCATCTGACGAATAATGACTTCGATATGTTTGTCATTAATTTTCACCCCTTGCAAGCGGTAAACGTCTTGGACTTCGTTCACAATGTAGTTAGCAAGCGCCGTCTCGCCTTTAAGACGTAAAATATCATGCGGATTTAACGGACCATCGGCAATGACTTCGCCACGCGCAACGGTTTCGTTTTCAAACACGTTAATTTGACGCCATTTTGGAATCAACTCTTCGTGCGCTTCGCCGTCTTCATCGGTAATGATAAAGCGGTTTTTGCCTTTGGTTGCGGTACCAAAACTCACCACCCCAGACATCTCGGCCATAATGGCATGATCTTTAGGACGACGTGCTTCAAACAAATCGGCAACCCGTGGCAAACCACCGGTGATATCTTTGGTACCCGATGATGCTTGGGGCACCCGGCCAAGCACAGAGCCTGCCGTCACATCCTCACCATCGGTTACTCGAATGATGGTTTCAGCCGGTAGGAAGTAAACCACCTCTTTACCTTCGGTGGTATCCAAAATGATAGCAGGACGCAAGTCTTTGGCATTGGTTGGTCTGTCTTTAGCGCCTAAAATCTCAAACGAGCTCATTCCGGTAGCATCATCAATTTTCACAGTGGCGGTTAGGCCTTCAGTAATTTCACTAAAGCGTGATTTACCCGCAAACTCAGTGATAATCGGATGGGTGTGTGGATCCCACTTGGCAATGGCCTGTCCACCTTCAACCGTGTCGCCATCTTTTACCAAAACGCTCGAGCCATAAGGCACCTTATAACGTTCACGCTCGCGGCCTACCTCGTCCTTAACCCCAATTTCGGCCGAACGAGACACGATAACCAAATGCCCATCCACATGCTCAACCGTTTTCATATCGTGGAAGTGAATGATACCAGTATTGCGAGCAGAAACGCTGTTATCCACCGAGGTAGAACTTGCCGCACCACCCACGTGGAAGGTACGCATGGTGAGCTGTGTACCCGGCTCACCGATAGACTGGGCTGCCATTACCCCCACAGACTCGCCGATGTTCACTTTATGACCACGGGCTAAGTCACGTCCGTAACACTGTGCACAGACCCCGTGTGGCACATCACAGGTAATCACCGAGCGTACCCACACCTCATCGATACCGTTGGCATCAATGACAATCACGCCATGCTCATCAATAAGAGTGCCCGCTGGCATCACGAGTTCATCTGCATTATTGACGATATCACGGGCCACAACCCGACCCAATACGCGGTCGCCTAGTTTTTCGATGATTTCGCCGCCTTGGATATGCGGAATCATGCGCACGCCTTGATCCGTGCCGCAATCGTTTTCGGTAATTACCAAATCTTGCGCCACATCAACCAAACGACGGGTCAAATACCCCGAGTTGGCGGTTTTTAAGGCGGTATCCGCCAAACCTTTACGCGCACCATGGGTCGAGATAAAGTACTGTAAGACGGTCAGACCTTCACGGAAGTTGGCTTTAATCGGCGTCTCAATAATTGAGCCATCTGGTTTTGCCATCAAACCCCGCATACCTGCCAACTGTCGAATCTGTGCCGCACTACCACGTGCCCCCGAGTCAGACATGATAAAGATAGAATTGAACGATTTTTGTTCTTCTTCCACCCCTTCGGCATTGATAACTTTTTCGGTGTTGAGGTTTTCCATCATCGCTTTGGCGACTTTGTCATTGGTACGTGACCAAATATCCACCACTTTGTTATAGCGCTCACCGCCGGTAACAAAGCCTTGCTCAAATTGTTGCTCGATTTCGCGCACTTCAGCATCGGCCGCTTCAATCAGCTCTTTCTTTTTGGGCGGAATGACCATATCTTCGATACCAATCGACACACCCGATAGCGTTGCTTGGGCAAAGCCTAGGTACATCAGTTGGTCGGCAAACATCACACTGCTTTTGACACCACGTTTACGGTAGCAAGAGTTGAGCAGTTTTGAGATGTTCTTTTTGGTCATCTCAATATTGCACTCTTCAAAATCCATACCCTTTGGCATGATATTCCAAATCAACAACCGCCCTGCCACCGTCTCTTTTAACGACACGGTGTGGGTTTCGCTGCCATCGTCGGCAATCGCTGTTTCTGTCACTCGCACTTTAATTTTGGCATTCACATGCAAGTCGTTTGAGCCAATGGCACGCAACGCTTCGTTAACCGTGGCAAATATCATACCCTCACCATGGGCATTCACCGAGGAGCGGCTGATATAGTACAGGCCTAACACAACATCCTGTGACGGCACAATAATCGGATCACCGTTGGCAGGCGATAAGATATTGTTGGTGGACATCATTAGGGTGCGGCACTCCAGCTGCGCCTCTAGGGTTAATGGCACATGCACTGCCATTTGGTCGCCATCAAAGTCGGCGTTAAAGGCGGTACAAACGAGCGGATGCAATTGAATGGCTTTACCTTCAATAAGCACCGGCTCAAACGCTTGCAAGCCCAATCTGTGCAACGTTGGGGCGCGGTTCAGCATCACTGGATGCTCCCGAATCACCATTGCCAGCATATCCCACACTTGCGGCTCTTCACGCTCCACCATCTTTTTCGCTTGCTTGATGGTGGTTGCCATGCCATGTGACAACAATTTTGAATAGGTAAATGGCTTAAACAGTTCAAGCGCCATTTTTTTGGGCAAACCACATTGATGCAAACGCAGCGTTGGACCCACCACAATGACCGAGCGCCCAGAATAATCGACCCGTTTACCCAATAAGTTTTGACGGAAACGACCTTGCTTGCCTTTAATCATATCGGCAAGCGATTTAAGCGGACGCTTGTTACTGCCCGTAATAGCGCGACCACGGCGACCGTTATCCAGCAAAGCATCGACGGATTCTTGCAACATGCGCTTTTCGTTACGCACGATAATATCGGGTGCATTTAGCTCAAGCAGACGCTTTAGACGGTTGTTGCGGTTAATCACGCGGCGATATAAATCGTTCAAATCAGACGTCGCAAAACGGCCACCCTCAAGTGGTACTAGCGGACGCAAATCCGGTGGTAGCACGGGCAGGACACTCATCACCATCCATTCCGGCTTATTATTAGAATCCCTAAAAGCTTCTAACAATTTAAGACGTTTGGACATTTTTTTAAGTTTGGTTTCAGAGCCAGTTTGTGGAATCTCTTCACGCAGATCATCAATCTCAACGTCTAAATCGATGTCTTTTAGTAAGTCCTGAACCGCCTCAGCGCCCATTTTAGCAACAAATTCATCGCCAAACTCTTCTAGCGCCTTATAGTAGTCTTCATCATCAAGCAGTTGGTACTTCTCTAATGAGGTCATACCTGGGTCGGTCACCACATAGCTTTCAAAATACAATACCCGCTCGATGTCGCGTAGGGTCATATCAAGCAACAAGCCAATACGGCTGGGCAGTGATTTTAAAAACCAGATATGCGCCACCGGACTGGCAAGGTCGATATGCCCCATCCGGTCACGCCGTACTTTTGCCGTAGTGACTTCGACGCCACATTTTTCACAAATAACGCCTTGGAATTTACGGCGCTTGTATTTACCACACAGACATTCGTAATCTTTTACCGGGCCAAAAATTTTGGCACAAAATAGGCCATCACGTTCTGGTTTAAAGGTACGGTAGTTGATGGTTTCTGGCTTTTTGACTTCACCGTGTGACCATGATTTGATGGTTTCTGGTGCAGCCAACGAAATTTGAATACTGTCAAATTCACGTTTACCGTTGTCGGTAGGGCTTTTCATAATATCGAGTAAATCTTTCAAGTTGCTTCTCCGTTATCTGTGTTTCACGGTCGCCCTATTAGGGTCAGCGTTAGTTGATGCATAACGCTATCAAATACTCGCTATCTTATAATAGTGGCGGTCGTTTGAAGGCAATGAATTAAACCAAGTGTTATTCAGCTAAATTATCAGCAATGATGAGCCGCTATCCGCTTCGGCCAGTCAGCTAAACTAGCTTATCTAGCGTATTGCTAACGGCTATAAAACAGGTTAGCGCCCTTAATACCAGACGCTAACTGTCTGTAGCTATAAAGCATCTATAGCCGACTGCTGTTAATTGCTCTCTTTTAGCTCGATATTAATACCCAGCGACTTAATTTCTTTGGTTAATACGTTAAACGATTCTGGCATACCAGGGTCCATATACTGCTCGCCATCCACAATGTTTTTGTACATACGGGTACGGCCTTCAACATCATCGGATTTAACGGTGAGCATCTCTTGCAAGGTATAGGTGGCGCCATAGGCTTCAAGCGCCCAAACTTCCATCTCCCCAAAGCGCTGCCCACCAAACTGCGCTTTACCGCCAAGGGGCTGCTGGGTGACTAAAGAGTATGACCCCGTTGAACGGGCATGCATCTTATCATCCACCAAATGGTTGAGTTTTAGCATATACATATAGCCGACAGTCACAGGGCGATCAAACTTTTTACCGGTACGGCCATCGTATAAGGTTTGCTGACCGGTGCGTGATAAATCGGCCAATTCTAGCAAGTCTTTAATCTGGCTTTCTTTCGCGCCATCAAAGACCGCCGTTCCCATCGGCACCCCGCCACGTAGGTTTTGCGCCAATGCCATAATATCGTCATCGTTTAAGCTATCTAAGTCAACCGTCTCGCCGCCAACGCGGTTATAGATTTTATCTAAAAACTCACGCAACTCTTTTACTGCTGCTTGTGCTTTAATCATTTGCGCGATTTTATCGCCTAGGCCACGTGCCGCCATGCCCAAATGCGTCTCTAGCACTTGACCAATATTCATCCGTGACGGTACACCCAGTGGGTTTAACACGATATCAACCGGGTTGCCATGTTCGTCATAAGGCATATCTTCAATCGGCATGATACGCGATACCACCCCTTTGTTACCATGACGTCCCGCCATTTTATCACCCGGCTGGATGCGACGCTTCACCGCCAAATACACCTTCACAATTTTTTGTACGCCATGCGCCAAGTCATCGCCGGCACTTAGTTTGCGTTTCTTTTCGGCAAACTTGCTATCGATATCTTTTTGCTTGTCGCTCAAAAACTCGGCGATTTGGGTCAAACGCTCGGCAATATCCTCTTCAACGGGCTGGATATCGAGTAACGTTTCTAGCGACATCTCATTGAGCTCCGCTGCTGCCATAGTGGTGCCAGATTTTAGCCCCGCGCCGCCACTAATGACTTGGCCGTTAAGCAAGGTGCTGATACGGCTACGCGCCGCCTCTTCAAAAATACGCAGCTCTTCTTTTAAGTCTTTACGGTAGTTGTCAAGCTGCGACTTTTCAATGGCACGAGCACGGCTATCTTTTTCGACGCCATCACGAGTGTACACCTGCACATCAATCACCGTACCCTTGGTCGACGACGGTACGCGTAGTGAAGTGTCTTTCACGTCCGCGGCTTTTTCACCAAAAATGGCGCGCAGTAATTTCTCTTCAGGCGTCAATTGGGTTTCGCCCTTCGGCGTCACCTTACCCACCAATATGTCGCCGGCATCGACTTCGGCACCAATATACACAATGCCAGACTCATCAAGCGCCGATAACGCCGCCTCGCCCACGTTGGGAATATCTGCCGTAATCTCTTCGGTACCCAGCTTTGTATCGCGCGCCACACAAGTTAATTCTTGAATATGAATGGTGGTAAAGCGGTCTTCTTTGACCACCCGCTCAGACAACAAGATAGAATCTTCAAAGTTATAACCATTCCATGGCATGAAAGCCACACGCATGTTTTGACCCAGCGCCAATTCGCCCAAATCGGTGGAGGGGCCATCGGCTAAAATATCACCCGTGGCAATTTCATCACCTTGGTTAACAATAATACGTTGGTTAATACAGGTGTTTTGATTCGAGCGCGTATATTTAATCAGGTTATAAATATCAATGCCCGCCTCACCAGCTTGCATTTCCTCTTCATGCACCCGCACCACGATACGCGACGCATCGACGTCCTCAATCACGCCGCCACGACGGGCGATAACACAAACCCCCGAGTCACGTGCCACATGGCGCTCCATGCCAGTACCCACTAATGGCTTATCAGAACGCAGGGTAGGCACAGCTTGGCGCTGCATGTTTGAGCCCATTAACGCACGGTTGGCATCGTCGTGCTCTAAGAATGGAATCAAGCTGGCGGCAACCGATACAACCTGACGTGGCGACACATCCATATGGGTCACTTTATCACTGGGCATGCGCACGGATTCACCGCCGCTACGCACCATGACCATCTCTTCAGACAATTCGCCGGCCTTATTTAACGCCGAATCCGCCTGCGCAATCACCGTACCCACCTCTTCAATGGCAGATAAATACTCAATATCGTCGGTGACTTTGCCGCTCACCACCTTGCGATACGGCGTTTCTAAAAAGCCAAACTCGTTGGTTTTGGCAAATACCGCCAATGAGTTAATCAAGCCAATGTTTGGGCCTTCTGGGGTTTCAATTGGGCATACACGGCCGTAATGGGTATTATGAACGTCACGCACTTCAAAGCCTGCGCGCTCACGGGTCAAACCACCTGGGCCCAACGCCGAGATACGACGTTTATGGGTAATCTCCGATAAGGGATTGTTTTGGTCCATAAACTGCGACAATTGACTTGAACCAAAAAACTCTTTAACCGCTGCGGCGACAGGTTTTGAGTTAATCAAATCTTGCGGCGATAGGTTATCAGACTCAGCCGAGCTCAACCGCTCTTTTACCGCCCGCTCTACCCGCACCAAACCCACTCGAAATTGGTTTTCGGCCATCTCGCCAACCGAACGAATACGGCGGTTACCCAAATGGTCGATATCATCGACTTCGCCACGGCCATTACGAATTTCAATCAATTCCTTTAACACATCGATAATGTCTTGCTTTGACAGCACACTGCGTTCGCGCTTAAGCTCGGCATCATCGGTATCTTCAAAAGAGCGGCCTAAACGACGATTGAACTTCATCCGGCCCACATTGGATAAATCATAGCGGTCGGCATTAAAGAACATGCTATCAAACAATTTTTCTGCGGTTTCAATGGTGGGTGGCTCACCCGGACGCATGACCTTGTAAATCTCAATCAAAGCTTGCTCACGGCTACCACTGGTATCCGCACGAAGACTGTCAGCAATATAAGCACCGTGATCAATATCATTGGTAAATAAAATCTTAAACTCTTTAACCGACTCACTGGCCTCGAACGCACTTAGCTTGACCAATAGCTCATGATCTATCAAGGTGTTGGCTTGAGCAATAACCTCCTCACCCACCACAATGTCTTCGGCCAAAATACGCTCGTACAGATACTCATCGGGTACCGCCAGTTTTTTCATGCCAGACTGTTCGATTTGACGAATACGGCGAGCGTTGATACGTTTGCCTTGCTCAACCAACACCTCACCTTCTGGAGAGACGATGTCAAATTGCGCCATCTCACCTCGCAATCTATCCGCCACCAAGTCGATCTCAAACTGCTCATCCCCTTTATAAACGGTCACCGTCTCAAAAAAGGTGTTTAAAATTTCGGCAGTGTCCATACCCAATGCACGTAAGATAATGGTGCCCAATAGTTTACGACGGCGGTCAATACGCGCAAAGACCAAATCTTTGGCATCAAATTCAAAGTCCAACCATGAGCCACGATAGGGGATAATACGGGCGTTATATAACACTTTACCACTTGAATGCGACTTGCCTTTATCATGGTCAAAGAAAACCCCAGGCGAGCGGTGCAGCTGTGACACAATAACCCGCTCGGTGCCGTTAATAATAAAGGTACCGTTGTTGGTCATCAGCGGCATCTCACCCATATAGACATTTTGTTCACGAATGTCTTTAATGGCAGCTTTGCTGTTTTTATCTTTACTGTCTTTATCTTTAATAATTAAGCGAATTTTAACCCGCAGTGGCGCTGCAAACGTCGAGCCACGCAAAATACATTCACGCTCGTCAAATTCTGGGGTGCCTAAATAATACTCAACGAATTGTAGCTCAGCATTATTAGAGTTACTTTCGATAGGAAAAATCGAAGAAAACGCTGCTTGCAGGCCAGTATTCTCACGCGCTTTCGGCTTTTTATGTTCTTGCAGAAATTGCTCATAAGAATCCACTTGTATCGCCAAAAGATACGGAATTTCCATCACATTTGGCAGCTCGGCAAAACTTTTGCGAATACGTTTCTTTTCAGTATATGAATATGCCATCGAGAGTCCTTACAGTAGACAGTAAATAAAAATGATTCAATTAAGCTGGCAATATTCAGCGATTAGCTGAGTATTTTAAGCCCAAGAATCATCAGATTGAAACATTGAAACATTGAAACATTGCAACAGTGAAAATGACTATTGACACCGCCCTTATCTTTTTCTATATCCGCTATAGCAATGATATCAATCCATAACATAATCGATGCAAGAGGTCACAATAAGTGGCAGTGGCTGAATATTGTCGCTACTAACGCGCATCACCCATATCCATAAAGTCACTAGGGGCACTTAACAGGGTCAATTGGTACTATAAACCCATGTAAAGACGTTAAATTATAAAAATTAGACACAGAAAAATCCCAAGTACGAGCGTACCTAGGTGTAAACAAAAGGAATAAAAAGGATAAAGGTCTTAAACATGCAAATAGTCTGTCCTTTAAGATGTATTCGTTGCCAAACGTTCGTTAAGCTAAAGGTTATCAGGAAGTTAACGTGCCGCTTGCAAATCGCTTTTTAGCAAAAAAGCGTGATACAAAAGGTCAAGTGCGAGATTATACTATATAGTTGCTGCATTTGCAATAAAAAAGCCAACAATGTCACGCATTGTTGGCTTGATAACTGAACGCTGGCGAACCTTTCAGCCTGAATCCAAATCTAAATCTAGGTGAGTTAAACCTAGCCCCAAAAGATTGCCACCGATAACAGCTTGACACTTGGAATTATTTAAGTAAGCCATATGACTCACCTACTTTAATCATCAAAGCATCAATTACTTAAGATCTACAGTAGCACCCGCTTCTTCAAGCTTCTTCTTCAATTCTTCTGCTTCGGCTTTAGGGGCGCCTTCTTTAATTGGTGCTGGTGCGCTTTCAACTAAGTCTTTGGCTTCTTTTAAGCCAAGGCCTGTCGCTTCACGTACCGCTTTAATTACGGCAACTTTCTTCTCGCCAAAGCTCGTCAAAACCACATCAAAGTCTTCTTTTTCTTCGGCAGCAGGGCCGGCTTCAGCAGCAGCAACAGGTGCAGCAGCGGCAACAGCAGCGGTCACACCAAATTTCTCTTCCATATCACTGATTAGCGCAACGATATCCATTACAGACATTTCAGCGATTGCATTTAACACGTCATCTTTAGATAGTGCCATGGGATGTCTCCATTTTCTGATAAATTTTAAAGGGTATATTCAAGGTGGATATAATGGCCTATATTAGGCGACCTATACCCGCCTCAAGGTAAAAAGCTCACTTAAAAAAGTTAAGCCGCTTCTTGTGCGTCTTTTACTGCTGCAATCGTACGAACCAGCTTGGTGGGTACAGCGTCTAACGTCTGTACTAACTTGGTTACTGGTGCTTTCATAGTTGCCATCAGGATAGACAGTGCTTCGTCTCGAGTTGGCAGCTTGGCTACACGCCCAAGCGCCTCAGGACCGAACAATTCACCGCCGACCGATACCAATTTTGGCGCTAAAGCATTGTGCTCTTTGCTAAATTCACTAATGATTCTAGCAGCAGAGCCTAAGTCTTCAGTAGAAAATGCCAATAACAAGGGACCAGTCATTTTATCTGACATGCACTCAAATTTAGTGCCTTCAAAAGCACGCCTTGCTAGCGTGTTTTTAACGACTTTAAGCACAACACCTTTCTCACGGGCTTTATTACGTAACTCGGTTAACTGAGACACTTCAAGACCATGATATTCGGCAGCAACAGCTGAGTAAGCAATTGCAGCAACTTCAGACACTTCGGCCACAACTTTTTGTTTCTGTTCTAGCGTTAATGCCATGAGTTGACTCCTTAATCTCATCAACACAGCAAGGCCATGTTGAGTTGACGTTTCTGTTACTATAATGATGCCGCCTAATGAACTTATCTTATCTTAACTATCTTATAGATAATCTATCTTATAGATAAACCATCTTATAGATAATCTAAGTCACCAAAGAGGCCTCATCGTAGTAACACTGAATACGGCACCTTTATCAGAATGGATAAAAAACTTATCTCTCCTAGATTGTAACAGCTAGAAATACAAGTTTTTGCATACCTATCTTTTTGGCCACCGTCTGCGTAGGCCAATAGCAATCCATCAGCCTAGACCCTAAAAAGAGGCCTTGAGCATAAGATTGACTATCAATTAACGGCACACGATTTTCATACGTTTAACAAAGCTCAATGACAGCCTTCAATTAACGTACTACTCATAAACAGTACCTACCTACGGTCTTAGACAGCATAGCTTTGGCTAAGCTGACCTAATATTAAATGGTTCATTTAATGAAATATGATTCACTATGGTGCTCTATCGTGTCAGTTTTTTGAGCTCTAGTAATTTGACTATTTATTAGCCAGACGATAAGGGATAGGATCTAAGGCTAAACCTGGGCCCATCGTGCTAGAAATTGTAATCTTTTTAATATAAACACCCTTTGACGTGGCAGGTTTAGCACGTTTGATATCCGCTAATAGCGCCCGAGTGTTCTGCTCGATTTGCTCAAGGCTAAACCCAATTTGGCCGATAGTGGTATGAATAATACCAGCTTTATCCACACGGTAAGTTGCCTGACCTGCTTTAGCATTGGTAACCGCTTCGGCAACGTTCGGCGTCACTGTACCCACTTTAGGATTCGGCATAAGACCACGAGGGCCTAAAATAGTACCCAACTGACCAACAACACGCATCGCATCAGGAGCAGCAATCACCACATCAAAGTCAAGATTACCCGCTTTAATTTGCTCGGCAAGATCGTCCATACCCACAATATCCGCACCGGCAGCTTTAGCAGATTCTGCGGCAGCACCTTGCGCAAATACGGCAACCCGTTTGGTTTTACCGGTACCGGCAGGCAAATTTGTCGCACCACGTACCACTTGGTCTGATTTACGTGGATCCACACCCAGGTTGATAGCAATATCTACCGACTCTTTAAATTTAAGGGGGGGTAGTGAATTTAGAATTTGTACGGCTTCTTCAAGTGTATGTAGCTTTTCGTGCTCAACTTGTTCGGCAATCGCCTTTTGACGCTTGGTCAATTTACTCATTATAGTCCCTCCACAGTGATGCCCATTGAACGCGCAGTACCAGCGATGGTACGTACAGCAGCATCCAGGTCAGCAGCGGTTAAGTCAGCGTTTTTAGTTTGCACAATTTCTTCAAGCTGAGCACGGGTCACTTTACCCACTTTGGTGAGGTTAGGCACACCAGACCCTTTGGCGATGCCTGCCGCTTTACGTAGCAAATAAGCAGCCGGCGGCGACTTCATAATAAAGGTAAAAGATTTATCGGCATACACCGTAATTTCAGTCGGAATCGGTAGACCCGGTTCCTGATTACTGGTTGCTGCGTTAAATTCTTTACAAAATGCCATGATGTTCACGCCTTTTTGACCCAATGCAGGACCAATTGGCGGTGATGGGTTTGCTTTGCCAGCAGGCACTTGCAATTTGATGTAACCATCAATTTTTTTAGCCATGATTTTTCTCCAATACGGGTGATAACGCCTTTTTAGCAACGTTTAACAACGGTATACCAATTGCTTGATAACCTTATAGATAACCGTTTAAAATTAGCTCCCCGGTTGTTAATGTCTAACAGGGCTGAGATTAGCTGAGCTTTTCAACCTTGTTAAACTCGAGTTCGACCTGGGTTGGTCTATTAAATACGTTTACCGTAAGTTGTAACTTAGATTTTTCATAATCCACCTTTTCAACCATCCCCTTAAAGTCGGTAAACGGCCCGTCAATGACCAGCACTTCTTCACCCGGCTCAAATAAGGTTTTTGGACGTGGCGCTTCTTCATTTTGTTTCAAGCGATTTAAAATTCTGTCAGCTTCAACTTCAGTGATGGGCGCTGGATTTTCTGGTGTACCGCCAATAAAACCGGTGATACGTGGACAGTCTTTGACAATGTGCCAAGTGTCATCACTCATTTCCATCTGTATTAACACATAGCCTGGAAAGAATTTACGCTCACTTTTACGTTTTTTGCCGTCTCTCATTTCAACGACTTCTTCGGTGGGGACTAACACCTCACCAAATTGATCCGCATAATCGCTACGATTGATACGTTCCGTCAAATAGCGTTGGACCTGCTTTTCATACCCTGAAAAGGCTTGCACAATATACCAGCGCATCTCATTCTCCATAACGTCAATCAAACAATCTTTAATGAAAAAAAGGCTGGATGGCTTATACAATGCATGCTATAAAGCCCAGCCTACGCAAAATTATTGTAAATTTCCTAATCCAGCTGTTTATGGTATCTACTAGTGACCATCTCATGTTGACTAGCTACTCTTTTTTGCTTACCGGCTACTTATTGCCCGATAAACAACCCTACCAAACGGGTAAATACCGTATCTAAAATCCATACGATAACAGCGACAATACCGATAACCACAAGAGACTGCCAAGTATACTGAGTGGTTTCGCTTTTGCTAGGCCATGTTACTCGGCGTAATTCGATGCCCGCATCTTGCAATAGTATTTTAAAACTACGACCTTGGTGCGTCAGGGCCAAGCAGATTAAGGTCAATAGGGCAAGCGCCGCAATGATACCGACTCGAACCCAAATATCATTGGCTGGCTGCCAGATGCCCGGAAGCTTGGTACCCACAAACGTGGCGCCTATTAAGGCCGCAAAAGCAATGACCCACAAAGCTATGTCTTTTGGTGAGCGGGTTTTGGCAATTTCGACAGCGCTAGGCTTCTGTTTGGCGAGCTGTCTCTTATTGAGCAAGTCATGAGCGCTCTGTTTAGCCGCAGATAACGAGGTATCTAAGTCATCTTGTTGCTTGCTCATAATAGACTTGCCTTAAGACGCAGACGATTAATTAAACCGCATAATGGTATGCTAGAAAAAGAGAGTACTTAAAAAGAGTGCTTATCATAAAGGCTAGAGGAATATAAACGACTAAACACTAATATATGGCAGGCGATGTAGGAATCGAACCTACGACCCTCGGTTTTGGAAACCGATGCTCTACCAACTGAGCTAACCGCCTTTAGAGGTTGGATATTATACAAGTTTTTACGTTCAATGCAAGTTATATAGTGGCTTTTTTAGCAGTAAGGTCAACTTCTCTTGATAAAACCTGCCAAACAAAGAAAACCGCCTCAATTGAGGCGGTTTATGATAACGGTATGCATCAATGATGATCTAATCAGGCTTGATAGATTAAACCAGACAATCATCAGTCAATCACTAGTCTTTAACCGTTGCCACAACACCAGCGCCAACAGTACGGCCGCCTTCACGAATCGCAAAACGTAAGCCTTTGTCCATAGCGATTGGGTGGATAAGCTCAACACTCATCTCAACGTTATCACCCGGCATCACCATCTCAGTGCCTTCTTGCAACTGAATAGCACCAGTCACGTCCGTTGTGCGGAAATAGAACTGTGGACGATAGCCGTTTAGGAATGGCGTATGACGGCCACCCTCTTCTTTTGATAACACGTACACTTCGGCGTCAAACTTGGTGTGCGGGGTGATTGAACCTGGTTTTGCTAATACTTGACCACGTTGTACGTCTTCACGTTTGGTACCCCGTAATAGCACACCACAGTTTTCGCCCGCACGACCTTCGTCTAGCAGTTTGCGGAACATCTCAACACCGGTACAGGTGGTTTTTTGGGTGTCACGAATACCAATAATTTCGATTTCGTCACCAATACGCACGATACCTGATTCAACGCGGCCCGTTACAACGGTACCACGTCCAGAGATAGAGAAGACGTCTTCGATAGGCATTAAGAAGGCTTTGTCGATGTCACGCTCAGGCTCAGGAATATAGGTGTCTAACGTGCTGAGCAGTTCAAGTACGGCAGGCTCACCATAGATGCCTTGCTCACCTCTTAGTGCTTCGGTGGCAGAGCCTTTGATGATGGGGGTATCATCACCAGGGAAGTCGTAGTCAGATAGCAATTCACGCACTTCCATTTCAACCAGTTCAAGCAGCTCTTCGTCGTCTACCACGTCACACTTGTTCATGAATACCATGATGTAAGGGACGCCAACCTGACGCGATAATAAGATGTGCTCACGCGTTTGTGGCATTGGGCCGTCAGTGGCAGATACAACAAGAATTGCACCGTCCATTTGCGCCGCACCGGTAATCATGTTTTTCACATAGTCGGCGTGACCTGGGCAATCGACGTGCGCATAGTGACGGGCTTCAGTGTCATATTCGATGTGTGAGGTGTTGATGGTGATGCCGCGCGCTTTTTCTTCTGGTGCTGAGTCAATTGAGGCATAGTCTTTGGCTTCGCCACCAAAAGTTTTTGCAGCAACGGTTGCGATAGCGGCAGTTAACGTGGTTTTTCCGTGGTCGACGTGACCAATGGTGCCTACGTTGACATGCGGTTTTAGTCGTTCAAACTTGGCCTTTGCCATGAGTAATGTCCTTTTTTTTGGGTTTACTGAAATTTGGAGTTACTAAAAATAGTATTATTTAAGGTGTCTAATAAATAATGGTAACTCATTACTGTCTTTTTAATAACACTAAAAGGCAACACGAAGTGCTGCCTAACTAACCATTCACTATAACCTTTCATTACTTAGCTGCAAGGTCATCAGTTGCCCTTGTTAATAAACAAACTGCCCCATAATCGGACAATTTTTAAACACTTTAAGCTAAACGCTTTGTTAGTCGTACTGCATGACAACCAACCAGTATACATAACCATAATCATAATAGCACAAACTAAATAATGGAGCTCATATCGAGAATCGAACTCGAGACCTCTCCCTTACCAAGGGAGTGCTCTACCGCTGAGCTATATGAGCACATGGTCTAAATATTAAACCATTTATTTTAACACTTTTGCTAGCATCTAACTTGATACAATCTAATATGGAGCGGGTGGCGGGAATCGAACCCGCGTCATTAGCTTGGAAGGCTAAGGTGTTACCATTATACCACACCCGCAGTATTGCAGAATCAACGACTGCTATACAGCATCAGGGTTTAGGCTGATTTGGATGGACTTTAAATGTTATATAGAGATAGTGGTACCAGAACTAGAATATGGTGGTGGGGGAAGGATTCGAACCTTCGAAGCTTTCGCGACAGAGTTACAGTCTGTTGGGTTTGACCGCTCCCCAACCCCACCTGATCCGTAAAACCAATTATCTGCCCAATATGGGCAGTAGTCTTACTCAATAATACTTAAATTATCATATTGCTTACTTTAACAAGTGGTGCCGACTGCCGGGATCGAACTGGCGACCTACTGATTACAAGTCAGTTGCTCTACCAACTGAGCTAAGTCGGCTTGTTCCTGCAAAGTGGGGAGTATTCTATCAAATATTTCTGGCTTTGCAACCCTTAAATTTAAAAAACTTTAAAAGGGTTGCACTCTGTATTCTTTTTTAGGCGAAATACTCTTGTTTTATGCAGAAACACCGCTACCAAACAGCCAAATGGCGATAGCAAGAATAATAATGGCTAATATAATCATTATCCACTTGCCGTTGCCGCCACCTGTTGCCGTTGCCGGCTGACCTTGGGCAGTTGACGTGGTAGTAGCAGCATTGCTATGACCCTTGACTACCGGATTGGTGATAGAGGGCGCTGGCTTAGGGTTTAACGTCGATTGCGGCTCATCATGATTGACACCAACCGTGCCCGAAAACTTAGCCGCTGCCGCTTGCTTGGCCCGTAACACCTCGGGATCGGCCTCTGCTGCCAGTTCTTTAAAATGTTCGGCGCTGGTCTCGTCATCATGGCGGGTATGCACGGTGCCATCTGGTTTATTTAAGGGTTGGGTTGTGGCTTTATGATGCGTGTCCTGATCGGGATCGCCCACCGGAATTGGCGCCTCAAGCTCTTCTTTGAGTTTGGCCTCGGTGATGGTATCAACGTCTTGTGTTTTTACCGGATAATCGTCTTGTGCCGTTAGTGTGTGTTCTTCCGGTACTGCTTGGGGCTCGGGAGCTACGGTTGTTGACGTACTGGCCGCTACTGGGCTTGCACTTGTTGCGAGCACCGGCTCACTTTGACTGGATTGACTGGCTTCACTAACTGGGTTGGGCTGCGATGCTTGATGCGGCAAAGCTTGGTTGACCCTAAAATGAAACGTCGCAAAGCTTACGGTATCGTTTAGTTTAAGATGTTTGGACTTATTGGCATCTATTTTAATATCATTGACGAGCGTGCCGTTTGACGAGCCTAAATCCTTAATAAATAGCTTCCCGTTTAAGACGTTTAACTCGGCATGTTGGCGCGACACTTGTTTGCTGCCCAAAACCACATCGTTCTCCTTGCCACGGCCGATAGTTAAGGTGTCCGCCACCGTCAAGGTTAAATCACCCAATGCCTCGGTAAGCGCCTTTAGCTGCCATTGTTTTTGGTTTGCAGTCGTCATTGCGAGCCTCCACTTTTAATGTATGGTTGATAGTCAATAATCTTTGCTGTTATTCATAAATACAATACAGGGACGTAAAAACATTTGTTATCCATAATTTGTAATGATATTTGGCGCGATGCAGCTGCGACTCTCTCATTTTGAGATAACTATATTGAGATAACTATATTGAGTTAACTATAATCTCTATCACCACTGTATCGACTTATGCCGTATTTAGCATCAACCTTTACAATGAGGACTTACGCAAAAATAATTTTACCTTGTTAAAAACGACTGGTCACATCTTCTCAAAATGCGTAAGTCCTAACAATATAAATCAATGTTCACGGGAACTGCTAAACTCGATTTCTGGATAACGTTCTTGCATCAGTTGTAAATTCACCCGACTAGGGGCAAGATAAGTCAGATAACCACCACCATCAAGCGACAATTGGTCATGGGCTTTTTTCTTAAATTTGGCGAGTGCAATCTCATCATCGCAGTGTATCCAGCGCACGGTGGCTATCGATACCGGCTCAAACGTACACTGTACTTTATACTCTTCCTTTAAACGATGGGCGACCACTTCAAACTGCAGTACCCCGACTGCGCCTAAGATTAAATCATTATTGATTTGCGGCATAAATACCTGCGTTGCCCCCTCCTCGCTAAGCTGCTGCAAGCCTTTTTGTAAGGCCTTGGATTTAAGCGGGTCTTTGAGCACCACGCGCTGAAACAGCTCGGGCGCAAAATGCGGTATGCCCGTAAAGTTGAGCACCTCGCCCTCAGTAAAGCTATCGCCGATGCCGATGGTGCCATGATTGTGTAGGCCAATAATGTCGCCGGGATACGCTTCCTCTAACGCCTCACGGTCGCCTGCCAAAAAGGTGAGCGCATCGGTAATCCGCACCTCTTTACCAAGGCGCACATGATTCATTTTCATGCCCTTCTCATATTTGCCGGAGCACACCCGCATAAACGCAATGCGGTCACGGTGCCGCGGGTCCATATTGGCTTGTATTTTAAACACAAAGCCACTAAATTCGGTCTCATTGGCCGCTACGATGCGCTCATTGGTCGGATGATTTTTGGGCGGCGGTGCGTATTTAATTAAGGTATCGAGCACCATATTGACCCCAAAATTGCCAAGCGCCGTACCAAACAGTACTGGGGTCATTTTTCCTGCTAAAAAAGCCTCAACTGTAAAGTCCTCTAAGGCCATTTGGATTAACTCAAGCGACTCTTCAAAAGCAGCAAACGCCATATCGCCTAAACGGTTGCGCACGTCGGGATAATCGTAACCCTCTCGAGTTTCAATCTCGGTAATCTCGCCGCCATGTCCTTTTTGATAAAAGTAGGTTTTGTTTTCGGTTAAATGATACACCCCAACAAAATCTTGCCCCATACCCACCGGCCAAGTGAACGGCACACACTTGATGTTAAGCACGGTTTCAATTTCACTGAGCAGCTCTAGGGGGTCGCGAACTTGACGATCAAGTTTGTTCACAAAGGAGATGATAGGCGTGTCGCGCATACGACATACTTCCATTAATTTGACCGTTCGCGCCTCGACCCCTTTGGCGCCATCAATCATCATTAACGCACTGTCAACCGCGGTTAGGGTGCGGTAGGTGTCTTCACTAAAGTCGGCATGCCCCGGGGTATCGAGCAGATTAACCATATGATTGTTATAAGGAAACTGCATAACCGAGGTGGTGATAGAGATGCCCCGTTCTTTCTCCATGCTCATCCAGTCCGAGGTGGCATGTCGGTCAGATTTGCGGCCTTTAATCTCTCCTGTCACCTGAATGGCTTTGCCCCATAACAATAGCTTTTCGGTCATGGTGGTTTTACCCGCATCAGGATGCGAGATAATGGCAAAGGTACGGCGTATGGCGACTTCTTTGTTTAAAATTTTTGAATCTACACTCATAGTTTGGACTTCGACTTAAATATTTGGGTTAAGATACTAGGGTTCAGGTATTTATAATAGTGGACGTATTGTAGCGGATTTTGACAAATGGTGCAGAAGAGGTTATGCGTCCTGTTAGCAACAGACGCTACTGTCACCTGTTTTGAGCCTTGGGCAATGCAAACTGGCCTACTAACTTGACCAAGACTTACAAGATTTCAGCAAACGCTTACAACCCCAAGACGCTAAATAAAGCCGTGTTTGATACTATAACTAAGCTATTCAACTGGGCTGTTCAACTAAGCTAGCCGATTTATAGACCTTGCCAAATAAATACTCCAGTTAAGCTATCTGCGATGCAGCATAACTATAATGAAATGAAAATGAATGACCATAAAAGGACCATAATGACCATGAAAACCACCTATGCAACAACTGCCACCGCAACAGAGGGCCGTATGGGCGAGGCGACATTGAGTGACAGTAAGTTAGTCATTAATATGCAGCCCCCTAGCCCATCCGCTGACGGTAACAACCCAGAACAACTTTTTGCGATGGCATTTGGCGCTTGTTTTGACGGCGACATTGATATTGTGCAGAAAAAGAATAAGGTTAAGTTTGACCATGTTACCCAAACAGAGGTTGATCTGTTAGTCGGCGAGCATAACGAACATAGATTGGCCGTAAAGATTCACGTGATTGCCAGTAATACCGACCTAAGTAGCGAGGCTGTGCAAAGTGTTGTTGATGAAGCCTTTGCGATGTGCGCTTATGCAAATACGGTGCGAGACAACGTAGTGACGGCAGTGACTTCTGAATTAAAGTCGTGAATTAAAGTCGTGAATTAAAGCCGTGCCGTCATTCGAGCCTTACCAACACTAAACTACGCCTTAGCAAGCAAATTTAAATCTCCAAAACACAACAATAAAGGATGCAATATGAAAGAATTATATTCTACCAGTGCGACAGTAACCGGCGGCCGTATGGGCACGGCCAAAATTGACGATAGTGACATGGAAATCAAAATGTCACCACCGGGCTCTGGTCAAGAAGGCAGTAATCCAGAACAACTATTTGCCATGGGTTTTGCGGCGTGCTTCGATAGTGCCCTTGGCGTGGTTAAAAAGATGCAAGGTTTAAGCTTTGGGTCAACCACTAAATCCACAGTATCCTTATTGCAGGGTGCTAATCACGATTATAAGTTAGCGGTTAAACTGCATGTGATTGCTGATAGCACCGATGCCAGCATCGATGACATTCAAAAAGCGGTCGAAACAGCGCATGAAGTTTGCCCGTATTCTAAAGCGACGAATGGCAATATTGAGGTGACGGTAACTTCTGAACTTAAGTAGTTAGAATTTGAGTAGTCAGAATTCAAATCACTAATAGTTAAACAACCATACGCCAACAAGTTTATTTTAGTCTCCTTCTAAAACCCAAATCGTCTATGGCGGTTTGGGTTTTTGTTTGCATGACGATATCTTCCATATCTACAATCAGCCTATCGACAGCTCATTTTTTCGTTATAATAAGTCTAAATTATAACCCATCACCCCTTAAACCTCTTTGTTCCTATGCCATGAATTCACATTGATTAAGCGACATCTTATGACTGACAACACTGCTGAACATAACTCTGCCAATACGGCCAATAAAGACACTGCAAACACCACACCAGACGCAGCACCTGACACCACAACCGACACCTCGCACACGGCACTTGACCCCAACGTGTTGCCCACCTTTGATACCATGCCTGCGGTGGCAACGATGGATACCAGCCATATCAAAAAAGATGAGCCGCCATTTATATTGGTCGATGGCTCGTATTATTTATTCCGTACCTATCACGCCTTGCCTAAAACCATGATGACTACCCAAGGCCTAATGACCAATGCGATTCGCGGCACGCTTAATGCCCTGCTAAAGCTGATGCGTCGCTATCACCCGACCCATATGGCAGTGTGTTTTGATACCAAGGCGCCCACGTTTCGCCATGTCATGTCAGACGATTACAAGGCGAATCGTCCAAAGATGGACGTGGAATTGGCCGAACAAATTCCGTATATCCACCGTTTGGTGCGGGCATTGGGGATTCCGCTGCTACGCATTGACGGCGCTGAAGCCGACGATATTATTGGTACGCTAACCGAGCGGGCGGTGGCCGAGGGTCATCATGTGGTGATTTCGACAGGCGATAAAGACATGGCGCAGCTGGTCAATGATTGCGTGGTTTTAGAGGACAGCTTTTCGGGTAATATCACTGACGTTGACGGGGTTATTGAGAAATTTGGGGTCAAACCTATACAAATTATAGACCTATTAACCTTAATGGGCGATAGCTCAGACGGTATTCAAGGCATCCCTAGCGTGGGGCAAAAAACGGCCGCTAAATGGCTTAATAAGTACGACACGGTCGAGAACGTGCTTGCCAATGCGAGCCAAATAAAAGGCAAAGTGGGCGAAAAACTGGTTGAGTTTGCCGATAATATCCCGCGTGACAAGCAGCTTGCCACCATTATCACCAACCTAGAGATTGGTCAAGATTGGGAAGATTTGCGCATTAATACTGACCCTAATGAATTTGTGGCCGAACTGCGCGACCTGTATCGCGAACTGGAATTCAAAAACGAGCTGGCATCGCTTGACCATCCCAATCATCCCGCCAACATTGAGAATATTGATAGCGCTCACAGTGTGACTACCAGCAAAGCCAATAGCGAGTCACAAGCGCAAGTGGCAAAAACGATGCAGCAGCAAAAACAAGCCTCTATCATTGAACATATCAAAGCCAGTCAGCACCATGACAAAGCATGGCATACCGTGCTTGACGAAAACACGCTAGATACATTGTTTCATAAATTGCAAACTGCGCCGTATTTTGCGGTCGATACCGAAACCACCCATGTCAATTGGCGTGAGGCCGAGATTGTTGGCTTGTCTTTCTCGTTGCAAGCGCACGAAGCCTATTATATCCCGCTTGCGCATGTGGACTATAATGAGCCCGTTAAAGTTAAAAAAGCGACAACCAAAAAGGCGCAAGACGAACAGCTTGCGCTTGAGGCCGAAGAGACAAACAACATTGAACCGCAACTTGCCAAACAGCTGGATCGTGATAAAGTGCTTGCCAAACTCAAACCGATATTAGAGAACCCCAACATCGGTAAAATTGGTCAGCATCTAAAGTATGATGCGCATGTGTTATCCAAATACGGCGTTGACCTTAATACGACGCCAAAAAATTGGGCAATGGACACCATGCTGGCAAGCTACGTCATCAATGCGGCGGCTACCCGTCATGGTATGGACGACCTTGCACGCCATTATCTACATACCCAAACCATTAGTTTTGAAGATGTCGCTGGCAAAGGTGCCAAGCAAGTCACCTTTGATAAAGTGGCGATTGAG
>JAGLBE010000240.1 GCA_018260445.1 Psychrobacter sp.
CAAAGCAAAAAATCAAAAAAATCAAAATCAAAAACTCACCTTTGACATTTCGGGTTTCGGTGACAAAAGCTTCTTTTCGATTATTTGAGCCCATTTTTTCATTTTGACAGACCCAAAAAAAATAATTTTTATTTATTTATTTATTTATTTATTTTATTTAATTCGGATCTCGGAGGAATGAATCGACTTAAGGCAGGCAGGCAGGCGAATTTCTAATTTCTAATTTTTTTTTTCTCAACTTCTTCCTTGAAACTGTGCTCCGCTGTGAAAGCGAGCCCACCGTGCAATTAATTCGTAAGGATTTGCGTGCGCCAAATTTTTTTTTTCTCTTTCTTCCTCTCTCTCACTTTCGGCATCGCTCATCTAAAATCTAAAATGGAAATTTATTTATTTATTTATTTATTTTTTTATTTTTGATTTAATTTCAATTTTTTAAACTTTAACGTCCGATTCGATTTGCCGGAGGAAATTCGAATCCCGGGCTTGATTTTCTTAAAAAGCGACCACATTTAAATCATCGACGTGCGCGTCCGATCCGCGG
>JAGLBE010000241.1:0-276 GCA_018260445.1 Psychrobacter sp.
TAAACTTCGGATTTAGCAAAATTTAAGCAAACTTAGGAGGC
The DNA here is from genome assembly GCA_018260445.1 of Psychrobacter sp. Classification (GTDB taxonomy): domain Bacteria; phylum Pseudomonadota; class Gammaproteobacteria; order Pseudomonadales; family Moraxellaceae; genus Psychrobacter. The sequence continues at coordinate 42 of JAGLBE010000241.1, forward strand.
AAGAAACGGTCTTGTAGGGTAAAATCCCAAAACAGGTCGACGTCATTATTTCCGATTTTCCCCCGGCCTCGATTTTCCGGATCTCTGCCATTTTTATTTTTATTTTTATTTTATTTTATTTTATTTTTTTATTAGTTCGAGAAAAAGTCACGTAGAAATTTCGATTTTCCATTTTTTTTTCTTCTTTTTTTTTCTTCTCCTTCTCCTCTTCTATCAGATGAGTTACACCTCAGAG
>JAGLBE010000241.1:289-541 GCA_018260445.1 Psychrobacter sp.
TCATTTTGGGGGAAATTAATTGGGGGAAATTAGTTTTTCGGGGTAGGACCATTAGGACCATTTTGTGTGGCCGACTGTTCACCGAGGTCTGCTTTTTATTTTTATTTTTTATTTTTATTTTTTTTGTTTTCTCGCATGCGACCTTTCTCAGATTTTGTTTTTTTCATTTCCATCTTTCATCCTCGTTCTGCCGGATCGAAAGTCAAAAGAAGAAGGCAAAAGAAGGAGGGGGAGAGAAAAAAAAATTTGGCA
>JAGLBE010000242.1 GCA_018260445.1 Psychrobacter sp.
AATTTATACAATTAAATCAATTAATTAAATTCGTGCAGGATTTAATGCCCATTAAATCAATTCCTAATTTTTTTCTGATTTGAATTTCGATTCACGGATAATTCAAGCCTACGATTCCGAATTTGAACTTATTTATTTATTTATTTATTTATTATAAATTAAAAATTTCAAATCAAAACAAAATGCTAAAGGAAAGGAAGAAAAAAAAATTATTAAATAACATAATTAGATCACTTATTAGAACGAATAAGTTATTGAAAAATAAACGAAATTTTTCAGCTTTATTTATTTATTTATTGCTTGGACAAAGTTAATTTGTTAAACGTAAGCTAACAGAAATAAATATCAATCATGTAAGCAATCGCAATAATAATAATAACAACAGATTTTTAATTTTTAATAAATAAATAAATAAGCTTTTCTTGATTGAGTACAAAAAATGCTTCGGTGCATTTGAAACGAATAGTTTAATAAACCGGGACGCCAAGAAAAACTTGATCAATCAATAAATCAATTATTATTATTATTATTATCATTCTT
>JAGLBE010000243.1 GCA_018260445.1 Psychrobacter sp.
CCACTTCCCCTCCATCTTGTTCTTGCAAAATTATTTGATTTGCCAAAAATTTGTTGTTGCTTGCTTTACCGTTGAATGAGATAGAAAACGTCTACGCTATAGAAAAAATCTAAAATTTTGATTTAAATTTAGCTGAATAAATTTTCTTTAAACCTATTTACATACTTAGAAACTACAAAAATAAATTAAATGAAATTCCAAGTTATAGCTTTTAGATTTTCGCGGCTTTTGTTTGTCAGACTAATTATCTACGACTCTTTGGGTGGACGATTGATAAAGCCAACAGCTAAATAAGTTGGCGAAACGTCTGGCCTTGAAAGGGATGTAGTTTTTCAACGAGTGAAGCAAGTGGAAAACATTACTAGTGTCGCGAAACATCGTCAAAAAACGGGATGTGGTCGTCGTCGTCGTCGTCGTTTCTCAACGCATCAGGATCGAACCTGAAGTGTTTTGTAAGGACATTGGTAGTGTCTTCGGACCGATCACCGAAAGTGCCAACAGCTGAATAAGTTGGCCAGGTCTACTAGGACCGCGATAGG
>JAGLBE010000244.1 GCA_018260445.1 Psychrobacter sp.
GGACGATGACGAAGCGCTCTCCGATTGGCCGATTCGGAAGTCACTCTTCGTGACGTCACTCGCGTCCATGCTCGTTCACCCGACTGTGGAGAGAAATCACGGGCGATTTATTTATTTTTATTTTTATTTTTATTTTTTTAAAATCAGATCCGATTTCGTCGGTTTTCTTTTCACCGATTTTTTTTCTTCCCTCTTCTCTCTTCCTCCCTTCCTCTCTCTCTCTCTCCCCCTCGCAGCGACGGGGCAAAAGAAGTGGAAGCAAGCACCCGAAAGAAATTCGAATCGGATTGAATTTCCGTTTTTTTTTTTTTTTCGATCGACGATGACGTCATCCCCATTCCTTTTCAAAAACAGGTTTCGAAACCGAACACACAAAATGGCGGACGAATTCAAAACGTGAAAAATCGTAGTTTTTGGACTTTCCCCCGGGACTTTTGCTCGTACGCTAATCGTTCTAAGCGTTTTTTGTCGAACCGTTTTCACCGTGTTTCGCTTGCTTGTGGAAAAACGGACTGCAACAGATGATGTCCAGCCCGAAG
>JAGLBE010000245.1 GCA_018260445.1 Psychrobacter sp.
ATCCGACCTCAATATTATTTTTATTATTTATTTTTTTGGACCGGAGTAATGTCTCGCTCGAATTAGGCTATTATGTGGGACGGCTATTAAATGTAAATTTCAAGTTGAGATTTTTTCATAATAATTAATAGTAATAGTAATAATAATAAATAAAAGTAGGAAATTCGGATGTTCACGTCAATTGAAATCACGAAACCATGAAAATATTTTCTGTTCGGGTAAAAAGTAAGAAAAAAATTTGGTCCAATTTTTTTTGGTCTCTCTTTCTTTGTCTCTCTCTGTCTCTTTCCTAACTTCAAAACTCTTTTTTTTTAATTGAAAAAAAGGTTCTTTTACGTCTTCTCTTTTCCTTAAATCCTTCTGAGATCTATCTTTTTTGTACATATTTTTTTCTAATCGCTATTTACGATGTCCTGTCGGTTTGTCTTGTTTTCCTTTTTTTTTCTGTCCAAGTTCTTTTATTTGCCTTAATACTTATTCGACTCTTTAGACATTCTCTCCGATGGTACAGGTCACATCTTTTGCTAGCCACAATTT
>JAGLBE010000246.1:0-280 GCA_018260445.1 Psychrobacter sp.
TTTCATCTTCTTCTTCTTCCATTTTTTTTTCAATGGACCGTCGTTTAATATTATTTTCGGCCATTTCGAAAACTCAACAGCACGAGAACGAAACGGAAAAATTCGAACGTGGAAAAATCGATTCAAGTAAATAAATAAATAAATAAATTAATTAATTAATTAATAAAATGTAAAAATATACTCCTTTCGGGAGGAATTCGAATTCGTTGACACCTTCGGGGGAAAAAAAAACGAATTCGCCCCAAAGCCAAAAAAAAGAGAAAAGGGGGGAGAGCAACCT
>JAGLBE010000246.1:290-533 GCA_018260445.1 Psychrobacter sp.
AACAAAAAAAAATTAAAAAAACAAAAAAAAGAAAGGAATAACAGGTTCGTAAAAAATGTAAAAAAAAAGGGACAAAAAGCTCAACACGAGAACGAAATAGGAAAATTCGATTCAAGTAAATAAATAAATAAATTAATTAATTATTAAATTAAATGATAAATAATAAATTAATTAATTAAATTATTAATAAATAAACAAATTGTAAAAATCGACTCCTTCCGGGACGAATTCAAATTCGTTGAC
>JAGLBE010000247.1 GCA_018260445.1 Psychrobacter sp.
ATGGAGAGAGAAAAAAAATCTCTCAAAAGGTTGGTTGTCAGATGATCGTGATTCGGATCGAAAATTAAATTTGTTTTTCAAACTTGAAGATGTTACAATCCGATTCGAGCGAGATAAAATAAATAAATAAATAAATAAATTGGGAGGTCAAGAAATAAATAAATATATATAAAAAAAATTTCTTTTTTTTTCGAAACGTCGATGGGAACCAGTCCCCCTGATGATGGAAATGTGGTCATTAGGTTCGAAAATGATTATACAACCACCTGAGCCAACTCGATTAAATAAAAACAAAGAAAATGAAACATCCAAATTTAAACACACGAAATTCATGAATTGCGACGGCGTTTGAACATTTCCTAACATCAAAAAAAAATCGCCGTAAAATAAATAAATAAATAAATAAATGTTTTTACCGAATGCTAATATTTATTTAGAATTGTCAATACGACTGAATTTCCAAATTTTAATAGTCTTATTGTTTGAAAACTTTATTTTCGGATGAAAGTATAATGCGGTTTTGCCGATTCGTGCTGT
>JAGLBE010000248.1 GCA_018260445.1 Psychrobacter sp.
GAATTAGTTAAAGTTATAATCTAAATCTAAATTTAAATCTTGGAGATAAGAAACTTATGCTTGATTTCTAATCGTAGGCTAAAGTGTTTAGTACCACTTTTACCTCTAACTAATGCCCTACTAGGGCTCTTGTCTTGAAAATAAGATGTGATCATTAGAATGATCGTTAATTTGTGTACTTATCATATATTCATATTGAAAGTAATTTCGGCTTACTTAGAGCCTTTAAGGCAGTACACTTGAAAAGTGTCTTATTTTTACTAATTTTAGTTGAATTGGTTATGTTACTGACAAGAAGTTCAATAGTAATCACGTTAATTATAATTGAGTTATTAAGAGTTACTTTAATAGGGCTTCTGTCTCTGGTTAGATTAGTGGATATAACTTTGTTGAATTATTTTATTTTCTATTTAGTATTAGTAGTATGTGAAAGAATTCTAGGATTAAGAATTTTAATATCGGTTTTGTCAAGGAATCATAGTTTAAATATAGCTTCCATAAGTTGTTCAAAATTTTAATTTCATTTAATGCCACTTT
>JAGLBE010000249.1 GCA_018260445.1 Psychrobacter sp.
CTCACTTCTCCCGATAGACAGAAATAAAACCATAATTCTCATGTGAGACAGGGTAGAATAGGCAATTAACTTCTTTAAATCTGTTTCTAAGCACGCTAGGATACCTGCAAAAGTTACTGTAGTGACAGCAATAACCATTAACAGACTTTCTATCCCAGACCAAACCCAAGGGAACCGTATAAGTAAGTATACTCCAGCAGTGACAAGGGTAGAGGAGTGGACTAGCCTTCTAACGGGGGTTGGAGCTGCTATAGCTTCTGGCAGCCATGCTGAAAATGGTATTTGAGCAGATTTTGATAGTGCGCCTATAATAAACACAAGAGAGACTAATAAGCCATGCTCTACCAAGGCATAGCTCCTCAAAGAGGACAGTCTTCAAAGTATGCTAATTGAGATTAATAATAGTAAATCTCCTATCCGGTTACTAATAAATGTGATTATTCTTCTGGAATATCTCTTTCAGTTCTGGTAGAAGATAATTAAGCAAAAAGACCTCATACCAAGCATGTCTCAACCTAACATAACCATAAATAAGTT
>JAGLBE010000024.1 GCA_018260445.1 Psychrobacter sp.
GCTGGCATCTAATGGCATGATAGAAGTATCGCCATTTGCAGTGGCTTGAACGCGGTAATAATAGGTTTGCTTGGGTAGGGTGATAATGGTTTGGCCATTGAATAACAGGTCATTTGACTTGTGGGCGGTAGACTGGGTGCTAAGCTTATGTTCGCCGGTGCAGACCAAGACGTTAGATAAATGCCCCGATTGCAAGCTGATTTGGTAGTCGTCATCAATGGATATGTTGGCACTGGTGCTGGTGGGTAGGTTGTCGGCAAAGCGCACAAAGATAAGCTGACTTTTGTTGTTGGGCACGTTGTCGCTTAGTTGGGCAGCGGTGTCAGTATTCCACACCACTGGGCCGACTTGACGGGTTTCAGCTGTCGCATAGGGAATGCTGATGCTAAGAGCAAGCATTGTGGTGAGCATTGATTTGGTGAATATGTTCATAAAGATGCCTTATTTAACGAGTGATTAGCAAAGGGTGAATAAGTTCTTACTGAGCGTGCAATATCAAGATGACAAACGTGGTTAATGTTAACGGCAGTGTGATAAGTGTGATCGTTGTTTAATTCAAGAGCTGTTGTTGAAAGAGCGACGGTTTATAATGAGATGAAGAGCTGTAATCGAGAAACACTTGTAATCGGTAGACACTATTGAGACTAAATAGACACTAAGCACAATACAAAGGATAGGATGGATTGGTTTATTAAAAAAGTGGCATGGTAAGGGTAAGGTAAGTATAACAATCTATTAGAGTACCTATCTATTAGAGTACCTATCTATTAGAGTACCTATGCATTGTGTAGAAAAAAAACAGTGATTATTAAATGGATATGTTTATTTTACGCCATAGTAGATAAGTACTTTTGTTTAGTCAATGTTATCCCGCTGGACTGTTAATAATACAGATAAGATGTATATATAAAGCGATAAATGGTAGGGTGTGTTATTTACTAATGCAATTAAATAAAGAATTGACTTTAAACCTGATTGGCGTAATGGATTTATTGCCTAATCATGCTATCAACGGATTTAAAAAACCAAAAAAACCATAGAAGAAAACCAAAAACAGCTTGTCAAAGCACAAAGCGTATTACTGAGGATTTAACCACGTAGTAAAGATTTTGTTATGGTGTTGCTAGCAGTTTTGGGCGTGCTTTGTCTATAGCATGAAGTAGGGTAGCACTAAACTCGCCGTCTTTAAATTCGACCAAACCGGAATGAGCTGCGCAAAAATGCCGAGTCTCACCCCATTTATCTGCCAATTTGGTTGCCCAATCACAGTATAGCTGGCCGGCATTGGGCTCATCTTTTATTAAGGCTTTTTTGGTGGTAGGATGTAGCCCTATTTCAGGCAGTAGTTTTTTAAGTATATCAAGTGGGGGAGTAACAAACGTGTCGTCAACATGCAATGCGCGACTGGCAGGATGATACGCCAGCAGGGAGCCGGCATGAATCATCTCATTGGGTGCAATATAATAGATGCCCTGTGGTAAGGAGAACTCAAGCTCAGGATAGCGCTTGGCAACGGCCACACTTTCGACCAAGTCATCCTCCCAATGGACCTCAGGAACCTTTTGCTGGTGACGCACACTGCCGTAATGTCGTGCCGTAGGAAAGTCTCTAGCCATTTGTGCACAGTGCACGGTATGAAAAGGGTGCAAGTTTAACACGGCGGCAACTGCTTGACCGTTATTGGTCATCGCCATAACTTGGGCGCGTACCTCACCGGTTAAGGTATAGCTGTCCAAAAAAATAAAGCGTCCAGAGGATAATTGAATCAATGAGCATTGGGTGCCTATATTGATAATGCCCCCCAAACGAAAGCTACCCTGAATGTTCCAAAATCCTGACCCTAATGCTAATAGTTTATCTGCCATATGGATAACCCTTGTTTGCTGAGAAAAATTGCTTAACGCAGTTAATGAGTGATGAAAATGCCTTTATTTATCGCAATAGATATTGCTTTAATCGTCTATATCATTCGGCTTTGGTTTAGCTAAAGCTTGCTGGGTGTATCGTTTAAAGCATATTTTAATAAGGCCTATTCCTAAACAGGCCTTGAATAGCAAAGCGATACATTGTATTGACCGAGCAAGGGGCTTATGTCGAAGTACAGTCAGGTCAGGTCTCAATAAGACAGTATACAATATTCGATTTTTATTGCATAACCCTTTCGCGAACGATAAAGGAAGCCGGTATCGCTGCCTCTTGCCCTTTGCCTCTTGCCGGCTGCTACCGATTTAAACATCCCTAGCGTTTGCGGCGGGGCGTAACACTGGCATCGCTAAACCCATAGTGGTCAGCGTGCGAAGTTGGCAGGATGGTAATGCCTAACCGCAAAAACCAAACGCTAATACACACCATAAGACCCTAAACAGCAAATGGCATTCGTTGATAATCGAGGTTATAATCGCAGCACCTGTAAACCGCGCCGCTAAAACGTCCCCTTTGCTCAACATTCCCTTTAAGGACTTGACCGATGAGTAGCGCTAGGTAGCAGTCTGATGAATACAGGGTGATAACGGCTATGGTTATGATGGATAAACAGCAAAAAACATCGCGTCTATGCCCATTAGCGCTGGCTGTCACGGTTGCCGTCTTGGTGCTGCATGGTATTGTGGCTTGGGGGATGATGAATCAAATGGCTATTGAACAGATTGAAAGTCAACAAATTAAAAGACACCCTGCCAAACAAGCGTCAAGCCCACCAAAACCAACCCTACCTTTGAACATTGAGTTTATCAAGCCTGTAGAAGAACGCACCGCAGCGGCCATCATTACCATCCCACCGGTAAAGCAATCAGTCGTTAAACCCGTTATGACAGCAGTAGCCAAGCCAGTTGAAGCAAAAACCAGTGTTCTTAAATCAGCAGTCCAGCCCAGCATAAAACTTGCCCCTAAATCAGATGTTAAACCAGCAGCCAAACCAGCAGCCAAGCCAAGCATACAACCCACACCGCAATCAGATAGGCAACCAACCGCTAAACCAACTACCAAGGCGCAACAGCGAGTCATGGCAGCGTCGCCAGTGCGACCAGCCCAACAACAAGCAATAGACGAACAAGCAGCAAAAGCGCAACAACAAGCGATAGACGAACAGCAGCAGCGAGCAGCCGAAGCGAAGCAGCAGGCAATAGCTAAAGCTCAGCAACAAGCGGCAGTAGCCAAAGCGCAGCAGGCGGCAGCTGAAGCACAGCAGCAAGCAGTAGCCGAAGCAAAAGAAGCAAAACAAGAAGCGATAGCAGCAGCACAGCAGCAAGCGGCAGCAATAGCCGAAGCCAGCAACACGCCGCAACCCTTATCGCAAAGCGATGCAAGATGGCAGATTGAACCAACATTCAAATTTCCTGCAAGCGTGCTGACACTGGCGCACCGCGGCGAGGTCTATAGTGTCACCATAAAAATGACGGTGGATCAACAGGGCAATATCAGCAAACCCACCTTAGTCAAAAGCTCAGGCAATGCCAAGATAGATGGCGCTGCTCTACAGTCGCTAAGATGGGCAAAGTTTTACCCCTTTTTAAAACAAGGTGTTCCTATTTTTGGCTATGTGACGGTGTCATTTGATTATCAAATACCCTAAGCCGCTTAAAGCGAGCTAAGCGGCGCTTAAGGCTCGCCCATTTATCTCGCCCATTTATATGGTGATTAAGGCGACAAAAAGCGACAAAAAGCCACACTCAGTGCCAACCAAGGATGCAACATGGATTATCTAAGTTACTGGCAATATACCGATAGCGTCACCAAGGGTTTATTCTTTATTCTCATCGGCTTATCTGTATTCGCATGGGTTACCGGCATTTTGCGCCTGTATCATAGCCTAAAATTAAAAAGCAGAATTGCCGCCGAGTTAACCCAAGCGGTGCAACAGCAGGCACCCCAAATTACCTCACTGTTGAGTGCCGAGCGCAAAACCATCACCGAGCAAATTTTGTTACAACATATCGGTCGCGCGCGCTATCAGGGCGAAAAAGGCTTGCCAATCCTTGGCACCATTGCTGCTATTGCCCCTTTTTTGGGATTGTTTGGCACCGTGTGGGGCATCTTTCATGCTTTACATAACATTGATGCCACGGGACAAACGGGGTTAAACCAAGTGGCGGGCCCCGTGGGCGAGGCGCTGATTATGACAGCGCTGGGATTAGCCGTTGCCATTCCTGCCATCGTTTTTTATAACATTGCGGTGCGCCTAAACCGCAGCATCCAGTTTATTGCCAACGATACTGCCTATAGTCTATTGGCCGATACCGTTAAACCAATAGCACAAGACGCAGTAACAAGGCGATAAACCCGTCCTTATATATCCTGCAAGCAGGGTATTTAGCACATCGACAACCCGTTATCAACTATGTCAATAAATACACGAATGAACACAACATCAAACAGCAACTAGGAGCAGCGCATGGCCTTTCAATTGGGTGAGGAAGACAGCCAGCCCATCAATGAGATGAACCTTATCCCATTGATTGACATTATGCTGGTGCTAATGATTGTGTTTATGCTAACGGCGACGGCATTAACGCCTTCAATACCGCTCAACTTACCGACCACAACGGCTACGATACAGCCGCCCGCCAAAGATATCCAAATTAGCATTGATAAAAACGGGAAAGTATTTTGGGGCAATCAGTCGCTCACCCAAACCCAGCTGCAACAACAGCTCCATGCGCAAGCGACCCAGCCGCAGCCGCCCACCATTCAGCTACGAGCCGATAAAGCCGCCCGCTACGAGAGTGTGGCGCAAGTACTGGCGCTGGCAAGCGAGGCCGGGTTAACCAAAATTGCCTTTGTTAGCGAATAAACTGACAACTAGCCTGGCTTGAAAGCCATCAAGACTTAGCTTATTTCTACCTAAATGACAATAAAAAACAAAAAGATAAACCGATAAACATCTGCCGCTTTAGTTTAGCGGTTCACCCTTTTTTGATAGTTGTATTTTTTATTGTGGTTTTCTTACAGTTCTTCTCATGGTTTTGTTGCAAGCAAACCCTAACCTTATGTAGGCAGAGGTTTGGGAGGGGTTATACGTCCCTTAGCGAATAAAAAGGCTAACGCAATCTTGGAAAACGCTGAATCATTAATAACACCAGCAGCAAGCCAACGCCAATCACCCCAGCCCCCATATAGCCTATACTGGCTAGCGATAAGGTGGTCACCGTATAACCACCAAGCAGCGCCCCGGTGCCAATGCCTAGGTTGATGGTGCCAGAATACATTGACATCAGCATGTCTTGCGCCTCGCTGTCTATCGCCAGCACCTTGGCTTGAATCGAGATAAACAGCAGCATAATGGCGGCGCCCCAAACCACGGCCACAACAAGCAGTGACCAAATAGACGTCAATGCCCAAAGCAGAGCGCTCATCGACACCATCATCAGGACGATGGCTGCCAAGAGTAAGCGCGTAGGATAGCGCTCGCCCCAGTAACTAAACAGCACGCTACCGATAATGCCCGCCCCGCCGCAGACCAAGAGCACCAGCGTTATCACGCTATTATTAATAGCCCCTACGTCACGCATAAACGGTTCGATATAGGAGTACGCAGTGTAGTGGGCACTAAACGCCAAAAAGCACAACAGATACAGGCAAAGCAGCAATGGGTTTTTAAGCAGCTCAGGGATTTTTTGAATAGAGCCTTGAAATTGACTGGGCAACGCTGGCAATAGCTTGGCCTGTAGCACAAAAACAATGGCAGCAATACTACCAATCACGGCAAAGGTGATGCGCCAGCCAAACCATTGCCCAATAACTCGACCTAAGGGCACGCCCAATACCAAAGCTAGCGAGGTTCCTGTCGCCAGTACACTCAGCGCCAGCGCTCTTTTGCCCTCGGGGGCAACTCGAATGGTAATGGCCGCAGTAATCGACCAAAATAGCGCATGGGTAAAGGCAATGGCGATGCGGCTGAGCAGCAATACTTCATAGCGCCACGCCACAGCAGACAGCACATGGCTGGCAATAAAGACCGCAAACAACACCAACAGCAAGCGCTTGCGCTCGATATGCCGGGTTATCCACATCAGCGGCAATGACATTAGGGCGACGACCCACGCATATAAGGTCAGCATCCAACCAGCATGGGCGGTGCTAATGGAAAAATCGTGAGCGATGTCGCTGAGCAACGCCACAGGCACAAACTCGGTGGTGTTCATCACAAAGGCGCTAATCCCCATAAGGAGCATTGGCAAGTAGGGCGGGCGCTGTGCTGGGGTGTTTGGCTGTATGGGTGGGGTCATAGTGGGGTCACAATAAGCAGTCAATAAAAAGTCAGTCAATAAAAGCGGTCAATAAAAGCGGTCAATAAAAGCAGTCAATAAAAGCAGTTAATAAAAGCGCTGATGGATAACCGGCGCCAAACGCAGTAGCGTAAACTATTTGGCGGCCTAAGACTACTGTATTATAAGTAAGACGATGATTAAGAGTACCGATATAACCACGATTACGAGATGAGATGAAATGGAATGAAATATAGGCAAGTCAGCGGTGAGTGGGTGAGTTAAAGACGAGTCAGCAGCAATCAAAAGTCGGTAAAGGTTAGTGAAGGCGAGCATTGATACACTAACTAACAAGCCCTAATGATAACCATTGGGTCAGCCAACCTACGACCTAATCCTGTACGAAACCTGTACGAGACCTGCACTAAACCTATTGACCTCATGTCGACGCTTACAACCATTTAACAACCATTTAACGGCAATACGCTTCAACCCTTGCTATGCAGAAACTTGCTATGCCTAAAGCTGTGGCGAGCAGCGCTGCAGCACCACCACCATTAGTAGTAGCGCCACACTGACGATGGCGGCGCCAGCAAAGCCGACATAAGCGAGTGACAAATGAGTGACCACATACCCTCCTAACAACGCCCCGGTACCGATGCCGACATTGATAATGCCAGAAAACAGGGACATCAGCATATCCTGCGCCGTCTGGTCTACCAGCAACACCTGATATTTAAGCGCAATAACCAGCAACATGACGGCAATGCCCCATGCGATGGCACTCAAGCCGAGCATCCAAACTGAGGCCACCGCAAACACCAATGTACTTAGTACCACAAGCAGCAGCAACAGCGCTGTGGCAGTAAGCTGGGCACTATAACGCTCACCGCAATGGCTAAATATCACGCTACCCACGATACCGGCCACCCCAATCAGCAGCAGCACCAGCGTCACCCCATTGTCACTCACCGCCCCAACCTGACTCAAAAACGGCTCGATATAGGTATAGGCAGTATAATGGGCGGCAAAGGCGATAAAACAGATGCCATACAGGGAAAGCAGCATGGGGTTTTTAAGCAACTGAGGAATTTTTTTAAGCGTGCCTTGAAACTGGCTTGGCAACGTTGGTAATACTTTGATGTGTAGCCCAGCCACCCCCAAAGCGATAACACCAATCACCGCAAATGTGATGCGCCAGCCAAACCATTGCCCAATAAGCCGCCCCAAAGGCACGCCCAATACCATCGCCAATGACGACCCCGTTGCCAGCACACTAAGTGCCAATGCTTTTTTGCCGTGCGGGGCAACTCGAATGGTGATGGCTGCGGTAATTGACCAAAATAGGGCATGAGTGAAGGCAATGGCGATGCGGCTGAGTAGCAATACTTCATAGCGCCATGCCACAGCAGATAGTGCATGACTGACGATAAATACTGCGAATAACACCAGCAGCAAGCGTTTGCGCTCTAGGTGACGGGTAACCCACATTAGCGGCAATGACAATAGGGCGACTGCCCACGCATACAAGGTAAGCATCCAGCCAGCATGTGCGGTGGTAATCGAAAAGTCGGCGGCGATGTCGCTGAGTAAGGCCACAGGCACAAACTCGGTGGTGTTCATCACAAAGGCGCTAACCCCCATGAGTAACATCGGTAAATAGGGGGTACGCTTTAAGAGAGTGCCTGTGTTGCGGGTTTGCGCCTTAAAATTCATAATTGTTGACTGTTAGCTTTTGATGGGGGGCATAGGCGTAGCCGCTACGATTTATCACGAATTAACTTATAATTTAAAAACTCGGTGATACCAAGATAGCCAAGCTCTCTACCAAAACCTGAGCGTTTGACCCCACCAAATGGGGTATTGGCCTCGCTGCCAGAGGGCGCATTAATAGTCACCATACCCACATCTAGCTGCTCGGCAATGTGTGCCGCCAGTTTGTCATCTTTGGTTTGAATGGACGCGCCTAAACCAAACGGAACATCATTGGCAATGTTAATAGCGTCCTCAATGCTAGAAGCTTTATAAAGTACAGCAACAGGGCCAAACAGCTCCTCGCGATATACTGGCATGGTGTCATTCACCCCGGTTAAGACAGCAGGTTTGAACCAAGCGCCTGGCTTATCTTTAAGCAGGCCACCCTCAACGAGCAAGGTGGCGCCATCCGCTACGGCTTGGCTGAGTTGCTGCTGCAAATTAACAGCGGCACTGATTGAGGACATCGGCCCAATAAAGGTGTTATCATCAAGCGGATCGCCTAGCTGCAATTGACGTACCGCAGCGCCAAACCCTGCAACAAAGGTATCATAGATGGCCTCGACAATAATCAAGCGTTTTGCCGCGTTACAAGCTTGCCCCGTATTGCCAAAACGACCAGATATCGCCCCTTTTATCGCAAGCTGCAGGTCAGCATCTGCCGCCACAATATACGCATCAGAGCCGCCCAATTCTAGCACCACTTTTTTTAGCGCTTGCCCTGCCTCTTGGGCAACCGCTTTGCCAGCTCTTTCAGACCCCGTTAATGAGACACCTTGAACTCGGCTGTCGTGAATAATCGTGGCAGCTTGTGCATTGGTGGCATACACATTGTTATACACCCCAGCAGGCACACCGGCCTGTTGGATAATATCGACAATGGCGGCGGCAGTTTGCGGGCACTGCGGCGCATGTTTGAGGATAATGGTATTGCCTGCCATGATATTTGGGGCGACAAACCGAGCAACCTGATAGTGAGGATAATTCCACGGCATAATGCCAAAGAGCACCCCAACCGGATGTTTTTCGACGATGGCCGAGCCTCTATCCACCTCAATGTTGGTGGGTGCGAGCAACGGCGCAGCATTATCGGCATAGTAGCGATATATCTCGGCAACCAAGCCAATCTCCCCTTTGCCTTGCGCAATCGGTTTGCCCATCTCGGTGGCCATAATATGCGCTAAAGCGTCTTGGTGCTGCTCATAGAGGTCGGCGATGCGATGCAATAGCTGAGCACGCTCACTAAGCGGCGTCTGACGCCAGTGGTAATACGCTGTGCTCGCTTGGGCTAGCGCTGCCTCAATCTGCTGGTCAGTGGCAGTGGCATAGGTGGCAACAACCTCGCCAGTAGCAGGGTTTTGCACTTGATAATCGCTCATTAAAACTCCTTTATCAACATCAACGGTTAGAGGCAGCAGGGCAAAATGTATGGTTTAACAAGAGATGAATGAATTAATAGATGACTAGATGAATAAATAAATAGTAAGGTTAGACACAACAGCAATAGTTGTGAAGATTATTTTAGTAAGTTAGTGAAAAAGTTAGTGACAAGGTTAGCGCCAACGTTAGCATTATAGCCCTGTCCAGTCTTTTAACGCATACCACCAAGAGCCCATCATCGAATACGGCACGCGTAGCGCTCGGCCACCTGGAAACGGAATCCAAGGAATATTCGTAAATACCTCAAACTCATCGGTTTTGCCATTAATCGCATCGGCCAGTATTTGACCAAAAAGGTGCGAGCCGGTTACCCCGTGCCCGCTATAGCCATGCGCAAAAAGCACCCTATCATGCAATTTGCCCAGTTGCGGCACCCGTGAAAACGATAGGGCAAAATTACCACTCCACGCATAATCAATTTTGACATCACGCAGCTGCGGAAAAATTTTGGTCATATTAGGTCTAATTTTGGCGCTAATATCGGCAGGGTCCTGACCACCATACACCGTGCCGCCCCCAAACAACATGCGTTTGTCGGCAGAGAGGCGATAGTAATCTAGGATGTAACGCACATCCTCAATGCAAACATCACTCGGAATGAGTTCATCGGCCAATGCCCCTAAAGGCTCAGTCGCTATGATTTGTGTTGATACTGGCATGACGCGGTCGGTAAGCTTGGGGACGACCTTGTTTAAATAGGCATTGCCGCACAGCACAATGCGCTCGCAAGTCACGCTGCCAAACTCACTAATCACCTTAGCATGGGCATCATCATACTCGATATCCACCACCAAGGTGTGCTCATAAATAGTGCCGCCGTTTTTTTCTACGGCAGCGGCCTCGCCAAGCGCCAGATTTAACGGGTGCATATGGCCGCCAGAATGGTCAATCATACCGCCCACATAGGCATCAGTGTTCACATACTGGCGAATGCCATCTTTATCAAGTAGCTCACGCTCGCCCATACCATGGCGTTGCCACAATTCATGCGTTTGTTTTAAATCCTGCATTTGGCTTTGATTAAAAGCGGCAAAAATATTTTTCTCTTTTAAGTCGCACTCAATCGCATAATCGCGGATAAAACGGCGAATAATGGCATTGCCACGGGTCACCAATTGCCCCACAAAATCAGCCGTAGGTGCGCCATAGGATTTTTTGATTTTTTGCAGGCTAGCATTAAGCCCGTTGACAATTTGACCACCATTACGCCCCGAGGCACCCCAGCCAATTTGTGCCCCTTCTAACAATACAACGTCGTGCCCCGTTTCGGTCAAATGCAGCGCTGTGGATAGGCCGCTGTAGCCGCCGCCCACAATGCATATCTCACAGCGGATATCGGTCTCGAGCCGAGGCCGCTGCGGCTTGGGATTGCGACTGGCAGCGTAGTAGCTATCTGGATAGTCGCCATTATTGGCATAGTGCGGAATATTGCGCTTATTGTTACTATGGACAGAACGGCTATTCAGAGAATGACTATCTTGCTCGCTTGAAGGGGTGCTGGAGGTGGTCATCTTACACATCCTGTAAATAAGTTAAGTATTCAAGGTTGGTCACTTGCAAGGCAAAACGTTTCGCCTCTTGCTTTTTCACATCCAAAATTAGGTCTATCATTTGCATAGGAAACAACGCTTCGATGGTATCACTGCGTTCAAACTCGCGAATGGCCGATAGCCAGTCTAAAGGTAGGGTGGCTAAATCGGCGTCGCCATAAGTGATGCTGTTGATGGGCTTGGGCGCTTGCAATTTGTTTTCGATGCCATACAAAATACCCGCCAGTACCGCGCTACACACTAAATAAGGATTGGCATCCGCGCCGGATACCCGGTGCTCGATACGGCGGGCGCCAAAGTCGCCACCGGGTATACGAACGGCTGCGGTGCGGTTCTCATAACCCCAAGAGATATTATTGGGGGCGAGGGTACCGGGCGAAAAGCGGCGATAAGAGTTGACGTGCGGCGCAAACAACAAGGTGCAATCGGACATGGTTTCAATTAAACCTGCCACCGCATGGCGCAAGATATCGGAGCCTTCTTCGGTGCCATCATCAAAAATGTTATTGCCCTCTTTATCCAGCAAGCTGCAATGCACATGAAAGCCATTGCCAGATTGCCTACCAAAGGGTTTTGCCATAAAGGTGGCGGTCAAATTGTGTTTGGCGGCCACCGCTTTTACCAGTTGCTTAAACAATACCGCATCGTCTGCCGCCTTTAGCGGGTCGTTCACGTGCAACAGGTTGATTTCAAACTGCCCACAGCCATTTTCCGCCAAGGCAGCGTCTGCCGGAATGTCAAGCTCGTGGCAGAGGGTATACACCTCATCCAAAAAAGAGTCAAACTGCAACAAATCATTAATGCTAAGAATCGAGGTTTTATCCAGCCGTAAGCCATTTTTTGGCCGCAAGGGTGGCCTAGGCGTTTCGCCTTCGGTGTAATCCACCAAATAAAACTCAAGCTCAGTGGCCATCACCGGGGTTAAACCCAATGCGGTAAATTTTTGGCTCACATAATCCAGCACATGGCGGGCATCGCCATAATAGGGCGCACCATCCTCGGTATATAGCCACACTGGCAACATCGACGACGGCCTGCTGGTATTAATAAGATTAAAAGGTTTGCGCCCTGTCGGCATGGCGATGGCATCAACATCACCATTGGACTGTGAGGATTCAATCACATCAGCGCCCCAAATATCCACACCCAGTACCGACAAAGGCAGACGTACCCCACCGTTGATGGCTTTGTTAAGCTGCTCATACGGGATGCGTTTACCGCGCAAAATCCCATTAATATCACCTGCTGCCACATACACATAGTCAATATTTTGTTCAACATTTACGCTATGGTCTATGAGCTCATTATGGACAGCGTCAAGGTTTTTGTTGCCTATATTGTTAATGCTGCCAATACTGTTAGTATTATCAATGCTATCAATACCACGAGCAAGTTTTTGCTGATTTGTTGTCATCACTAACTATCCTATATTATTCAACGATTAGGCCAAAAAACGGGTGTTAATAAACGAGTGTAGCTATAAATGTGCTGACTATAAACGGGTGTGGCTATAAACTGGTGTGGCTATAAACGAGTGTGGCTACAAATGGGCTTAACTATGACAAGGTCTATACCTGCCTGTGCTAACGAAGTAATCCAATCTAATTTAATCTCATTGCTGGTTTTATAGCGCTATAGCTCATGGCTCTATCGTTAAAGGTAAAATAAACGCTTGGTTTATAGCATACGCTATCTGTAACCGACCCGAAACGACACAAGACGCAACTCCCCGACACTGCGAGAAATAGGATGAAGCTTTGCATGATACTGTTTACATTCAAAAGATGGGAATAAATGTAAGCGCATTCGGCTAATTTTTAATATAGCCCTGTAAATTATAGTTGTCAATATGTGGATTTGAAATTACTATATGTTGTATATAATTAACATACATTGTCTTGGTGTGGCTTTTTGGGTGATATAATTTAAGGGTGAGGAAGTTAACAAAGTTTGCGAAAACATACCTGTTAGTAAAAAAATAGGCGACGTTGCAAGCTTAGTAAGCACTAAGGGTGACAGCCTCAACGTCATTAACTCAAAATCAACATCACTATCAACATCGACATCAAAAATAAGCTCATTAACCACATCAATAATGGACTCGCTGCAAATAGTGCAAACGTAAGGGTTAAGCATTAAGCATTAAGCATTAAGCATAAGGATACTGCGATGACAGATAGTATAAATACAGACACAAATGTAGATACAGACACAAACACAAACACGGCCTCAATCAACGTAACCCCAGTCACTAAACCAGCCACCAAACCAGCTACCAAAGCTAAGCCTGTTATTGCGATTGTCTGTTGTCAAAAAGACGTGGATGGGCACTTAGCGCAAACGGTGTATCACAAGTATATCGATGTCATCAATTATTATGGCGGCGCTCCGATTTTATTGCCATATAGTGTGGCGGAAAGCGATAGTTTTGCCAGTGTGATGCCCATGGTGGATGGCATCTTATTAACCGGCAGTTATAGTAATGTTGCTCCCGTGCACTATGGCGCAGCCCATCACGAGGATAAACAAGATGTCAACCGAGATAATTTGAGCTTTGCCTTACTAAAATTTGCGACTGCCAACCAGCTGCCGCTATTGGCGATTTGCAGAGGCCTGCAAGAAATGAATGTCTACTTTGGCGGCACGCTATACCCCGATTGGCGTAAGGTGGACACATTTTTTGAGCCGCATTTAGAGGACGGCAGTTTGCCTCTAGAGGCTCAATATCAGCCGGTTCATCAAGTCAACCTGCAACAGGGTGGCAAACTGGCTGCTTTTAATACCGCTTGGCGAGTGAACTCCTTACACAAGCAGGCCATTCATCGCCTAGGTGCGGGGCTGCTAATCGAAGCACTCGCCCCCGATAACTTAATAGAAGCCATTAGCTTGCCGACGCATCCGTTTATGGTTGGGGTACAATGGCATCCAGAGTTTGATTATATAGAAGACGCCATGTCTAACTTTATTTTTACGGAATTTATCCAACATGCCCAACAAAACAAAGCCTCCTAGCGCCATGCTGCCTGTTGATGCGCAGATGAATGAGCCGACTTTAAAACCTAGCGCAGCAAAACCTAGCGCAGCAAAACCTAGCGCAGCAAAACCTAGCGCAGCAAAACCTAGCGCAGCAGCGACTGTAAAACAAGCGATGGCAGAAGACGTTATTAAAAAGGAGAAAGTGACACAAAGAAGGGTTAGCAAAAAGGCGGCTATTAAAAAAGAGCCTATTGAAACAGCTGTTAAACAACCAGCCATTAACAAAGCGCCAGCGCAGCAAGCAGATAATCGACAGGGTAAAAAAGACGCTCTAGCAATAAAGGACACTATAAAAGATGCAGCTAGCGTCAGCATAACAGAGCAACTTGACAAACAACCGCTGGACAAAGGGCTTGAGGGCATTGATATTGGCAGCCGAGTGAGTCATTTGCGCCTGTTAAAAGGCTATTCGCAGCGCAAACTGGCGCGGCTGGCTGGCTTCACCAATACCGCCATCAGCGCTATTGAGCGCAACAAGGTTAGCCCTGCGGTCAATACCCTAAACGCCATATTGGCGGTGCTAGATTCGGATTTACAAAGCTTTTTTAGTGAAGATTGGGAAGAGGCCACCACGCAGGTTATTGTCAAACCCAAGGACTTGGTAGAAATCAGTGAGGCCAATAGTGGGGTGTCTATTAAGCAAGTGCATAGCTATGCCACCCATAGAAACTTAGGTTTTTTGCTTGAAACCTATCAACCCAATAGCTCAACGGAGGAAAAAATTGTGCATGAAGGTGAGGAAATTGGCACCGTGATTGAGGGCGAAATAGTCATCCACACTGACAATACCGCCTATTTTTTAACAGCGGGTGACAGCTATGTTATTGATACCAGTCATCCGCACACCTTTGTCAACCCTAGCGCCAATATCACCCGTATTGTGAGTGCGCACACGCCAGCTACTTTTTAAGCGGCTAGGTGCACATTTAAAACCTGATTGAAGACGTTTTGTTGCTAAAAAGAGACAGATAATAACCAAACCTGGGTAAACGCAGCCTGAATATCGCGCACACTGTTATCGTGCACACTGTCTATTAACTATTAAGCACTGAATCTTTAAACCCAGTATCTTAAAATAGTATTGAAAAAAGCAATGGCGCAATTTAGTGGCTATGTGTTGATAGCTATGTGTTGATAGCTATGCGTCAGTACCTATGCGTCAGTACCTATGCATTAATGAATAACCATCGACCCCAGCAATGGCGACCCTCCCTCAAAAAGCATTTTATTAGGAAGCATGCTATGACGACCTTAAAGAACCCAGCACTACTAAAAACCTATCTGGTTCACCCTAGTACCTCTAGCGCTAACAGCAATGACCGTGATAACAATAACGACAGCAACGACAATAACGACAATGCTAAGCGTGTCGACGTCAACAATCCTTTTAATGGTGAGGTTATCGGCTGGGTGCCAAGCCACACCAAACAGGAAGTCGAGCAAGCCGTCGCCAATGCCGACAGCGTGCAGGCAAGTTGGGCGGCTCAAACGGCAGAAGCACGCAGTGATTTGCTGATGCAGTGGGCTGATTTAATTGACGCGAATCTCGATGATTTAGCGACAATTATGACCCTCGAGCAAGGTAAGCCGCTTAAAGAGTCGCGTGGAGAAATCAGCTATGCCAACAGTTTTATTCGCTGGTTTGCCGAAGAGGGCAAGCGGATTTATGGCGATGTCATCCCAGCCCCTAAAGCCAGTCAACGCATTAGCGTCCTTAAGCAGCCTATTGGCATATGTGCGGCGATTACGCCATGGAACTTTCCTGCGGCAATGATTACTCGTAAAGTAGCACCGGCATTGGCCGCCGGTTGTACCATTTTGGTCAAGCCGGCGATGCAAACGCCATTATCGGCTTTAGCACTACAACAACTGGCCGATGAGGCGGGTATCCCTAAAGGCGTCTTGCAAGTGGTGACTGGCGACTCGGCAACCGTGGGCGATGTGTTTACCCAAGATGCGCGTATCAAAAAGCTCTCCTTTACCGGCTCGACAGCCGTGGGGCGTACCTTGATGGCGCAATGTGCCACGACGCTCAAAAAGCTATCGTTAGAGCTTGGCGGCAATGCACCCTTTATCGTGTTTGCCGATGCCGATTTGGACAAAGCAGCGGAGGGCTTAATTGCGGCAAAATATCGCAATGCGGGGCAAACTTGCGTGTGTGCCAACCGTATTTATGTTGAAGAGCGTATCAAAGATGAGTTTTTGGCCATTTATTTACCAAAAGTGGCGGCATTAAAAGTGGGCAACGGCTTGTCCGATGCGGTAGATATAGGACCCTTGATAAACAATCAAGCGGTAGAAAAAGTCACCAGTTTACTTAAAGATGCCCTTGATAAAGGCGCTAACCTGTTGACGGGGGGTGATATCAATCCGCTGTCAGAACGCATTGTTAACCCTACCGTCATTAGCAATGTCACGGCTGATATGGACATTGCCCACGAAGAAATATTTGGCCCCATCACTGCCATAGCGACTTTTCAGAGTGAAAGCGAGGTGATTGCCAAGGCCAATGATACCCTTTATGGTTTGGCGGCCTACTTTTATACCAAGGACTTAGCCCGCTCATGGCGAGTCAGCGAAGCATTAGAATATGGCATGGTGGGGCAAAACACTGGGCTGATTTCAACCGCGGTTGCACCATTTGGCGGCGTCAAACAATCTGGTTTTGGCCGAGAAGGCTCTAAATACGGTATCGAAGAGTATCTAATTGTTAAATACTGGTGTCAAGACATTGGATAAGCGTGGGTGTAATGTCCTATAATCGGTTAACAAGCCTCATTTGATAAGCATCTTTAAGTCGCCATAACTTAGCAACTCTTATTTAGCAATTCTTATTTAGCAATAACTTGACACAAGGAAAGGGTGATGAATACTGAAATAAGCAATAAGTCGCTGTTAGAACGTCGCAATGCCATATTGCCAAGAGGCTTGGGCGTCGCGTTTCCTATCTTTGCAGAGCGCGCGCAAAACGCCGAGCTATGGGATGTGGAGGGCAAGCGCTATATTGACTTTGTCGCGGGTATCTCGGTGTTAAACACCGGCCATAGTCATCCCAAAATTACCCAAAAAGTGCATGAGCAGCTCGATAAATTTAGCCATACCGCGGCGCAAATTATCAGCTACGAGAGCTATGTTAGCTTAGCAGAAAAGCTGTGTGCCCTTGCGCCTATTGGTGGCGCTAAAAAGGCCGTGTTTTTGACAACCGGGGCAGAAGCGGTTGAAAATACGATAAAAATTGCCAGAGCCAGTACGGGGCGGCATGGGGTTATCTCCTTTGTGGGCGGCTGGCATGGGCGCACTATGATGTGTATGGGCCTAACTGGCAAAGTGGTGCCGTATAAAAATAATTTTGGCCCGATGCCCGCCTCTATCTATCATGCGTTGTTTCCTGCCCCAGAGCTTGGGGTGACAGAGCAGCAAGCATTAGAGAGTATCGAGATGATATTTCAAGCCGCTATTCATCCCACTGATGTGGCGGCGATCATTGTTGAGCCGGTGCAAGGCGAGGGTGGGTTTCATCAATTAACCCCCTCGTTTGCGCAGTCATTGCGCTGCATTTGTGACACCCATGGCATCGTCCTGATTTTTGATGAGGTGCAAACCTGCTTTGGCCGCACCGGCACCTTGTTTGCCAGCGAGCAATTAAACGTTGAGCCCGATTTAATGACCTGCGCCAAAAGTTTAGCGGGCGGTTATCCGATATCGGCGGTCATCGGGCGTAGCGAGATTATGGACGCGCCGCAGCCGGGTGGATTGGGCGGTACTTACTCGGGCAATCCGCTGGCATGCGTGGCAGCACTCGCCGTTATTGAGGTAATAGAGGAGGAAGGGCTGCTGCAACGTAGTCAAGTTATCGGCGATAAGATGGCGGCGTTTTTGACGGCACTCGATAGCAAAAAAATTGCCAATATACGCCACAAAGGGGCGATGCTCGCTTTTGATATGGTGGACAATAAGGGTCAGCCAGACCCTGTTGCTACTACAGAGCTCAAAGCGGCAGTGTTTGAGCAGGGTTTGTTATTGGCATCGTGCGGACGTCATGGCAATACCATCCGCATTATGGTGCCGTTAACGGTGTCAGATGACGTGTTATTAGAGGGGCTCAATATGATAAAATCAGCGTTATAAAAACTGCATAGCAAGGCTTAAAATGCAATGCTAATAGGTTTGCCGCCTGCAAACTTAATGCGAGACTTAAGGGCCTATTCGGATGCTTGTGGCAGTCAGCGCCACCTGTAGTGGCCTAGTGGGTTAATGTAGCAACGCGAGCTTAGATATCGCTATTGATTGAGGAACGTTTCGTCTTTAAGACTAAAGCGTTTGTCGTGCCAAATCGTATAAACTGAAGCGTAGGACTTTGGGTGCTTAATTATACTACCTGCATCTTATCTCAAATCTGAAAATTTAGATATCAAGGAAAATGAGTGCAAACGCTATAAATGGTAGGTTTGGCGAGTTTGATAAAGATAGGTTATTCTTCGGAAAAGGTATTACAAGCTTATAGGCATGTCATTGCCTTTTCTAATGCGACTCACTTTGGTACATATAGCATCTGCTTGATGGTGGTTTAGATTAACTTAGCTTGACAGCGTTGCGACAGTGCCTTAGAGCATAACACCTTAAAACCGATTATTTAGAATAAGTAACAGAACAAATTTAAAATATAATCTGATTTTTGTGGGGTATGTTGTGCTAAACCACACTATAAGATTTCATATTATAAGATAATTTCGTTTTGATACTTATAATCTTAACTAACAATTCTGGTCGAATTATCCAACATGCCGTCAATAACCTAAATCAGTCACAACTTTGCACAAAAATTGCAGATACAATTCTTAAAAATCTCTTACACGAACCTGCCTTTAAAAGCGCCCTAAAAAATTGCATAATTGCAATCAATTTTACAGCGCAGTCTACGTCAAGTCATTCCTCTTAAACTGCCAATACGCCATTAAGGAAGTATGTTGAAAAGGTTAATTTTTGATTTAGACCAGACACTGTCATTCACCAGTGGCGGTGATTATGCCAATGCGACACCCAATATTCCCCTTATTAATAAGCTGCGGCACTATCATCAAGATGGCTTTACCATTGTTATCAATACCAGCCGCAATATGCGAACTTATGACGGCAACCTTGGCAAAATCAACACCCATACCTTGCCGGTGATAATGACCTGGCTTGAAACCCATAAGGTGCCTTATGATGAAATTTACGTGGGCAAACCTTGGTGCGGTTTTGAGGGCTTTTATATTGATGATAAGGCGGTTCGCCCCGATGAGTTTGTGCGATTAAACTACCAACAGCTTTGTGAATTGGTGGGTATAACGACAATGGCAAATAGCGATACTCGCAATTCATGTCAACAAGCTTGATAGTATCGTTGCTTTAAAGACTATATGGCTAAATTAGATTGTATTCAACGAATCTATAGTAGTGCTCAATAACAATTAAAATAACAATTAAAATAACAATTAAAAAAAACACCAAAGCTTATTTTAACGGTTATTGATAAGCTGATGACCTTATAATAAAGTTTTGCCGCGATGCTGGTCATATAACAGGAACACCTCATGATTATTATTTTGTCGTATAACCAAATCAATTGCAAATTATCCAATGACATTGGCGATTTGCCTGCCATGTTGTTGCCTGTGGGCAATAAAAAGTTGTTAGAACATCAGGTGAATAAATTTAGAGACGTGTTTGCATGTGAATCGATAATGGTCGTACTGCCCACAGGTTATCAGCCATCCTTTAGCGAACAAGTGACTCTAAATCAGTTATCAGTGACGCTTGAATTTGCAGATACTGATGCTGATGTGCATAATATTTTGATGCAAATCGTATCGGCATTACCCCCTGAGTTTGATGAGCCAATTCGTATTCAATTGGGCAGCACATGGCTTAATCATATACCCACTCAAGATGACTGTATGGCGATAGCCGCCAGTGCTGATGTAGCGGCGCATGGTGTAGATTCGTTTGACCAAACTTGGATAGGGTATGTCTCGTTTGCCTCTGCCAGTCAGCTAGTCAACGCATTGGCGGATATGACCCCAAATGCGGCATCTTCTGTGCGCGCAGCAGCCAGTGTTTCCTCACCCACTTGCCCAATAAGCGCACAAGCAAGTCAACAAGCAAGTCAACAGACAAGGCAAGAAGATAGTTATCAATTTTTTGCCCAATTAATCGACCGCTATCAGCAAAAGGTGACAAATTTGGATAAAGTGCCTGTGGCAGATTGGTACGATTGTGACTGCGACGATGGCTACTTTATTGCCAGAGCCTCATTAACGACCGAGCGCTCGTTTAATACCTTATGTATTCGCAATGGTATGGTGACCAAAAGTAGCCATGACGATAAAAAGATTAAAGCCGAAGCGCATTGGTACACCCATGTGCCAACCGAGCTAAACCGTTTTTTACCCAAATTTCTTGACCAGGGATCTATTGACCAAGGTATTAAGCAGTCTCGCTATTACTATCGGCTAGAGTATTTGCCGCTATTTCCGCTCAATGAATTGTACGTCCATGGTCAAAGTGCAGCTCAGCTTTGGCAGCACGTGTTTGCCGGCATACAAGACTTTTTTGCCCTAAGTGCCGATAAAAAACATCTGCAAGGCGTGTGCATCGAAGAGTTGCAGCAAGACTGTGATTATTTGTATCAGCAAAAAACGCTCTCTCGCCTCAACAAATACGCCAGTGCCAGCGCTGTTGATTTACAGCAGCCAGTGTATTATGACGGCTGTGAGCTTGGCTCCATCAGTGATATTACCCAGCATTGTATGACATTGGCGGCCGAGCTACCCTTTGTGCCGGCCATTATGCATGGCGATTTGTGCTTTAGTAACCTGTTGTTTGACTCTAAGGTCAATAGCATCAAGATGATTGACCCACGCGGCATTGATGCGGATGGCAACATGAGCATCTATGGCAATCAAACCTATGACTTGGCCAAGGTGGCGCACTCGGTTATCGGTATGTATGACCATATTATAGCTGGTCAATATCGCTTAGTTGACAGCGAAACCCCGCATGGGATAGAGCAGACTTTGCATTTTTATGCCGACAACCGATGTCAGCTGATACAAGAGGCATTTTTACGCACCGAGTTTATTGCCGGGTTATCCTCTGAGAATATCATGCCGGCTGTGGTGTTGCTGTTTTTATCGATGCTGCCCTTGCATGCCGATCGCCCTGATCGTCAACATGCGATGCTGCTTAATGCCTATCGACTTTATCAAGCCTTTGTACTCACCAAACCCCATACAATGCTGTCACCTCAGCCGTCAACCTTACAACGTAATTTGCAGGCGTATAACATGAGTCAAGCATTGGCCTCTTAAGTCAAGCCACTAACTTTGGCAAATAGCCGCTGACCGATTAAAACTAAACGTATACCCATCATTGATTTCATTGAGTAGGAAAGGGCGCATGATTGTAATTCCCATGGCAGGCAATAGTAGTCGTTTTTTTAAAGCAGGGTTTGATAGACCCAAACATCAACTGACTTTACATGGGCGTTATGTGTTTGATTTGGCGGTTGCGTCATTTGCCAACTATTTTGCGAATGAGCCTTTTTTATTTATTGTAAGAGACACGTATCATACCTTAGATTTTGTAGAGCAGCGTGTCCAAGCATTGGGCATCCAGCAGTATAAAATAAAAGTATTGGCTGAAGACACAAAAGGGCAAGCGCATACGGTATATTTAGGCATTGAAGACCCGACTATCGCTGACGATGAGCCAATATGGATATTTAATATTGACACGTTTCATCACAATTTTACCAAGCCTGATTTTATAGACCAGGTGGATGGCTATTTAGAGGTGTTTAAGGGTGAGGGTGACCATTGGTCTTTTGTGGCGAGTGATGCCAATGACAGGGTTATTCAGACCGCTGAAAAACAGCGCATCTCAGAGTATTGTAGCAATGGCTTGTATTACTTTAAGTCTAAAGCGCTATTTATGCAAATGTTTGAGGATGCGCTTAAGCAGGCGCTCAGGGTAAAAGGCGAGTACTACATTGCGCCGCTATACAATATACTACTAGACCAAGGCTGCATCATCCGTCAAAAACTGGTTGATATTGAGGATATGAGTTTTTGCGGCACCCCAGACGAATATCATCAGTTGCGGTCAGCAGACTAATATAAGCAGACTAAGGTAAGCAGACTAAGATAATCAAGCTAAGATAAGCAGACTAATATAAGCAGATTAAGATAATCAAGCTAAGATAAACCGCTTAACTTATAAACCCTATCTAACGGGATAGCGACTTACGATACTGTCATTGCCGTTATTCAAACCAGCATTGGCAGAGCTGCTAATATTTACAGCACTATTGCCATTATCTGCATTATCATCATCCTTCTGCGTCAATGCCAAGCTGGCTTTTTGCTGCATACGCGACTGAGCTTGTTGTAACAACTGGGTATCAGGGGTGGAAATGGGTTGCTCAGACACAAATAATTGATACCAATCGGCATGTTGTAAACAATTGAGTGCCATAAACGCATCATCATTGACCCAGTTGTATTTGGGCAACTCAAAGCCTGTTTGCTCATTGCTGGCGATAATGATATGCCGCGCCACGTAACGTTTAAAATCTGCAATGATGTCATCGGTGAGATGGTTATAACTTTCAGGCACGGCAAAGCCTAATTTTTTAGCATGATTGGTGGCGATATACTGTTCGACAGCCAGGCGGGTTCTAAACGTGTTGTCAGTGAAGCCATTGGCGTCACTCGTATTCGCAACAGCCGTTGTATTTTGATTATCTTGCAGGGTATATCTGCTGCTTAGGGCAATGCTCAAGCGTGGGTTGTTGCTGGCTTGATTGCTCGCTTGGATACTTGTGCTGGAGCGATAATCGTTGTTTAAAAGATGACTGTGATTTTCAAAGTAGGTCGCATCTTCATAGCGCATCAACTCAACCGACCAATACTGTTGTAACACCTCAGTTTTAGCAAATTGCATCCAATCACTAATGTGATACGCCATATGCTCATAAACCATGGGGTCAATGCTAAAATAACTGGGCACCACAATGGGCGAGTAGTCACGCAGTGCAGTAGCAGGATTGGTCTGATAAAGCTGCTCAACGCGTTGGGTATACTCTGTTAACGTAGGGATTAAATTTGCTGAGGTTAAAAAGCTATCTGTGCGTAACTTAATCGCATATGGTGTGGTTACCGCATCTAGACCAGATTTGGTAGACATGATTTGCCGATTCACATTGTTGGGCGAATCAAAGCCAAATTTAATATTGGGCAGGCCACCAGGATCAGGGCTCAAAACCAAAGCATCAATACCAAGTTTTTTGGCCGTATTATACGCCTCGGGAAACTCTATACTGTCCCAAGTAGACACAACAATAGCCGCATCTGGATAGGATTCGCGGCTTTTTTTTATGTTGTAGAGCAAGTCCAAACCGTCTGTAGCGCCTGAGCCTAAGCTATCTGCGTGCACATATCCTTGGAAAACAAGGGTAACTTCGGATGTTTTTATCATAAAAGACTCTATAATGAAAAATGCTTTTAACTCAGTGTTAAAAATTGCTAGTGATACATGAGTTGTGCCCACTGCGGTTTGTTGCTAAGTTACTTATACGGATACTAGATGATGCTTATTAACAGCCAATGAGTAAATGATAAGGACTAATAGATAGTGCTTAAACAATAACTAAAAGACTGCTGAGTAATCAGACTGCCAGACTGCTTTTAGCGGCCATTAGGGCAGGTTGCCAAACAAACATTGGCTAACCCAGTTTAACCTACAGCCCTTGTCTTAAAAGGGTGCGCTAGTACTATGCCATTATATAACATTCATAATCTAACCTCTATGACTATTTAACTTGTATAAAGGCAGTGTCTAGTCTATGCGCTTTAGCCGGTTTATATTGTCTGAATTATGTGGTCACGTTTATCTGCTTTATATCGAAATGGAATATTTATTGCAAAAGTTAACGGGCTAACAATCTATATTCAAATAATTTCATTTTGGGGTAATAGGCGATGACACGTGACGAAGTAACAGAAAGCATTATTTTAGCTAAAAAAGATAAGGGGCTCAGTTGGCAGGACCTTGCCAATCATTTAGGCATGGGCGCTGTTTGGGTAACATCAGCCTGTTTTGGTAACAATAGTATGCCTGAGGCAGCGGCAACCAAGCTGTGCGACTTATTAGAGTTGCCTGACGCTGCAAAAGTGACGTTAATGGAATATCCAATGAAGGGGTGGGGGCGGGATGTCCCGCAAGATCCACTTATTTATAGACTTTATGAAGCGGTGGGTATTTATGGTCCAAGTATTAAAGAGGTGGTGTAGGAAAAGTTTGGTGATGGTATTATGAGCGCTATCGACTTTTCAATCGATGTTGAAAAAGAGGAAAACCCCAACGGTGATAGAGTGGTGGTGATTTTAAATGGCAAGTTTCTACCGTATAAAACTTGGTAATCGCTGCTAATCTAATATAGTCAAAGAAGTCTAAAATGGTGACAAGGCAACCGAGTGCAAGTACTATTGGAGTAGGCTTAACCAGGTTTGATGTATGCTGAAGAAACCGTAGAAGTAAACTTGGTAAACTAAGGGAGTTAAGTAGGTTGGCAAGGTGACTGCAAATGATAATCAAGCTGAAGTTAGCCACTATTTGATTTAATTGCTACGAGTGTTGAGCAGCATGGTTACCTCAGTTACCTCATAGTCATCGACGATGATGCTTATCATATATATTCATTTTGCAGTACGTTACAATGAATCGCATTAAATTATACCCATTAAATATAGATGATTACTCTGGGTGACCCAACATCTATTGCGCATGATCTAAGTCGTTATTGGACCCAGGCTCGTCCAATAGATCATTTAAATTGCTTATAGGGTCTGATTTCTTATTATGAGTCTTTGCGACCTATGAAGATGGCCTTACGGTAGTCTTTTCATTGACGACCAGTCCATCGTGCCAATCTTTTTTCTCGATTACTTCCTGAACTTTGTCATACTGATTATCTTGATGAATCTCTTTAACCGTATCTTCCTCAATGTTGGGCGGTACTGCATCAGTATCTGGTGTTTCAAGCTCATCTGGCTGTATATCCGACTGGTGATTGGATGCATATGTTGTAACTGGTTTTGGGGTATAGGTAGGTTCAGAAGGTCTACTTTCATAAGTATTATTACTACTGTTATAAGATGATTCGAGTAACGTTTCAGCTATCCAGGCCATTTCGCCGTTTGTTAAAGTGAAACCAAGCCATCTACCTATCGACGAATCGTTGGTATCAACGTAGTGAGTAGGACAGAGCAGCTGACCTTGTTGAATCACCCCAATCACCGTGGAATCATCTTTATTAGGTGCACTACGCACATTTGCCCCTGCGACCCTCACTGTATAACCAACTTCGTTGTCACTAACGCCACATCTAGGATGCAAGATAGTTCTTGGAAATTTGGATAAGGTCTTGCTCGACATCCACCCTCTGATATTGTCTCTAGTAGCCACATGTATCCATACTCTTGCATCATCATCGGTTATAAGGGGTAGGGTGGTTTTGGTTAACGGAGAGTTGTAGCTAACCTCAGCGACAATAGGCGAGGTTAAACTTGGCTGTACCCTTATATTGGCACCTTTAGTGAGCACATATAAATGCTCGGAGGTGAGATTTCCTATAGGGTCAAGATCTTGAGGTGTCATTGGTATGCTGGAGCTTGTAACAACATCTTGTGGCTCTGAGGAGTAAGAATTAACTGAAGAGTACGGCGCAAAATCTTTACTGTTCTCTAATTCCTGTCGAGAAGCCTTGACCATATCAAGAGCCTTCTGTTGATAGTTTTTAGGCGTCATGATGATGATGACGACGACGCTTGCCAAAACTATCGATATTATAGTCCATAACCTACCTGTTGAAAAAGTGTTTGTAAGGGGCGGTGCAGCACTAATTAGGGGTTTATCATTATAAGTTTGACTATCAATTGCAGGTGGCTGTGGAGGTGGGGGCCACTGCGATGATGTCGGCGTTGTATTAGCAATGGGCAAGGCTAACGCCGTATCTTTAAAACCCTGGCTATGATTGCTGATAATGTCCAATAAAGTTTGTGCCCAATCATTAGCAGAAGGTCTATTTAAGTAGGACTCGTTATCAAATGCTAGATAAAACAGTGTTTTTAGTCGATGGTCGAGTTTGTTGAAACCCTCATGTTCTTTAGGCAGTGTACTTACATATTTTTTGCCTTCACCCTGCACAAATAAGCCTTTGTTAACTTTATCATCAATGGTATAAAGCTGATGATGAGGGTGCTTAAACGTAGCTGCATATGGATGAACGCCGAAAAGTAACTGATATAACATAACTGCCAATGTAAAGCGTCCCCAAGACTTATTGCTTGTATCGTATTGAATGTCTTTATAAGCGCTTTCAGGTGGCAAATAACCTGTCAAATATCGGCTATTATAACCCTCTATTTTATCAACCAATATAGTTTCAAAATTTATTAAAGAAACCTGGCCCTCATTGGTAAGCATAATATGACTAGGACCAAAAGCATAATGATTCAAATCGGCAATATAACCGAGTGCTTGGCTGATATGAGCACAGAAAGTCAGTATTAGATAAAAACTGTCTGAGTTGTTAGGCAAAAATTTATGCCATTCCTTAGGCGTCGTTTGCTTAGTTGCAATAAGTTTATCTAGAGCTACACTGTTATCAAATCGATATTGGGTTAAATAGCCAAGGCAAGTGTCGTTTTCATCTATAACAGGATACATGGGCCAACATATTCTTGATGTGGTGCTATATAACGTTTGCGGTGAATGCGCCATCATATAGTCAATACGTAAATGCACACCCTCATTGTGCTGCGTATTTACGAACTTTTTGAAACATAAATCAGTAAATTTAGAGGGCTCAAGTAGGCTATAAACTTCATAACCATTCTCTGTAGTCACTAGCTTGCCAAGTTTTATTTTATGGCGAAGTGAGTCGTTTTCTTTAATAAAATAGGTGGTCATAGGCAAAGTGCCTTTATATCCTGTTATATTAACTTAAATATTTTGCTCGCAGAAATATTTAACCCTCTTACCTACAACAAAGTTATCAATGTTGATAAACCTGCCCTACTGTGCTACGCATTAAACTATATCCATCGTAATTAAAGCTAGCTATAGGTGCTAAGCTAGTTAAATAATACTATATTTGAACTCAAATAACACATATAGTTATTTTATTTTATGAATTTAAGTCTATTATCAACTATACTGTGATAATCTATCAAAAGAAGAAGTGTAGATAATCTTATTAACTCGTGAAGATAGGTAGACTACATAGTATTGTGAAAAGCTGCTCGAGCTATGGTATAGTTTTTAAGTGATTAGCAGGTATAGCCTGACAGACTGATAGCCTTAAGGCTTATAATCAATATGCCATCGCTAACTGATGCTCAAATGTTAGCAAGGACAAAGGTAGGTTGTAGTGGATGCCGTTTTAAAGAACCCTTACAGACTGTTTGGTTTAACTAGCCCTATAACCAGTAGAGAGCTCACTAAGCGTATCAGTGATTTAGAAACATTCATCGAGTACGATAAGGAAATAAAATACCCCTTGGATAGAAGCTCATCAAACCAGCCTCTAATAAGAACTTTAGAGGCTATTCAAGATGCCGCGCGCCGTATTGAAAGCGATAGCGATAGACTTTTTTATTCATTATTCTGGTTTTATAATAGTGATGCCGTTGATGAGCATGCTCTTGATACTATGGAAGCAGGAGATGTTGAGAAAGCTATCGCTATATGGCGTAAACAGATTGATAAAAACCAACAACCAAAATATTCTTGGTTAATCAATAGTAGCGTATTTTATTTAACCAATAGTAAAGAAAGTACCGTCGGTTATGACAGGTTGTATCAAATAATAGGCGCCTATGCTGCCATTATCGAAAGTATGGACGTTATCAAAAATGAGGTATTACCGTCTAATAAAAACACTGTAGACAATAAAGTTGTTGCTGAAAGAATTGTCAATAACTTGCTTGATTATGCTTTGAGCTGCAATATTAAAGAATTGGGAGAATATAATCTTAAAGCAATCAAGTTGTTTTCTGGTTACTCTGCATCATTAAAAAACTATGTAAACACAAGGGTGATGACCCCGTTATTGAGTCAAGTAGAGGAAGTGATCAAGAAAACGGAAGAGTGTTTGAGAAACGATGATTCATGGAAAATCTATAATTTGATTGAAAAATTAAAAAAATATAAAAGTTTGGTTTGCGAATTGGATCTGTACTCTGATGACTATCGAGTACAAGGACTGATTAACGATTATGCAGAAATAGTGCAAAGTTGTTCAATCTTTGCCTATAACACATTGAATGAAGCTGAGATGGCAATCGAGCTGATTAAATGGGCGGATGAATTACCTGCTTATGGTGAAACCAAGACCAGTATCACAAAGAGTAAAAAAGAATTAGAAGAGGCTATTGCTCATGTATCGGCTGCAAAGCATTTTAATAAGGTCATAGCTTGTCTAGAGAGTGACATTAATACAATTACAGATACCCAAAGTCTGCTTAATAGGATGATTGGGGAGCTTAAAGCGATTGCCATAGATAATGAGTCTGAGCAGGCATTGTTCAGAAAAATAGCGAGTGCTTGTGTGGTCAAATTGGTTAACCAAACGGTAAAAATTTATGATAATGCGCTGCAAGCGTTTAAGCAAAATCCAGAGCTCGATAAATTAAATATCATCATTGGTCAGTGCTACGGATTAATCACCAATATTCAAAAAGAATTTATGGTTATTGATTTAGAAGACGAGGCAGAAAACTATATTTTAGACAGTTATAATTATATCAGTAAGGAGCAAAAAGACCTGCAAAATCTAGTCAAACGTGTTAGTCATGGCCAATATTTACCAGCGACTCAAGGGGCTGCAAAGCCCGCCATAGGTGGCGTATTGTATATGGTTAGTCAACTCACTGGCGTAAATTTAGATTTTTTAAGAATAGGCTATGTGATAGCCACATTGGTCACTGGGCTTTGGCCATTAGTTATTTTATATGTGGTATTAACTGTGTTAAAAGGCCTTATTAGCTCTAAATAAAAATTTGAAAAGTATTTAAAAGCAACCTAGCAAAAGGTTTAAATAATGAATAAGCATCTTTTAGCTAAAACTTGTTTTGCCGCAGTTTTAGCAGCATTAATAACGCCTGCGCTAAGCGCTACTCAGCAAGACAAAACAAGTATTGATGTCGAGCAGATGCAGCAAACGGTGGCGTTGCAGGCCAGTAAAATAGATAACCTTGAACGGCAAAATCAGGCATTGTCCACCGAGTTACAGACAGCGATAGATGACAATACGCGCTATGATAAAAAGCTGACAGAGCAAATAAATTCGTTGCAACAGGATTATAAAAAACAAATACAAGTAATCAATGAAGAAGTGAATAGTACTAATAAGGTTGTTGCGGATTTGCAAAGCACTACCCAAAATTCCGATAAAAACTTACAAGATACGCTAAAAAAATTGAGTGACCATACAGAGAAGTCAACCTCTGCCCT
This sequence comes from Psychrobacter sp., assembly GCA_018260445.1. Lineage (GTDB taxonomy): Bacteria > Pseudomonadota > Gammaproteobacteria > Pseudomonadales > Moraxellaceae > Psychrobacter. The sequence goes on from JAGLBE010000024.1 coordinate 29,543, forward strand.
AAATAAAGATATCGACAATCGCTCTTTAGCGGCGCTGCTTAGTCTGATAGGGCTACTCGCTTTAGTAGGTGCTATTATTTGGTATTTAAGAAGTAAACAGAATCAACATAAAGATAGCTTACAGTCAAATATACAGACAGCACTAAATACTGTGCAACAAGCAGAAGACACGATTGTAGCAGCGGATACACAATTAATTGCCCAGCTCACAGAAGTATTGAGTCGTATTGATTTACAGCAAAAAAAGCTTGCTGAAATGGCGTTTATTTCTGACAATAACCCCCTAATATCGGCCGACGAAGCAACCGTTGAGCATGGTTTAGCAATCACATTAGCCGATGAAATTCATCGGATGCGTAGGCGTATTGCCGCTTTACCAGAAGCTACCAAAGGGCTCAAGTCGCTGAGTAAATCTTTAGAAAGGTTAGAAGAAGCGCTGGCAGAAAAGGGCTATGAAATAATTGACTATTTAGGCGTTGCCTTTTCTGAGAGTATGACCATCAAAGCCCGTTTTATACCAAGTGATGAGCTAGATGAGGGCGTGAGTGTTATCACCAAGGTCGTTTATCCTCAGGTCAATTATCAAGAGAAATTAATACGCAAGGCGGATGTCGAAGTGAGTGTGGGTTAACAGTCATTTAAATCTCTATAAAAATTACATACAAACATACAAGGACTTAACGATGCGGCAAAAAATTGATTTTGGTATCGACTTAGGAACGACCAACTCGGCGATTGCAGTGATGCAAGATGGGGAAGCCACTATCATTAAGTCAGATGATGATCAAAGGGATATCACACCGTCTTGCGTGTTTTTTAATAAAAAACAAACTGTGCGTGTTGGAGATAAAGCAAAGAACAATATAAGTGAAGAAGCTACTCAAAGCTTCAATTATAGAAAAAAGGGTGGCCATACAAGCGGACCCAATGGTTACCAAGAATTTAAACGCAATATGGGGACAGACTATCGCTATGTTTCAGATTTTATGCAAGACAGCTTTACTGCTGAAGCGCTATCGGCTGAGGTACTTAAAAAGTTAAAAGGCTATGTTCGGGATGAAAATGTGAATGCTGCTGTCATTACAGTACCGGCCATGTTTGAACAAAGTCAGTTGGATGCCACCCAGCGGACGGCTGAACTGGCTGGATTAAAGTATTGTGAACTGCTGCAAGAGCCAATAGCGGCTTCTATTGCTTACGGTATTAAAGCCAATAGCGAAACCGGGTATTGGTTGGTGTTTGACTTTGGTGGCGGTACTTTTGATGCCGCATTGATGCATAGCGATGAAGGTATTTTAAAAGTAGTCGATTCGGAAGGTAATAATCATCTTGGCGGTAAAGATTTAGATATTGCCATTATTGACCATCTATTTATCCCTGTAATGCAAAGAGAATGTAAATTAGATGAAACTATAGCCGATCCGCAAATGAAAATCTTATTGCAAGAAGTTTTAAAGAGAACTGCTGAAACTTTTAAAATTAAGCTATCTTCAAATGACCAATGGTCAGAATATATAGAAGATATGGGTGAAGATGATGAGGGCGAAGAAATCGAATTTGAGATTAGCATAACCCTAGAGCAGTATGAAAAAGTAGTGATGCCCATCTTTCAGCAGGCTATTGATATTACTAAAGATTTAATTAAGCGTAATAATTTAAAGCCAGATGACTTAAGCTCTTTAATTTTAGTAGGCGGCCCAACCTTCCAACAAACCTTACGCCGGATGTTAAGGGAGCAAATTACCGATAAAATTAATACCAGTATTGACCCTATGACAGCGGTTGCCAAAGGTGCCGCCTTATTTGCCGCAACAAAAGATATACCCAGAGACCTGCAAAAACGCGATATTACTAAGGCACAGTTGACCCTTAAGTATCCGGAAACCACTGTTGAAACCGCGGAACATTTGGGCATTAAAATTGATAGACAAGCCTCTACGTCTGCACTGCCTGCGGTGCTTAATTTAGAGGTGCTGCGTAAAGATGGGGCGTGGTCTTCAGGAAAATTAACCATTGATAATGACGTTGAGGTAGTAGAGCTACAGCTCAATACCGCCAAAACCAATCATTTTGAACTTAAATTATCAAGCACGGATGGCACCTTAATTCCTTGTGAACCCAATACGTTAACTATAATTCAAGGTATGAAAATTGCTAGTGCTACCCTGCCGTATAGCATAGGCATGGAGGTGTATGACACATATGCTGCAAAGCAGGGGGTATGGTCTTTAGAGGGACTGGAGAAAAATAAAACGTTACCGGCCAAAGGCAAGGGGCGGTTTAAAACCATGCAGGATATACGCCCAGGTGTTAAAGAGGATGCTATCGTTATCCCAATTTACGAAACCAGTTTTGGTAAAGAGGGCACGAGAGCACTGCTGAATAAGCGTTTTGGCGAGTTCAGTATCACAGGTGAGGACTTGCCAAGCTTTCTGCCATCTGGCAGCGATATAGAAATTACTTTGAGTATCGATTCATCACGTCGTGCAGATTTGGAGGTCTATATTCCTGCACTTGATGAAACTTATGACCGCCAAATAGCGTCAGAAATAAAAGTAGACATAGCAACCGCCAAACTAAAGCGTGAAATTAATGATGCACGCTTAGTTGCGCATGAATTAGCGGTGACAGGCAATACAGATGCGGCAAAGCAAATCGAAGAGCTTGACGACGTTGAAAAATTATTAGATGAACGTAGTGAGGATCGCGATACCAAAGAAAAAGTTAAAACCAAGCTGACGAAGACATTGATTGAATTGGATGAATTTCAAGAGCAGGGGATTTGGCCTAAAGCGGAGTTGGAATTAGATGATGCTATTCATGATTTAAAAAATGCCAACATTGAGCAAGGTAATGCCCGAATCAGTGGTCTAATAATAGAGTACGAATCGCAAGCTCGACAAATTGTGCTCAAAAAAGATGTTGCAGGGGCTAACAAATTGACTGAAGAAGTGAGGCAGACCTTCTACAGTTTACTGCAACAAGATATTAATTTTTGGGTAGGTTTTGCTATCTACATGGATGAAGAGTTTGAGCAAATCGAGTGGAAAAATAAGGAGGCTGCCTTTAGAGGCATACAGAAGCTCAAACAGTTGTTACGAAATCAGCCAACTAAAGAGCAGTTAGAGGATGCGGTACGAGCCGTAGCCAGTTTGATGACTGCAGAAAGTAAAGCCAAAATGAATAACGTTGATACCAGTTTGCTGCGAAAATAATATTATGACTATTTCAGAGTTTCAACGTGGTGATTTAATCGATGCCAGTTACCAAGTGGCATGCTACTTAGGCTCTGACGATTTAAGGGAAACCTATAGAGTAAAAACGATAGATGATGAGCTTAAGTTACTTAAACTTATTAAAGCGGATAGTGAGCCTTGGATTGAATGGGATAAGCTTCAACAAGCATTGGCTGAATTAAATACGTTGGAGCAACCTGGCATCCTCAATGCATCTGAACTCAAAATAGTGCAGATACAAGGAGCAATGCGTCATTATTTTTTACATGATTTTGTGTCTGGAGAGTCGTTAACGGCTTGTTTAAATAGGCAGGTTAGTATAGGCGTTTATGAGGCGTGCAAAATAATACGTTCAAGTGCTCAAGCTTTGGCGAAGTTGGATGACTATCAACAGTATATTTTAACGCCTGATAATATTTTTATAAATTATTTAGGTGAAGAAAAAACAATCGCTATTTTTCCATTAAATTTACTTGAGTTTATAAAAGAAACCGTTATTTCAACGCCACGTTATTTCTTAGCTTATAAAAGTAAGGATAAAGACTATTATAGCGAGTATTCGTTGGCGACTGTATTATACCAATGTCTATTTGGTATATTGCCTTGGCAGTATGATATAGAATGGAGAGCAACCTATACAGCTGTGCAGTACCAAATTTTCTCATACCGAGATACCAATCCACTCAAACCATCAAGCTTGTATACCCAATATATTCCCGAAGATTTAAAGAGCATAATGTTTCAAGCACTTAATAATATTGAACTGGAAAATTTTAGTAAACATCTGGACGTATTTATTAAGCAATATTATGAGTTTCCATATTATGAGAGCATACAGTCAGCAACAGGACTAGTAAAACCCCCACTGTCTCATTTACCAAAAAATGCTAAGTCATCAGAATCTTTAGAGAAGTCAATATCTTCAGAGTTTACTCGTTCTCAGTTAGGCTTACATAAAATAGCAGGAATGAATGACTTAAAAACATTACTGATGGCTGATATTGTTGAGCCTCTGCGCAATAAAGGGGTGTATGAAGAATACGGTATACAGTCATTAAATGGGATTTTATTTTATGGGCCACCTGGATGTGGTAAAACCTTTATAGCAAGGCAGTTAGCAGCTGAGCTAGGTTATAGTTTCTTTGAAATTAAGCCCTCAGATTTGGCAAGTGTTTATGTGCATGGTACACAAGAAAAAATTGGTAAACTTTTTCTTGAAGCAAGTCTCAAAGCCCCTTCAGTTATATTTATTGATGAAGTCGATGCTATTCTTCCAAGTCGTGATACTGCAAATATGAGCCAGCACTACGCATCTGAAGTGAATGAGTTTTTGGCACAACTGAACCAATGTAACGAAAAAGGCATTCTGGCTATCTTGGCAACCAATAGGCCTGACGCCATTGATAAGGCGGTTTTACGCACAGGACGAATAGATAAAGCCGTATATATTCCATTGCCTGATTTTATGACGCGTAAAGAGATGCTTAATATGTTACTGAATGGAAGACCTATAGACAGTGGTTTAGATATTGACGCCATTGCCATGCTCTTATCTAGCTACACCTCGAGTGACATTAATTATATCGTTAATGAAGCGGCGAAACTGGCATTAAATACAAATAGTAAAATTGGTAAAGACCAATTAATGACCGTAATTCGTAAAACGAAATCGTCTATTAATTACGAGCAACTCGAAAAATATGACGCATTTGCTCAGTTGCAAAGATTTTAGTTTGCTATAACTTCTGTAGCGGATAAGTTAAAACATAAACTGTTTAAAATTGACTTGGGTCAATGCTAACAGTTTCCAAGTTACCATTCACTACCTGATATAGAGTAATGGTATAGCCATTTATTTGATAGCCATTTTCGGAGAAAGTAAATAACTCATCCGCTTTGCTATATGACGTGTCTGTACCAAATAAATTGTCATCACCATACCAAGTGTCACCAGAAGCATATTTTATCTCGTAAGTTCCTAGGGGCACCTCTATGGACACGGTTTCACCCCCTCTAATATAAACCGTCTCAATATCCAAACCTGATGCGATTTCGGAGACTTTAACAAAATAATCCGAACCTGATTGTGTCTGTATTTGTAGAGGAGCAATTGCTTGCTGTCCATTCAGATTTTGTGAATAAACACCACTAACGGGACGAGGCACTGAGGGTAGCGGTTGTATAGGTGTTATGGGTTCACTCTCATATGTCTGTGCAGTGTCATCTTGTTGGTATTCAGCATAGTTTTCACTTGCATTAACAGGTTCTTCTTGACTGCTGTCGTTCAACAAAGATTGCTCATTGCCATTATTAGAGCAACCCCCAAGAATCAATAACAAAAAAACTGGTGCGAGCTTAAAATATTGAGGCATATCATTAATCTCTTAAATGATAGGGCTTAGACAGAGTGATAACTCGAATAACTCTACGATAAGCTCGAGGGTAAAAGACCTATTTTAAAACTAAAATAAGGTATAGTTAATTCAAGATAAAATTACCACACCCCCATATTTCTAAAGAGATTCGGCAAATCATCCTCAAGCCATCCTTGCCTTAAAAACTTAGCATGAGCCCATTTTTTCTCAATAGGGTTTAA
>JAGLBE010000250.1 GCA_018260445.1 Psychrobacter sp.
AAACACTTCTTATTCTGCTCTTCATTAAGTTTGAAGTAAGTTGTTTGAGGGCCTGTTCTGCAAGGAAGCTAAAATGTTTAAAAAAAAAAATATATTAGGAATAAAGCTGCCTGTGCAAAACAACATAATAATTTTCGTATTTGGAAACTGAGAACTTTCAAAAATATGATTCTTTTCAGAATGTGGTTTCGGTCTGAAAAAAGTTTTGGAACTAGTGAAGAATTTTTATTTTTATTTTTTACAAATCAGAGGTACATAGCACTCGGGAATATTTTCTTTTAGAATATAAGAAATGCTCAACCATTAAATTAGAGTTTTTAAAGCTGAACCAGCTTCTTTTTTTTTTAATTTTTCCGGTTGAAATCACTTAATTACCAATTTATTATGCATTCAAATTTTTTATTTTTACTCATTTTTATTTTCTTTTGTGCACGTGTATCAGGTTAGCTGAATTTTATATAAAAGCAGCAAAATTAAAAGAAAAATTAATAATAACGACTTTATGAGTTTATCAAAAGAGGAAAAAAACGAC
>JAGLBE010000251.1 GCA_018260445.1 Psychrobacter sp.
CAGTTAAAAAGAAAGTGAAAGTTGGAATCTTGCGTGAAAACTACATTTTTTTCATTTACCCTAATTCCAAACGAAATCGAGAAAAATTCATTATTATTTATTATTATTTATTTAATTTATTTATTATTATTTATTTTATTTGTAGTTTTTCGTTTCGACCATCTAAGGAACATATGGTTGCAACAATCATGTCATTTGAATGTACTGAAAGATTTGTATGTTATAGGGGTTCAGGTAGCTGTCTGGTTCCTAAACATTCTACTACCAAGATAGTGAGCCTTGGAAGGGATCAGGAAAAAGCAAAGCGCACCAGTTGATTTGGGATTTGAACGCAGACCCACCGGGTTGTTGGAAGGCAAGCGCTCTACCACTCCACCATCCCATTTTATTTATTTATTATTATTTTTTTAAAATGACTATTACTGGGCACTTTTGTCTTTCGTTTCGGCCATCTAAGAACCACCTAGTTTCGAAAATTATGAGGCTGACGAAAAATTGAATATGTTTGGGAATTCAGGTGGCCTCCCGGTT
>JAGLBE010000252.1 GCA_018260445.1 Psychrobacter sp.
AGGAAGACTTGGCTTCCTCTTCTTCTGTTGTTCTGCATAACAGTTTTTGTTCTTTCTCTCTGATGGTTAAATCAAAATTTAACTATTGGCCGACCGTCTGTTGGAAAATCTTTTTCCATCGATTTTTTATTTTTATTTTTATTTTTTATTTTTTTGGGCGATGCTTAAGGTCGGCCGCGATTCGGTCTAATAAAAGTCACCTGCTCTCTCTCTCTCTCTCTCTCTCTTTTTAGTTCCCCACTCTCCGAGGATAGGTCGGTGCCAATTTGCGAATTCGCTCTGCTTTTTTCGAAAGTGGGTCACTCGTGCTTTTGTTGCCGCGGTTCGATGACTTCGCCAATGCTTTCGACCAAAGATGATTTTCGCATCCGAGATTGATTCGAGTTCAAGTTCTGGCTTCAAAAAATAAAAAAAAAATAAAAAAAAAATAAAAATAAAACAATGAAAAAATAAACGAAGAACGATAAATGGGAATTAGTTTTCGATTATTCTTCTTTGGGTGGATTTTGCTCACGAGATTTAGATTTTAG
>JAGLBE010000253.1 GCA_018260445.1 Psychrobacter sp.
CGCGAGCAAGCTGAGCTCCCACAGGTTGCGGTGAGTGGGTGGGTGAGAAATGGGTGTTCCAGAAACAACAAAGCCCCTGCATTTCTGCAGGGGCTTCGTTTTGTATGGTGCCGGCACCAGGAGTCGAACCCGGGACCTACTGATTACAAGTCAGTTGCTCTACCAACTGAGCTATACCGGCGTGTTAGGGCGACGATTATAGCGATTGACAAGCTTCTGTAAACCCCTGAATTCTGACTATTTTTGCAGAAGTGAAGGTTTTTTTGCGATCACCGCTTTTTTGGCGTCTCCAGCAACAAATTGCCCCGATCAACGCTCGTGCATGGCCTCTGCACGGGATTTGATGATCGGTTTGAGCAGGTAGCTCAAGATGCTTTTCTTGCCGGTGATGATGTCCACGGAGGCCACCATGCCGGGGATGATCAGCAGGGGTTTGTCGTCGGTGCCCAGGTGGCTGCGGTCGGTGCGCAGTTTGATGAGGTAGAAGGTGTTCTTCTTCTCTTCATCCATCACGGTGTCGGCGCCGATCT
>JAGLBE010000254.1 GCA_018260445.1 Psychrobacter sp.
ATCAATATTGCAACCGACCCAGCCCGCCCTTTTTGCAGTAAGGGATAGCGGTTTGCGTTTAATAATAATGCTAGGTGTGAAAAAATGCTTAGGGATAATTAAAAAGTTATTGACGGTCAATAATGCCGAGTAGGTCAAAAAAAAGAAATTAGGGTTGTCACTGCTATTCACGCGGTCAATCATGGTGCTATAAGCGCCGTCATTGATAATTAAACTTAGCTTTGCCTTTTTGCTTTTTAATTCAAACTGCTCTGTGCAGACAGCGCAGTAAAAATCTGCAACGGGTCTATTATTGGCATATTCTAGTAATGGACTGGTCATACAATTAGGACAATAACCTTGTCTGTTGACCCAATCTTCACTCAGTACTCTAATTTTTTGGCTGTTTGATTGATACCCTTGTGCCAAACTTCGATTAAACGTTAAATCCATAACCACTACCTTAAGACACAAAATCAGATGCTTAGATGCTCATTCCCCATTGAATATAAACCCATACAGTGCTAAATTCTAGCAAACTATTTGATAT
>JAGLBE010000255.1 GCA_018260445.1 Psychrobacter sp.
ATCATCAACAGACTTTTGTTGTTGGAACTGCTGTCGGTTTTACCCAAGCAAGCTTTCAAACGATTACTTCAAATATAAAAAAAAAGTTTTTGATGAAAAATAAAAAATAAAAAAAAAATTAAATTACCATAGAGATGAGTGATTTATAAGCCTTTTTTAAAAAAATTAAACCCGGAAATAATTTATTAGTTCAAAACGAGTTAGAGCAAAAAAATTAATAAATGTAATCGGAAGTTTTTAAAGAGGTAGAATTCCTAATTGAAAAATAAAAAAATTAAAAAATGAAAGAAAGCGACGGAAGATGTCGTTGATTGGAGAGAGGAAAAAAAAATTAATTTTTCTCGTCGTCGCGTCCGTTTGAAATCAAAAAATAAATAATTTTTTTTTTACATTTTTTTACATTTTTTCCCCTCTCCAGATCGCTCGGATTAACGTATTTTCATGATTTTTCCTGTCTGCACCTTGCAAGGATTCGGCGAAGAAAAAAAGAAGCAAAATGGCGCCTCGAGTGATCACGTGACTCTTCGAA
>JAGLBE010000257.1 GCA_018260445.1 Psychrobacter sp.
CTTTTCCCTTCCCTCCGATAAGAATCGACCGTGTTGTGGTGGGGCCTTCTTCACACCTTCGACTAATGATTATTTTTTTTGAAAGCAAGCGTTGTCCCCTTGTCTCGAGAGTTAATAAGAGACTCTTATTTATTTATTTATTTATTTATTTCATTCACTCGTGTTCTCTCCGATAACTTTATCGCCGGTTGGTGATTCCTCCTTGGTGGGCCCCCCCTCGTTCGAAAAGGATTCGGCTCCGGGGGGAAGTAGGGAGAGAGAGAGAGAGAGAGAGAGAGAGAGAGACATGATTAGATTATTTCAAGGAGAGAAGAAATCAGACCTAAAGTCTGATATTTATGAATATCAATCAAATAATGCAAATTATAATATTATTAAATAGTAGGAATAAGATAAATTTGAGAATGATTATAGCTTACTTGAACTCATTTGCTCTGAAATAACTTTTAAACCCTCTGAATAATTTGTCAACATTTTAATTTCAGGCAAATTCTGCATTTTTGAATCTTTTGTTTCAATGGTAACT
>JAGLBE010000258.1 GCA_018260445.1 Psychrobacter sp.
CAGTCTAAATATACGATAGGGTATAAGCTATTTAGTGGACGATTCTGCCATGCTGTAATGTCATCTATGATGTTATCAGTAACCCTTGAAACCAGGCTCGTTGAGATATCAACGTCATAGATATCTTTGATACTCTCAACAATCTCAGTGGTTGTCTGACCTTTAGCGTAAAACATGATGATTTTGTCATCGAGCCCAGCGATACGAGTTTGGTGCTTTGCAACTAATACAGGATCAAAGCTTCCTTCACGGTCTCTGGGGGTGGATACTTCAATTTCACCTGTGTCACTGCGTACTGTCTTTTTGGTGTGACCGTTGCGCTTGTTTGGGGTATCCGCCTTCTCATGCTTGGGGTAGCCTAGATGTTCTTCCATTTCGGCTTCTAAGGCAGTGTCAATAAATGACTGCATGAGCTCTTTTTGAAATGCTTTGATGTCTTCAAAGCTTCCAACGTGTTTGGCCATTTGTTCGGCTAATTTCTTTAGTTCTGTTTCTTTTGTCATTTCTTATTCTCCTTTACTATG
>JAGLBE010000259.1 GCA_018260445.1 Psychrobacter sp.
TCATGAGACAAGGTTAAGACGCTTATCCGCTCATTTACTGCAAAAAAAAAACTCATTTTTAAATTATGATATGGATATTTGCTGGGAAAAAAGAATGCGTGCGTTCACTCTTCAGCATGCATTCATTCTCAAAGGCATTTTTGATATTTTGAATAATTTTGCGAGATTTAATGAAAAAAAAATGGGGGGAGGGGAAATAATCTTTCAATTGTCTGAACAAATGCAATACCTGTGTAAGATATCAAAAATTTGTTTTTTTACATTTTAAATTTGAATTTTTTTGTGATCGTTCGATGAAGATAAACCGTGGCTGGATCCCTCCTCCACCAAGAAAAAAAGCTTTTTTCAGTTTGGGCGTAAATCATGGGGGGAGGGAGAAAGCCCAAATGATATATTCGAAAAATTTATTATCCGCAAAAGAGAGGCGAGGAAAAAAATAAAAATAACAATTTTGATTGATTTGTCTGATTAAAAACGATGAAACGATGGGCTGATGGATTACTCTGCACAAAAAAAAAATGGG
>JAGLBE010000025.1 GCA_018260445.1 Psychrobacter sp.
ATGATACGCTAAACATTGGTGATGATATCGAAGATGGCGCCATCGTGAATTTGGGTGACGGCAAAAACGTGGTTCACGTTGCTGATGCGTTAGAGGACAACTCAAGCCTAATCACCGGCAGTGGTAACGACAGTTTAACCGTTGGCGGTTCTACTTGGAATACCGCAAGCGCGAAGCTAGGTGCAGGCAATGATACTGTACTCATTAAGGGCAATATGTATGACGCCTCGCATATCGACTTGGGCGCAGGCAATGACACCATCACCGTGAACGGCAAGTATGTGAATGGTAGTATTGCAGGCGGTGCTGGTCATGATACGTTAGTGCTGGATTACACTCAAGACAGCAGTGCGGTGACCGCTAACCTCCATGTGACCAATGCCACCACTAAGAACATCACTGGTGTAGAAGTCATTGAGCTTGCTGGTCAAAACGCATTGGATGTGCGCTTTGCCGATTTGGTGGCAGACACAGGGCGTGGCGGTGCCTTGTTTGTGAAAGGCGATAGCAGCAGCAAGGTTGATTTGGGCTCAACAAACTGGAACAGCGATGGCGCAAGTAAAGCGCAGTGGGCAGATGCGACAGGCGGCACTTGGGCGAAAACCAGCAGCAGCATGGTAGATGGCGTAAACTACGATATTTACCACAATAGTAAAGCCACCACTGCTGCAAATGATGTGTATATCCAACATGGGGTTGTGGTTATTTAAATCTTACTTCTGCGTCAAGCTGTCACTATGTGGCAACCTCAATATTTAGTAAATTCATTAAATTTAGTCAATATAGCGACTAACACCTTTAGCCACTGCTAAGGGTGTTTTTTTATGGCTGACTGTTTTAGTCTGACAGATTGAAGCTATTGCTGCCAAATTACCAATACATAGTCGCAGTATTGAGCCACCTACCCTATACTAGACGCCATATGATAAGGATGCCAACAGGCAAGATTGAGAACCACCAACCCCTATTGACCAACAACCCACCATAAATAGGCTATCTTATGAGCTATACTTTTAACCGCACCTATCCGCACACCCGTCTGCGCCGCCTACGGGTCAATGACAATGTGCGCGCCATGATACGCGAGGTCGAATTGCATCCAAAACATCTCATTGCGCCCGTTTTTGTGCTCGAGGGCGATAACCAGCGGCAGGCCATCGCCAGTATGCCGGGGGTAGAGCGTCTGTCCATCGATTTATTGGTGGTATACACCAAACAGTTATTGAGCGAGGGCGTCACCACGGTGGATATTTTTCCGGTGATTGATGCCAGTCTGAAGACAGCAGACGGGCGTGCCGCTTTTGACCCCAATAGTTTGACGTGCCGAGCCGTACAAGCATTAAAAGCTGCTGTGCCAGATATGGTGGTCATGACTGATGTGGCCTTAGACCCTTACACTTCGCATGGTCAAGACGGCGTGCTCGATGATAGCGGCTATGTGGCCAATGATGCCACTGTCGATATTTTGGTCAAGCAAGCGCTTGCTCACGCCAAAGCAGGCGCCGATATTATCTCGCCCAGTGACATGATGGATGGGCGTATTTTGGCGATACGTGAGGCTTTTGAGGTAGAGGGCTTTGTCAATACCAGCATCATGGCCTATTCTGCCAAATATGCCTCGGCCTACTACGGCCCGTTTCGAGATGCGGTGGGCAGTGCTAACACCCTAAAAGGTGGGCATAAAAAGCAGTATCAGATGGACTTTGGCAACCGTGCCGAAGCGTTGCACGAGGTGGCAATGGACATCAATGAGGGGGCTGATATGGTGATGATTAAACCGGGTCAGCCGTATATGGATTTGATTCGTGAGGTGAAAGACACCTTTGGCGTGCCTACTTTTGTGTATCAGGTGTCTGGCGAATATGCCATGCACATGGCCGCCATTGAAAACGGCTGGCTTACCGATGCGGTGATTTTAGAATCGCTGATTGGCTTTAGACGGGCAGGCGCAGATGGTATTTTGACCTATTTTGCACTTGAGGCAGCGCGCCAGCTACATAAGCTATAGTACTATTAAGCATCTGCCATGCCAGTTAACATGACGCGCATCAAGCTGGTCAAAATCACCTTATTGCAGGGTGGCTAGCAAGGTTTTGTATTGGCTAGCTTTTGCCTGCGCTACGGTGTTGCTGTCTACGCCCTATGCCATCAAAAAACTGCTCTATCATTGTAAGGGTACAATAGCAATATTTTAAAACAACATTTTTAAGCAGTTACATCTGGCGACGCACACAGCAGACGCTCACAGCAAGAGTAGCCAACCATTTTCAAGCTTAATACAAATAGGTTGTGATTTTGTGCCTACCCTCTATAATATTGGCTGATGCGGGCGTTAGCCCTGTTGTCACTAAAAACATCGTTGTTACTAAAAACATCCTGCATCAGACTATGCCCAGTTATGCCCAGTTATGCCCGGTTATGCTTGATGACCCCTCATTCTCGCAACGCTTTGTTTAGCGCCTGTGTTCTATACTCTATTACCCAAACCCTATTGTTTAAACCCCAATGCTAAATCCAAATGCTAAAAAGGTACGCTATGAGTAAGCTCAATCCCAAGCAACAAGAGGCCATGACCTATGTGACCGGCCCCCTACTCGTTTTGGCAGGGGCAGGCTCGGGCAAAACCTCGGTAATTACCCGTAAAATCGCCTACCTTATCGAGCAATGCAACGTGCCTGCCGAGCGTATTACTGCCATGACCTTTACCAACAAGGCGGCACGCGAGATGAAAGCAAGAGTTAGTAAGCTGATGCCCAAAGAGCAGACTCGTGGCCTGACGGTGTCGACGTTTCACCAATTTGGCTTGCAGTTTTTGCGCTATGAGCTGCTACACACGCCTTTAAAAGGCAACTTCTCAATTATGGACGCCGACGACAGCAAACGGTTACTGATGGAGCTGATGGTGCGCGATAACCTATCGGGGGCAGAGTCTCGAGAGTTGGTCGGCAAAGCGATGAAGTTTATCTCTGACTGGAAAAACGATTTGATTGAGCCTGATAAGGCGATGGAAACCTTAGAAGACCCAGAAGATATGATGTTTGCCACTTTATATGCCCTCTATGAGCGCAATTTGCGCGCGTATAATGCGGTCGATTTTGATGATTTGATTGTGCTACCTGCGAAGATTTTAAAGAGCAACACCCAAGTGCGCGATAAATGGCAAAATCGGGTGCGCTATTTGTTGGTGGATGAGTATCAAGACACCAACACCGCCCAATATGAGCTGATTAAATTGTTGGTGGGCCTTGAGGGCAAGTTTACGGTGGTGGGCGATGATGACCAATCTATTTATGCGTGGCGCGGCGCTAAACCTGAAAATATGGCGCTGCTCAAAGAGGACTATCCTAAACTTAAAGTGGTGAAGCTCGAGCAAAACTATCGTTCGACCACACGTATTTTAAGCACGGCTAACGCAGTGATTGCCAATAATGAGCATTTATTTGAAAAAGCCCTGTGGTCGGATAAAGGCGAGGGGGAAAAAATTCGCATTATTCATTGCCGCAACGATGACGACGAAGCTGAGCGAGTGGCCAAAGAGGTGGTGACCCACAAACTGCGCTTTGGTAACCAGTGGGAACAGTATGCGGTACTGTATCGCAGCAATTTTCAGGCGCGTATGTTAGAGGCACAATTGCGCCAACTACAAGTACCCTACAAGCTATCGGGCGGTCAATCGTTTTTTGCCCGTAGTGAAATCAAGGATGTGATGGGCTATTTGCGCCTAATTTTAAACCCAGAGGATGACAGTGCCTTTTTGCGAATTGTTAATACGCCCAAACGGGGTCTAGGGCCAGCCACGCTTGAAAAACTGGGGCTATTTTCGCAGGAACACAGTGTCTCGTTATTGGCCGCCTGTACGCATGGCGGACTTGGCCATGTGTTGCCCCGTAAGGCGTATAGCACCCTCAAAGAATTTGGCGAGTTTATTGCGCACTATACCCGTGAGCTCGACCAACACCCCGACCCAGTGCCGTTGGTGCGACAGATGATAGACGAGACGGGCTATATCGATTATATCCGTGAGGACAGTAAAACCCCGCAACAAGAAAAAAACCGTATGGATAACATTGATGTGCTGTACACCAGTATTCAATCGCTAATCAATAAGGCAGAGGATGACGATGATAAAACCATTGATGCGGTGATTCGCAAACTGGTACTGCTTGATATGCTAGAGCAGCAGCAAGAGGAGGACGATACCAACAAGGTAAATTTGATGACCCTGCACGCCGCCAAAGGCTTGGAATTTGATTTTGTCTATATTATGGGGCTTGAGGAGGAAATGCTGCCGCATCGCAACTCTATTATTAGCGAGACGGTTGAGGAGGAGCGGCGCTTAATGTATGTGGGCATAACTCGGGCTCGGCGTGAGCTTATCATGACCCTAGCGGCGCAGCGTCGGGGCGGTGGTGAGATGCGCACCACCACCCAAAGCCGTTTTTTGGATGAGATGCCAGAGGCGCATTTGGATTGGCCGGCCAACACTAAAAAGAAAAGGGTAGAGCGAGACCCCAAGGTGGTGGCTGAGGAATATATGGCCAATATTAAAGCGCTGTTAAAAAGTAAGCGGTAAAAGTAAGCGCTAGATGCTGAATTTGCAGACCTAAAGTTTAACAAACACCCATAACCCCATACGTTAGAGGCTACTATGGCACAGACAGACCACTTGCAAAGAGAGCCTGACTTATCGCCTGAAGGGTATGATAAAGCCGAAGACAAATTGATTTATATGCAGTCGCTGGTCGCAGATAGCGACTGGCCAGCAATGGCAGAGTTTTTAGCAGAGCAATCAAAATATGAGATTGCTAACTTGCTGGAGTCGTTTCCTGGCTATAATCGCCAATTAATTTGGGAACAAGTGCCGCAAGATGTGAAAGGCGAGGTGTTGGCCGAGCTAGAAGAAGATATCCGCCAGCCGATTATGGACACTATATCCTCATCTGAGATATCTTTTTTTGCGCAAGACCTAGATGCCCAAGAGTTATCGGAGATTTTAGATACTGTTAGCGATACCGTCCGTGCCGATGTGATGGCAACGCTGGATGAAGCGCTGCGCCTGCAAGTTACCCATCTGGATACCTATGAGGACTGGGAAGTAGGCAGTTATATGGACCCTGATATCATCCAAATACAAGATAGCTTGACCTTAGCCCAGGTGCAGCAATGGTTGCGCTTGGATAAGAATATCCTAGATGACCAAAGCCAAGAGCTGTTGGTGGTTGACAGCAGACAACATCTTTTGGGACTATTAAGTTTGGTCGATTTGGTCAAACACCCGCAAGAGACACTGGTATCGACACTGATTGACTCGGCAGTGACTATCAATGACCGTATGGATATTCAAGAAGCGGCGTCTATCTTTCGCTCTGAAGATATCCGCTATGCCCCAATCATCAACAGCCATGGTGAACTGGTTGGCCAGCTCAACGTTGAGGACATCATGGAGATTATCCAAGATGACGTTGATAGTACCATGAAGCATTTAGCTGGGGTTAGCGACGATGAGGATTTGTTTGCGCCCATTATTACCAGTGCTAAAAGCCGTAGCATCTGGCTGGGCATTAATCTACTAACTGCCCTGTTGGCAGCCGCCGTTATTGGCCAGTTTGAGGCAGTATTAGAGCAAGTGGTGGCCTTGGCAGTCTTGATGCCTGTGGTCGCAAGCATGGGCGGCATTGCCGGCAGCCAAACCCTCACCGTAGTGATTCGAGGCATGGCGATGGGGCAAATTGGAGGCTCAAACCGGCTATGGCTACTCAATAAAGAGCTGTGGGTGGGCGCCATTAACGGGGTTATTTGGGCGTTTATCATGGCGATTATTGCCCAGCTTTGGTTTAATGATATGCGCATCAGTATGGTCATTGGTAGTGCCATTGCCATTAACATGACCGTTGCCAACGTGTCTGGCATCAGTGTGCCGCTTATTTTAAAAAACATGAACATCGACCCTGCGCTATCGGCCTCGGTTATTTTAACCACCGTGACGGACATTGTGGGCTTTATGTCATTTTTGGGCTTGGCGAGTTTATTGATATTGTAGGCCTAGTTGCTATCAGGTGGCTATCGGTTAAGGTAATATTTGTAGGGTGCGCCCCGCGCACCTGTGTATTCACAATGGTGATTGGTGCGCTAGGCGCACCCAAACAAAAATGCTGTTTTAATTCAGGTTTTACTATAAGAGTGGGATAACCCTTAAAGTATATCAACCCGACTGGAAGACTTATGAACGCTGTTCAAGTAAAAATATTAAACCCAAAAATCGGCAGCCATCCTGACTTCCCCTTACCAACTCGGGCAACTGAGGGCTCAGCCGGCATTGATTTACGCGCCTGTATAGATGCGCCACTGGCGATAAAAGCAGGTGAGACGCATCTAATCGGCACGGGTTTATCGATTTATATTGCCGACCCCAACTATGCCGGTATCATTTTGCCGCGTTCAGGATTGGGGCACAAACACGGCATTGTGCTGGGCAATTTAGTAGGGTTGATTGACGCCGACTATCAAGGCGAGCTGATGGTCAGTGTTTGGAACCGTAGCGATATCGACTTTATATTGCAGCCGGCAGAGCGCATGGCACAATATGTGGTGCTGCCTATCGTACGCCCGGAATTTGAAATTGTGGTCAAGTTTAGTGAGTTTAGTGGCCGTGGCGAGGGTGGTTTTGGCCATTCTGGCCGTACCTAAACGCCTCGCACCGTCGCTGCTCATATACCCTGATTTTTATACACTGCTTAAGCGTTAAGATAGACGCTGCTGCATTTACAAGAAACACAACCATATTTTATCAAATTGTGCAAAAATATCAGCATAACGTTGGCGTAGCAAATCGCTAACAGCCGCTAACCGGCCTAGCTGCCTTTCATTTCCCCTTTTATAATAAAGAGAGCGCCATGTCACTTGACCTAATTGAAGCCCAAACCACTGCCCAAGTTCTCACCACCGCCCTACCTTACCTGCAACGCTTTGAAGATAAAATCATCGTGGTGAAATATGGCGGCAATGCCATGACCGACCCTGAGCTTGAAAGCTCATTTGCGCGCGACATCGTGCTGCTAAAAACCGTTGGTATTCATCCGGTTGTGGTGCATGGCGGCGGCCCACAAGTAGATAACCTACTTAAAGAATTAGGGCGGCAATCCAATCGTATTGATGGGATGCGAGTTACCGACAAGGCCACCATGGATGTGGTAGAAATGGTCATTGGCGGTAGTGTCAATAAATCTATCGTTAGCCTAATCAACAAACACGGCGGCCGGGCGATTGGCTTGACCGGAAAAGACGCCAACCTTATTCGCGCCAAAAAATTGCTCATGAGCAAAACCGATGCTGATGGCAACGTGACCGATATTGACCTCGGCTATGTGGGCGAAGTAGAAAGTATTGATAAAAGTGTTTTGATGATGCTGATTAATTCAGATTTTATTCCGGTCATTGCGCCTTTAGGTATCGACAGTGAGGGCAATAGCTATAACATCAATGCCGATTTGGTTGCCGGCAAAGTCGCCGAGTTTTTACAAGCCGAAAAGTTGATGCTGCTCACCAATATTAAGGGCGTGCTCAATAAAGAAGGTGAGGTAGTCACAGGCTTAACCCCAAAAAAGGTGGATGGCTTAATCGAGGATGGCACCATATCGGGCGGTATGATTCCCAAGATTCAATGTGCGCTTGATGCGGTGCGTGGTGGCGTTAAAAGTGCAGTTATTGTGGATGGGCGCGTACCAAACGCCACCTTGCTAGAAATCTTTACCAAAGAGGGTGTGGGCACCTTAATTAGCCGAGATGGCGAGCCGCGATAATAAACACAGGCTGCTATGCGCAACAGACTGTGTATAGCTAAACACTTCTGAGGAGCAAGCAATGGCGTTATGGACGTGGTGTCTTTTATTTGCGTTGGATAGCGCCTATAGCTGGTGGATAATTGCTGGCGGCGGCGCTAAATGGGTAGAGGGCTGGAAGTCTTTTTTTTGATAGATTGGTTTGCCCTCGATTGGAACGCCGAACAAATTAGACTCTACGTTTTGCTTATTTGGCTGGCAAGTTTAATATGGTTTGTGGTGGGGGTTTTTTATCCTGCGCTGCGCACGCCTTATACTTAGTCTCTATATTTAGTTCTGTGCCTTTAAAATCGTGAAGGTTCATGATTCATGGTATGTGCGCTGGGCGGCACCCTACGTGCGTGATTCACCGCTGCTTTATTAACATCGCCGCTATTCAACACGGCTTCAAATAAATACGGCTTCAAACTCTGCTTCATCAAAGCCGCATAGCAAGATGTGTTTATCATTAATAATCCCTTCAACAATCGGCCGTTTTATCATGCTGGTATGCTCAAGCAGCAAGTCAATAGCACTATCCACACTGTCATCAGCTGCTTGTTTTTGCTCATCGGTGAGCTTGCGCCATGTCGTGCCTCGTTTATTGAGCACCTTATCTATGCCAAGTGTATCAACCCAACGTTGTAGCGGCATTTTATCAATGCCTTGCTGTTTATAATCGTGAAACTCATAGGCAACTTCTAGCGCATCGAGCTTATTCAATGCTTTTTTCATCGTGCTGCATGCTTTGATACCGTAAATGGTGACAGTCATTGTTTTATCCTTTTTTATCCTGTAATCCAGTAATCCTGTATATAGAATGTAGACGATATCGTCTAACGTAGCGGTTTTTTGAACCCTAAGCAATAGTTAATGCGTCTTATACGTCAAATACGTCAAGGCTAAAAATGGTAGAAACACTAAAGGCTAAAGGTTAATGGCTAAAGCAACATCTAATATACGCCATTGCATCGCAATTTTAGCCAATTTACGCTATCCTTACCGCTAAACCCCCAAAATTTTTTGCCTATCCATCCGTACTCTTAGTACCCAATATTACCAAATTTTTTTAACTTGAGCCTATTGATTATGAGCAACGCTGACCGACCTGAGCCAACCGATTCTTCTATCCTAAATAACCCCAACCATTACAACCCCAAAGCCTGTGAGGCGGCGCAACAAGCCAAGTGGGCAGCAGACAAGCGTTTTGAAGTCAGCAATGCCAAATCGGCAAAACCCTCTCGCTATATTCTCTCGATGTTCCCCTACCCTAGCGGCAAGCTGCACATGGGGCATGTGCGCAACTATACTATTCCTGATGTGTTAAGCCGCTACTATCGCCTAAAAGGCTTTGAGGTCATGCAGCCAATGGGATGGGACGCCTTTGGCCTGCCTGCCGAAAATGCCGCCATTGCCAACCAAACCCCGCCTGCCGAATGGACGTTTGCCAATATCGACAACATGCGGGGTCAATTAAAAAGACTAGGACTGTCGATTGATTGGTCGCGTGAATTTGCCACCTGTACGCCAGAATATTACCGCTGGGAGCAATGGTTTTTTTTGCAACTGTACAAAAAAGGTTTGGTGTATAAAAAGCTAGCCACCGTAAATTGGGACCCCGTTGACAATACGGTGCTTGCCAATGAACAGGTGGTGGACGGCAAAGGGTGGCGCAGTGGTGCCCCTGTTGAAAAACGGGACATCCCCATGTATTACTTTAAAATTACCGATTATGCCGACGAATTATTGGACGATTTGGACAAGCTTGAGGGACAATGGCCCAGCGACGTGATTACCATGCAGCGCAATTGGATTGGCCGCTCGCAAGGCATGGAGGTACATTTTCCGTATAAAAATAGCGACGATATCAGCACGTTGGATGTGTTTACCACCCGCCCCGATACCTTGATGGGCGTCACTTATGTGGCAGTAGCCGCCGAGCACCGTTTGGCGAAATTGGCGAGTGAACAGAACCCCGACATTGCCGCATTTTGTGAGCAATGCAAACAGGGGTCAGTGGCCGAGGCCGACCTTGCCAAAGCCGACAAAATCGGGATGGACACCGGCTTAACCGTGACCCATCCGCTAACAGGTGCAGAAGTGCCGGTTTGGGTCGCCAACTATGTATTGATGAGCTATGGCTCGGGTGCCGTCATGGCGGTGCCTGCCCATGATGAGCGGGACTTTGAATTTGCCAGTAAATACAACTTGCCGATTAAAAGGGTTATCGCCACCCCCGATGGCCATGAGGGAGCTTATAGCGAGCGAGGCACTTTGGTCAATTCAGGTGAGTTTGATGGGCTTGATTTTGATGCCGCTTTTGCGGCGATGTTGGCCAAACTAGAGGCGCAAGAGTTAGCCACCCGTAAGATTCAATATCGTTTGCGTGATTGGGGCGTATCGCGCCAGCGCTATTGGGGCTGCCCTATTCCGATGATTAACTGCGAGTATTGCGGCAATGTGCCGGTTGCCGAGGAAGATTTGCCCATCAAGTTGCCCACCGATGTGGTGCCAGATGGGCGCGGCAATCCGCTTAAAAATATCCCCGAATTTGTCAATACCACTTGTCCCAAATGTGGTGGCCCCGCCGAGCGTGAAACCGATACCTTTGATACCTTTATGGAATCGAGCTGGTATTATGCCCGCTTTGTCAGCCCTAATGACGCCAGTCACATGGTCGATAAAACTGCCGCCGATAGATGGTTGCCGGTTGACCAATATGTGGGCGGTGTCGAGCATGCGGTAATGCATCTGCTTTACGCCCGTTTTTATCACAAATTGATGCGCGATGAGGGCTTGGTATCGGGCGATGAACCCTTTAAAAACCTATTGACCCAAGGCATGGTATTGGCGGGTACCTTATACCGTGATAATGACGATGGCAGTAAAACCTATTATTTTGCCGAAGAGGTCACTATTAACCTTGATGAGCGCGGTCAGCCGATTGCTGCCGTTTTAAAAGCAGACGGGTTACCGGTGACAATTGGCAAAATAGAGAAAATGTCGAAGTCCAAAAATAACGGCGTTGACCCACAACAGACCATTGACCAATATGGCGCGGATACAGTGCGTTTGTATACGCTATTTGCTGCGCCTGCGGATCAAACCTTAGAGTGGTCGGATGACTCGCTAAAAGGGCCCTACAACTTTTTGAAAAAAGTCTGGCGGCAAACGCAAGACCATTTACAATCTATGAACAATCAGGACGTTGCAACTTCAGTTAACATAGACAGCAGCAAACTGGACAAGGCCGCCAAAAACTTACGCCGCAAAACCCACGAAACCATTGCCAAAATTGACCACGATTTAGGCACGCGCTTATCGCTCAATACCCCGGTATCAAGCCTCATGGAGCTGGGCAACGAGCTGGGTAGTTATATGGCTGGCATTACAGACAATACGCCATCAACAATAGCGGTACAGCATGAAGCCTTGGTGACGTTACTCACCTTGCTATCCACCTATGCGCCGCACATCTGTGAGCAACTGCTCGAACAGTTGGGCATTGACACGTTGACACTGACCTACCCTGTCTTAGATGACGCCGCTTTGCAGCTAGATACCATTACGATGGTGGTACAAGTGAATGGTAAGGTGCGGGGTAAGATGGACGTTCCCCCCGATAGCGATGCCGAGAGCCTAAAAGCGCAAGCCAAAGCGATTGACAGTGTGGCGAAGTTTTTAACCGGTGCGATTAAAAAAGAGATTGTGGTGCCAAATAAACTGGTGAACATTGTGGTGGTGGGATAGATGGTTAAACATGCTAGGCTTAAAGGGGCGATGCGAAACGGCAGGCAAAACGCCAGGCAAAACACCAAAGCGGTTGTTTTATGCTTAGCAATAGGGATAACGCCGCCAATGCTACTTAGCGGCTGCGGCTTTCATTTGCGTGGTCTTGACACTCCCATGACGTATGCAGTGGGCAGCACGGTATTAAGACTTGACGAAGATGCAACCAGTTTTCCGTTAAAGCAGCCCTTGCGAACTAAGCTCAATGCCGTGGGCGTCAAGGTGGTCGACGATATAGGGCGACAGATTAACCTATCGAGCGACCTATATACTGCCGCTATCCAAATCGATAATGTACGTTTTAAGCGGTATGAATTGGTGGGCGTATTGACCGAGGTGCGCTTGGTATTAACCGCAGATGTGACCTATCAAACCTTACGCAATAGCGATGGCAAAACCGGCAACCCTATTCGGGTGACCAACCCTATTCAGGTTGAAAAAAGCTACCAGTTTAACGAGGCCTCGGTGAGTGTAGAGGATCAACAAGGCGAGCAAGTGCGGGATTGGCTGTATGAGAGTTTGGCACAGCGTATTACGGATCAATATGTGGCACTGAGTTTGCCAAGAGTGTCACCTGATGCCGATTTTTAGCCTTTTTGACCTAATTTTTTACCTAGCTTGCTGCGATTGTTGCTCACTCACTTATGACTGCAGCCAATGTCCTATCACTAATCAACGCCTGCTTACACTATGCAAGATACTTTTTTAAACTACTATCCTAAATTGATGCAAACCGAGGCCACCGCTCACCCTGGTTTAAGCCTAAACGGGTTGTGGTTGGCGCATGGCGATGAACCATTGCTGCATCAATGGCTCATCGATGCGATGCGTATCCAATGGCGGGCGCAGCATTTAGCCATCCAGCGGGTAGATCTGGTATCGGTCAAATCATGGCATGACGTGTTGGGCGAGCTCAATAGTTTGTCGCTGTTTAATGAGGCCACAGCGGTGATTATAACCGGCAATCATAAACCCGATAAATACGTGCAAACCGAGCTTGAGCGCTTTGCTATGGACGTCAACGTCAGCGGCGACAATCAAAACTGTGTGTTGTGGCTAACCGCCAAGGTGGATAAACGCGCGCAAACCAGTAAGTGGTACACCCCGTTTGCCAAGTATGGTCAAGTGATTGACTGCAACCTCTATAACGAAAATCAGCGCCAGCAATTGCTGACGATTCATGCCCGCCGTTTTGGGCTTGCGTTAACCGCTGAGGCATGGCAATTTTTGATGCTGCAAACCGAGCATCATCTGCTGAGCGCCTATCAAGCGTTGTGGCGATTGTCTTATCTGTTGACCCCTAGCTTGTATACACAAGCGGAGGTGACAAGCATTGCATCTGGGTCAGGGGCAGCAACATCAACCACGCCGACCCTACCAGCCGAGCCAACCAAACCGACACAACTTACCCCTGTGAGTGTTGACGTAGAGGCTTTGCAACAGGCTTTGGTCAGTGCAGCGCAATATAGTGTGTTTGATTTGTCCGATGCGATGCTGGCAGGAGACGCCGCCAAAGTGGTTCGGATTATTGAGCAGTTACGCTCAACCAACGAGCCGATGCCGCTGGTGCTTTGGGCGTTAAGTAAAGATATGCGGCTGATTATGCAGCTCATGGACGGCCAAGATGCGCAAAGTTTGGGAATTTGGTCGAGCAAGCAAGCGGTGTATCAAGCGGCATGTTGGCGGCAATCCCTACAAAGTATCCACGATTGGCCTGATATTATTTATGAGTGCGACAAAGCGGTGAAAGGGGTTATCCGCCAACCTGCTTGGGAGCTTATTTTACAAGCGGCTTTGCGAGTGGCAGGGCTGCGCTTGTTTGCATAAATTCAAACTATCCTGTTTATTAAAGCTCTCAATATTCTTAATATTCTTAATGCTATCAATGCTATCAATGCTATCAACGTTATCAAAGCTATTTGGACAATACCAATGACCACACCAACCTCTAAAAAACACCGTAAAAAATGGCTTAAATGGGCCGTTATTGCGCTCGTGATAGCGGCGTTAGGCTGGTGGCTATATAACAAATTTAAACCTAGCGACAAGCCGCCGAATTACATTACTGCAGTGGCTTCTCTTGGCGATATCGAAAATAACGTGATGGCATCAGGCAAGGTAAAAGCCATCAATACAGTGGAGGTTGGGGCGCAGGTGTCAGGTGAGGTGACCAAGTTGTTTGTCGATGTGGGGGCGGTGGTCAAGCAGGGCGATTTAATTGCCCAAATCGACCAAGTGTCGCAAAAAAACAATTTGTCCAATCAACAAGCGACGTTGCAGCAAGGCAAAGCGGGTTTGCAAAGC
Source organism: Psychrobacter sp. (assembly GCA_018260445.1). Classification (GTDB taxonomy): domain Bacteria; phylum Pseudomonadota; class Gammaproteobacteria; order Pseudomonadales; family Moraxellaceae; genus Psychrobacter. Next base: position 13,911 of record JAGLBE010000025.1, read on the forward strand.
GCCAAAGCGGACTATTTGAGCCGTCAAGCCAGCCTAGAGAGTGCCTATGCCGACCTAGCCAGCCGTCAAGCCGAGCTGAAACAAGCCCAAGCAGATTTGGCACGCTTGCAACCTTTAGTGGCGATGCAAGCCATCAGCCAGCAGGAGCTGGACGTGGCGCAAACCAAAGTCGCCACAGTAGCCGCCAGTGTGACCAATGCCAAAGCTGCGATAAAAACGGCGCAGGCGGGTATGATGTCGGCGCAGGCAACTATCGTCAGCAATCAAGCCGACCTACAAAAAGCGCAAACGAATCTGGATACGGCCAATACCGATTTGGGCTATACCACCATTCGAGCGCCCATTGCTGGCACGGTGGTATCGGTAGTGACCGAGCAGGGTACAACGGTCAATGCCAATCAATCAGCCCCAACTATTGTGACGCTGGCGGACTTATCCACGGTACGCATCAATGCCCAAATATCCGAGGCCGATGTTATTAATGTCAAAGCGGGTATGCCCGTCTACTTTAATATGATTGGTAATCCGGATGAAAAATACACGGGGGTATTAACCGCTATCGAGCCTGCCCCCGAACAAATTAGCAACACCAGCTCCACCGATTCGGCAATTTATTATGTGGGTTATGTCGAAGTGCCCAATCCAGAGCAGCAGTTTCGTATTGATATGACCGCGCAAGTGTTTATTGTGATGAATCAGGCCAAAAATGTGTTATTGGTGCCGTCGGCCGCCGTTAAAAAAGGGTCGACTATGTTGGGAGCGGGAGCAAATAGTGGTGGTACGGATGCTACAAAAGACTTAAAGCCTATCCCTAAAGCTACTGCCGCTAAACCTATTCCTAATGGCACCTATGTGCGTGTTTTAAACAGCGATGGTACGGTGGATAATCGCTCTGTCAAAGTAGGCATTGATAATCGAGTCAATGCGCAGATTTTAGAGGGCATTGCGGCAGGCGACACCGTGATTATTAGTGAAGATTCGGGCGAGTCAAAGCAAGGCGGAAGCGGTCGACCACCGAGGCTTTAGATATAGGACTTACGTACAAGTAGATAGTATGGCAACTGGTTATCACTAACCTATCAAAATACACTGTAGGCCATATATTAGGGTAGGTTGCGAAATAAGACCCAACATGCTGCCACATCACCAACTGAAGATTCACTATGCCAATACCGCAGTCGTCCAACGACAATCCAATAGCAACGTCTTCTGCCCCTATCATCCAAATAACGGGCATCAACCGTGTTTTTGCGGCGGGCGAGCAAACCATTCAAGTGCTGCACGACATCAACCTGACCATCTATCAAGGGGAGATGGTTGCCATTATTGGGCAATCGGGCTCCGGCAAATCGACGCTAATGAACATTCTTGGTTGTTTAGACCAAGCCAGTAGCGGCGAATACCTGATTTTTGGTACCTCTGTTAAACAGCTCGCAGCGGACGAATTGGCCAAGCTGCGCCGTGAGCATTTTGGTTTTATCTTCCAGCGCTACCATTTGCTGGGCGACATTAGCGCCCGAGACAATGTTGCCGTTCCTGCTGTTTATGCGGGTATGACCAATGCGGTGCGCAACCAACGTGCCGACAAACTGTTGCGTGATTTAGGCTTGGGCGATAAAGCCGACAACCGACCCAACCAGCTTTCAGGAGGTCAGCAGCAGCGGGTGTCAATAGCCCGTGCCTTGATGAATGGCGGCGATATCATCCTTGCAGATGAGCCTACCGGGGCACTCGACAGCAAATCTGGCGACGATGTCATGCACATTTTACAAGACCTCAACCGCCAAGGCCATACCGTGATTATGGTTACCCATGATGCCAGCATCGCTAAGCAAGCACAGCGGGTGATTGAGCTAAAAGATGGCAGAGTGATTGCCGACTATCAAAACGAGACAAATCAGTCGACAACGGTTATCAATAAGGATTCCAATAAGGATTTAGATCTAAATAACCATGATTCATTTTCGAAAAAAAGTGCGCTTGGCTCTTTTTTTGACCGTTTGGTCGAAGCCTTTAAGATGTCAATTTTGGCGATGCGGGCGCACAAAATGCGCACCTTGCTCACCATGCTCGGTATTATTATCGGTATCGCCTCGGTGGTGTCGATTGTGGGGCTTGGGCAAGGCTCGCAGCAGCAAATTTTAGCCAATATCAGCGCCCTTGGCACCAACACCATCACCGTTATCGACGGCTACCCGTATGGCGACCCGAGACGCCGCTATAACGATGATAGTTTAACCCCAGAGGATGCCGATGCCGTAGCCGCCCAGCCCTACATCATTAGCGTCAGCCCGCAGCTGGATACCAATGCCAGTGTGCGGTACCGCAATATAGAGGAGGCGTCGAGCATTAGCGGCGTGGGCAAAGACTATTTGCACGTCACCGGCGAAACCTTGGCAATGGGTCAAGGCTTCGAGGCGCAAAGCATTGAGCGCCGTGTACAAGATATCATCATTAATCAGGATGCCAAAGAGACGTTTTTTGCTGATATTGATAACCCTATTGGCGAGGTCATGCTCATTGGTAGCGTGCCGGGACGGGTGATTGGCGTGCTTGAACCCAATGACAATACTTTTAGTCGCGCAAGCGACACCCCGACTTTATACATGCCCTATACCACCATGATGTCGCGCATTCAGGGTACGGCGCATATCGAGCGTTTTGTGGCGCTCATTAACGATGATATCTCGTCAAGCGCTGCTGAATCTGCCATCTCTGAGTTGATGATGAGTCGTCACGGTACCGATGATTTTCGGATACAAAACTCAGACTCGATTCGGCAAACGATAGAGTCCACCACCACCACGATGACGCTGCTCATCTCCTCTATCGCTATTATCTCACTCGTGGTCGGTGGTATTGGGGTCATGAATATCATGTTGGTATCGGTGTCCGAACGCACCAATGAGATTGGCGTACGCATGGCAGTAGGTGCCCGCCAAAGCGACATCATGCAACAGTTTTTAATTGAGGCGGTGTTGGTTTGCGTGTTAGGTGGTGGCTTAGGGGTGCTGATGGCGTTTATGATTGGTGAGGGCATCAATAGCATAGGCTCTGATAACTTTAAGGTGATTTACTCCCCCACTTCGATTATTGCGGCGTTTGTTTGCTCCACACTCATCGGCGTGGTATTTGGCTTCTTGCCGGCTCGTAATGCGGCGCGGCTTAATCCAGTAGATGCGCTAGCTCGAGATTGATTGTTATCAGGCATCTGATGGGAGAATCACTCGAAGGTAGGGTTCTGACCCTCTAGTTTGTTTGGTTAAACACCGTTTAAACCCTAACGTCTGATAAAAAAGGAATTTTTGGTTGCATTATTCATTATGATGCGTATAATGTGCTCTCACGTTAAGGGTTACAGCAAATCCTTGCTGTGATTTTAACTTGCGAAGCTAAAAAAGCTGTGCTTTTTTTATATGCTTCCATAAAATCCCCTCTAAGGGATTTTAACTTGCGAGACTAAAATCGTATACGATTTTTTAACGTCTCTCAGGGCCGATAGCTCAGTTGGTAGAGCACTGGACTTTTAATCCATTGGTCCCGCGTTCGAGTCGCGGTCGGCCCACCATATTTGTTATAGCGTCGTCAATATGACGACAAGTTTTATGTACTTCCTGAATTTTTCCTTGAAGAAAAACTCTCTTGCGAGACTAAAATCGTATACGATTTTTTAACGTCTCTCAGGGCCGATAGCTCAGTTGGTAGAGCACTGGACTTTTAATCCATTGGTCCCGCGTTCGAGTCGCGGTCGGCCCACCATATACCCAAAACCCCGATAACCTTTACTAGGTGTCGGGGTTTTTCTTTGTCTAGCAATTTTGTTTATCACTATTTATTAGGGCGTACCTAATTTATTAAGGCGTACCCACTCGTTTGCGAGCAAATTGTAATTGAGGAAAGGTCATATGTAAGCCTTGTACTAAGGTCATATGGCGTGGTTTATCTGGGGTTTTCTCGATTAAGATATCAAAATCTTCAGCGCAAATGCTAGCCTTTTCGCCATGCGCCAATAGAATGGTATCGGGCTCAAGTGCTTTGACCCTTTTTAACGAGTCTCGGTATGAATACGGCAAGGTAATCAAATAAGGCGAAATAAACTTTTTCCTAATTTTCAATATCAAATCTGCCGTATAAACCTGTTTGCTAGGCTCGTGCCATAACGACAAATCACGATCCGTATGCCCCGGCGTCTCTAACACCGTCCAATCCTCAAAATGGGGGACTTTGTTACCATCTACCACCTCAATATCTGGCTTTAATATCGGGTCATACCAAATATTAGTGATGGATTTACCCTGACGACTAGCAACATAAAAAGTAAGTGCTAAATCGTTGATATGATTTGCTCTGCCCTTCACACCCTTATACCAAGGTTTGCTCGTTGAAGCCGTGACAATTTGACAGCCGGTTTCCTGTTTCAATAGTGCCGCCCCGCCCGCATGATCCGGATGCATATGTGTTACCATGACCGTTTTTAGCTCGCTGACTGGGCGTTTTAGCGTATCGGTAATATAGGTTAATATTTTTTCGACATCGCAGCGGCAGCCGCCATCTAATAACAATAGCTTATGGGGATAGACCGCAAGATACGTGGTCTGGATATAGCCTTCTATTGCAACAATTTCGGTTAAGCTCATGATTTCCCTAGTGATATGATGTCATTAGACGCGTATAAGGCGTCATTTTACCATTATTAGGGTCTGTAAGACATTAGGCGTGCGGATTACTACCAGTCATCATCATGTTAACTTTCGGTAAGTTCAGTGATGTCCCCTACCGAGTGTATTAGGCTCTGTTATTCAAATTGCCAATAAGAATCAACATTGGCTTGAATAAAGTGCTCACTGGCAACCTCAATCGCAGTTAACCGGCCTGTATCATAACAACCCGTATCAATAATAATACTTTTGCTAGATAGCCTTTTAGGCATACCGTCTTCTTGGGCCGTATGCCCGCAAATAATCGTTTTGCCACTGTGATGAGCATAATTTAATTCGGCATTCCGTTTACTGGTTCTGCGCCATAGCAAACACTCTTCATCTTGCGCGTCAATGTCTATATCTAGCTTAGGGCTGGCATGCACAAAAATATGAGTATCGGTTATATAGTATAACGGTAGCGTTTCGATAAGATGTAGATGCGCTTTAACAGCATCGGGTATGATGATGTGATCCGTCGCTTTGTTTGACAGCAGTTGCTCGGTTAAATAGGCACTTGTTTCCATGCCATAAGAGGCTAATGTTTCAATACCACCGTATTTCAACCAGCCACTGGCAAGACTCTGCCTGTTTTTAAGATGCTGAGTTGTCATGGCTTCCGCCATCATCACCTCATGGTTGCCTTTGAGCATAATAATCTCACAGACACTTTGTAGGGCGATGATTGTATCAATCACCGCTTTACTGTCGGGGCCTCTGTCTACATAATCGCCTAGAAAGATTAAGGTGTCATCCGCATTAGGTGCTATGGCGTCTATTAGGTTTACTAATTGTTGATGATGTCCGTGGATATCCCCAATGGCGAAAGTGCGTCCATTTGCTTCGACCTGAGCATTATTATGATTATGATTATGAAATGTTTGATTTGGCATAGTGTGTGTCGTTAGGCTGGTGGATTTAGAGTTACTGATTATACTAGGTACCGGCTATTGTCATTGACTCATTTGAACTTTTTCAATCTAGGATGAATTTAAAGCACAAAAAAACCAGCCATAGAAAATTATGACTGGCTTGATATTGTTTTAAGAGTACAACTTAATCTGAATGATTAAGCCCTACTCGACATGTATTAAACATTAAAGAACTAAGCCAAATCACGTACCTGAGGCTCACGCTCCCAAAGACGAGTTTTGGCGTTGTCGATAAAGGTATCCAACTCTTTAATCGGCGTGACAAAATCATCCTTTTTAACCGCCACTTTACTTAAGATAAACTCATCGGTCGCTGGGCAATACGCAATCGCTTTGCAATGATTGAATGCATCGGTAAACCAGTCTAACGTATTGCCGTCCATGGCAAGCTTTTTCGCCACATCCGGCATAATGATACTCACCACCGCATCAAACAATACCGATGGCGCACCAGCAACACGCTCATCTGCTTGAATGCGCGTACCATCATCCAATACCGCCTCTTTAGAAGGCGCAACAATTTTAACCCTTGCACCCGCCGCTTTAGCCGCATTTTCAAACTTCTCAATCTCAGCCTTACTTGAACCATCGCCTACTAAAATACCAATCATCCGGCTTTTTAGCGATTTTGGCGTAATACCAATCGTCTGAACTGCTTTTGACGGCGGCATATCGATGATGGGCGCTAATGGCGTAGGGGCTTCAGGAAGCGCCATACCTAAGGCTGTTGCCACGCGGTCGGCCAAATCTGGATCGATATTGATTAAATGACCCAAGATACGAGTACGCACATGAGCAGTATCGACTTTGCCTAACTCAAACGCAAAGGCAGTGGCAATATGCGCCTGCTCGATTGGCGTTTGACTACGGAAGAACATACGTGGCTGGCTATAATGATCCGCAAAACTTTCGCTACGAATACGGCCTTTAACCCCATCATCCATCGGCTCGGCAAAAGATTTGAAGCCTTGTTTAAAATTAGCACGTGGTCTAGTAGGCTCTAAGCTTTGTGGCTCATACAATACTCGAGTTTTAGGCACTGCCATTTGCATATAACCATCTTGCTGATTATTAGCAAACGGACATTTTGGCGCATTGATAGGAATTTGCGCAAAGTTTGGTCCACCCAAACGGGTTAACTGCGTGTCTAAGTAGCTAAACAGGCGGCCGTGCAATAGCGGGTCGTTACTAAAATCGATACCCGGTGGCACATGAGATGGGCAGAAGGCCACCTGCTCGGTTTCGGCAAAAAAGTTATCCGGATAACGATTTAGGGTCATTTTACCCACAATTTTAACCGGTACTAACTCTTCAGGAATCAATTTGGTCGCATCTAAATGATCAAATGGGAATTCATTGGCTTCTTCTTCAGTGAATAACTGTACGCCAAATTCCCATTCTGGGAAATCGCCCATATTAATGGCTTCAAACAAATCACGGCGGTTAAAATCGGGATCGGCACCACCTATTTTGACTGCTTCATCCCAAGTGAGCGATTGCACGCCCAATACCGGCTTCCAGTGATAACGCATAAAGGTGCTTTTGCCATCTTTATCGAGCAAGCGGTAACTATGAATACCAAAGCCTTCCATCATGCCAAAGCTACGTGGCAAAGCACGGTCACTCATTAGCCACATCACGTTATGAAACGTCTCTGGGCTTAAGCCCACAAAATCCCAAAAAGTATCATGAGCAGACGCTGCTTGCGGGAAACCGCGATCTGGCTCTGGTTTAACGGCATGGATTAAGTCTGGAAATTTAATGGCATCTTGGATAAAGAAGATGGGCATGTTATTGCCAACCAAATCCCAATTGCCCTCTTCGGTATACATTTTCACCGAAAAGCCGCGCACATCGCGTGGGGTATCTTTTGAGCCTTTGTTACCTGCCACTGTCGAAAAACGGGTAAACAATGGCGTTTGCTTGCCCACTTCGGTTAAAATCTTAGCAGTCGTGTACTGTGCCAATGATTCGGTCAATTCAAACACACCATGTGCCGCCGAGCCACGCGCATGCACAACACGCTCAGGGATACGCTCATGGTCAAAATGGTTGATTTTTTCACGCAATACAAAATCTTCTAAAAGCGTAGGACCACGAGGGCCTGCTTTAAGCGAGTTTTGATTGTCCGATATCACCACACCTTGCTGGGTGGTTAAATTAGGCACATCGCCATCGGCTTGAAACTGAGGTTCGCCGCCGTTACCAACGCTTGGATTCATGTTTAAGGCTGGGTCGCTATGGTCAATATTGTTTTTCATGGAATTATCCTTCCTGGGTTATTGAAATGCCTCGGCGTATTAGTTTAACGTCACTCTATGACACAACGATAAATTGTATTGAATCTTTTGTTAAAGTATTAAAAAAAGTTAGTGAGGTAGCGTCTAGGTTAAATAACGAGTCAGATGCCCAGTGCGATAACTGGTAAAACAAGGACACAGACTATGGCACAAACTATGTCACAAACTATGGCACAGACTATGTCACAAACTATAACGAACGCATGACGACAAAAATATGACGTTCTTTAGCGCCGTATAATGTTCCAAGCTGCGTATCGAGTCTTGTATTTAACCCCATCTATAGTAAACAAAAAACGCTGCTTGCCTGTGGGTATTTGGTTAAAAAAACGGCCGAAAGTTACGCTTTGTGTGACGAGCGTCACAGTGGCAATCGCTATTAAAAGCGCTGCAAAGTGGGGGTTATCCTACTGCTTAACAACATTGATTATCAGGGTAGCGTTATTGGCCCACAGCGTTTATCTTTGAGGATATTTTTTTAAAATAGCGCTAATATCATGGCGCAAAACGGCGACACTGGGCATTTTCTCGGCATCAAACCTGACAATAGGAATGCCGGCACTGGCCAAGGCTTTATCCTTTTTGGCATCGGCTTTTTGCCTAGACCGTCCGCTGTGCGTCCAATCGTCCAGCTCGATAGCCAATAAAGTGGTTTGTAGGTCCGCACCTATGAGTACATAATCGACACTTTGACGACAAATGCGATTGAACCAAAAAGATTTACTTTCAGCCTCATCGCTTGGCTCGATAATACGGGACAATTGCACTTGGCCAAAAATCAAATACTCTGGCATCGCCTGCTGCAATTTTTTAAAAAATAGCACCTCAGTAGCCGTCATTACTGGCATGGGCACAAAAGGCCATATCGCCAGCTCATCGCCTTTAACTGGTTTAGTTTGCTCGGTTGCCTCATAGTGCCGCTGCCCAATAATGCTGACAACGACAATAAGGGCAACTGCAGCAATAACACCTATGACCACGACACTCACAACACGCTCACTTTCTCTAAAAAAACCAACATGGACTGGTCACCGCAACCTAAGAATGAACATGCCTAATCCGCACCGACAGTCGTGCTATAGCAAGCTTGGCCGCCACTATACTATACCGTTTTTATCATTAAGCTTAGGGCATTAGGCTTAGGACATCAGGCTTAGGACATCAGGCTTAGGACGATACTGCCGATTATTATGGCGGGTTTGGGGCTAACACACCATAGGGCCATAAAAAAAACACGACATTTAGTGTCGTGTTAATAAAACCATACTGCAAGGCATTCGGATGAGGCAAGCTTTTTAGGCATCCTAAACTAGCGCCATCCCAATACCCAAGCGCCGTCCACATTGGCTTTAGAATCGGCATTGAGCTTATCTTTTAAGGCCAATGCGGCCTCTTTGCCCTTTTCTGGCCCCACAATCACTCTAACCCCACGGCTGGTTTGGCTGGTAGTTGCCTTATATCCTGCCGCTTGCATCTGTTTGACCACAGCGTCCGCTTTTTCTTGACTATCCGCCAGTGCCACTTGCACCCCAAATGACTCTTGCGTCCCTGCATCTGCCGCTTTAGCTTTACGCCGCGCCTCAATCAGGCGAGTTTGCGCCTCCTGTTTCGCCGCTTGCGCCGCTTGCTGTTGCGCCGCTTCACGCTCGAGTCTTGCCACTTGGCTACGAGACGGAATCTTTAACGTTTGACCCACATGCAAGGAAGCATTGGTACTAATATTGTTGGCCGCAGCTAAAGCGGTGACGGGCACATTATATTGACGGGCCAGTTTAATCAACCCATCGCCCGGTCCCACATCATGCTCTCCTGGAGTTGCTGACGCTTTAGCCGCTTCTTGCCCTGTTTTTGCAGCGTCAGCTTTGGGCGAAGGTGACGGCGTTGGCTTCGTCTCTGCAGCTTTAACTGGCGCCTTAACTTGACTATTACTGCTATTTTTAGCCGCAAGCGTCAGTTTTTCTGCCTGTTTGCTAGAAGGAATAATCACCTTTTGGCCCACGACCAATGAGGTATCTCGGGTTAACCCATTTGCTTTAAGTAGGCTATCGAGCGGCACATTGTAACGCCTAGCTAACCTAATTAATCCATCGCCCGCCTGCACCGTGTAAGTTTGTGACTCGGTGCGTACTGTTTGCGGTTTAGGCGTAGCAGTGGGGGTAGCTGAGCTGTTGACTTTGGTTTCACTATTTTTAGTAGCATTAGTAGCATTAGTAGCCGTCGTTTTAGCGGTCTTAAGCTGGTTTTGTTTGGCGATTTGCTGCGCTAACTTAGTCTCCTGCAGTTTAAGTTGCGACGCTGCAGCGTTATCGGCATTGACAGGTTGAGTGTTTCGCGCCGTCACCACCGGCTTGGTAATGATACTGCTTTGGGCAGTGGGTTCACTTTGAGAATTAGCCGTCGTTAGCTGCTCATCGCCGATAGGCTCGGCAGCATTGTTACGATATTTCTGATTTTCTAGGCGTGCTTTTTCCATCGCCAATAACTCAGCACGTTCTTGCTCCTCCAAAAAAGTCTTAGCCCGTTTATCAAGCTCCGTGACTCGTGACTCGCGTTCGCGACGTTTCTCGGCTAAGATACGGGTTTCCGTCTCTATATCTGCCGTTAACATCCCTGAGTTAACCGGTTTACTAGTGTCCGTAGGCGTACTAGTAGGCGCAGTTTGCGAGCGTATTTCAGCCAGCTTGTCTGTACTGGTATGGGGAGAACCCTCCATTTGCAACATCGCATAAAGAAGAATCGTGCCGCCAAAAAAAACACCAACACCTAGCAGCAGTTGTCGAGACGAATTCATAGGTATACCTTGTGATATAAACATTATATAAATTGTTCTGTAATCATCTACCCTTAATGTTAGCTTTAATTATAGAGGATTCAGCGCAGATTGTCTTCTGGCAAAAATAAAGGATAAATTAAGAGAAATAACGAGATAGTGAACCCATTAATAGATTTTAGGCGGCCTGTTAGCATGAGCTTATTTTGTCCGTACTAATCATTTAAGGCCGAACTTGCTATACTATAATATCTTCTTTGTTAGCCTAACTTAAGCTTAGCTTAGACATAAAGCGTCAATCTAGGGTCTACAATAGCCTCTAAACTATCGTCCCTCTAAGCTATCATCTAAGACACCGTATCTAACTTGACCAATAACCATCACTCTTACTTTTAGTTTTTTACAGCAGGTGAATGATATGAGCACGCCCCTTACTAGCCCTACGCCGCAAGCGCCAGCCGTCGTCCCGTCTACAGCAGATAAGCTGGCAAATCCTACTTTTAGGAGTGATATATTGGAGAATGACACCTTCAAGGTAGGCAGTCGCCTATTTTCATCAAGGCTATTGATTGGTACCGGCAAATACAAAGACTTGCAGCAAACCGAGCAGGCGGTTATGGCGGCGGGTAGCGAGATTGTTACCGTGGCCATTCGCCGTACCAATATTGGCCAAAATAAAGATGAGCCAAACCTGCTAGAGGTGATATCGCCAGAGAAATACACCTTGCTGCCAAATACAGCAGGCTGTTTTGAAGCGGACTCTGCCATTCGTACCTGTCAATTGGCACGGGAGCTTTTGGATGGCCATAACTTAGTCAAGCTTGAGGTACTCGGCGATACCGAAACGTTGTATCCCAATGTGGTGGAAACAATAAAAGCGGCGCAAGTGCTCATCGACGATGGGTTTGAGGTGATGGTTTATACCTCAGATGACCCCATCGTTGCCAAAGAACTCACTGCTATGGGCTGCGTGGCGATTATGCCCTTAGGCAGCTTGATTGGGTCGGGTTTGGGTCTGCTCAATCGCCATACCTTAAGCCTAATTATCGACAATGCCAAAGCGACCAACACCCCCGTGATTGTCGATGCTGGGGTTGGCGTGGCGTCTGATGCGGCGATGGCCATGGAGCTCGGCTGTGATGGGGTTTTGATGAACTCTGCCATTGCTTATGCGCAAAATCCAGTTTTGATGGCGTATGCGATGCAGCAGGCAATACGCGCTGGCCGTGCGTCATACCTTGCCGGGCGTATGCCCATGCGTAAAATGGCCACGCCGAGCTCGCCGCAAACGGGGTATTTTTTTCAATAACATCCCGCTTGTCAAGCGTTTATAAAAGTGGCAAAAAGCGTTATTTTTTATCATTAAATAATAGCGCTTAGGGATAAAATTTGTATAATTGCTATACACTATTTAGTATACTTAAATCATTACTTCCAATAGTGAATAACAGCACTGTTGCTCGTTGTTATGTCTCTAACCCATGCCCAACTATATACATATTCCATGTTTAAAGTCAGCGTATCTCCATGACAACCTGTATACCTTGATACTCCCCATATCATTATGGTTATCAAAGCCTGGCCAAGTTATGAAGACGTCTATTTTAATAATACTAATCGGTTTCCCTTCACGTGACTTAACAAAGGATTGTTATGCGTCTACTAACGATATCGGACTTATTATTCTTGCTCTTAGAAAAGAGAAAGCAACCTATGCATGTTGGCGGTTTGTTTTTATTTGAGCTGCCAAAAGATGCGGATGAAGATTTTGTACTGACCCTTGTGCAGCAGATGCAAAGCTCTACGGTACCACCCGCCTTTCCCTTTAATCAGGTTTTACATAATCTTGCCTACTGGAAAGAAGATAAAGCGTTTGATGCTGAGCATCATCTGCATCATATTTCTCTGCCCAAACCGGCGCGGGTGCGTGAGCTGCTGGCTTATATCTCAAAAGAGCACAGCCGCCTATTAGATAGGTCTAGCCCACTTTGGGAGTGCCATATTATTGAGGGTATCGAGCCAGAAGCTGAAGGACGCCCCAAACGCTTTGCACTATATTTTAAAATTCACCACTCCATGGTCGATGGCGTGGCCGCGATGCGCATCATCCAAAAAACCTTATTACAGTCGCCCAATGAAACCATCACCCTACCACTTTGGTCGCTGATGATGCGCCATCGTCATCAAGTGGATAAAGTCATAGCGATTCAAAACCCTATTCGCCAAATCATAAAAGACCAACTAAACACTGCAAAGCCAGTCGGTATGGAGCTTTTAAAAGCGCTTGGACAACAAAAAAACCCCCACTTTGTAACAACCACGCAAGCGCCAGCCAGCATCCTGAATCAACGTATTTCTAGCTCAAGACGTTTTAGTGCCCAATCTTTTGCTATCAAGCGTTTTAAAGATATCGCGAGCAATTTGCAGATGACAATTAACGATGTGGTGTTGGCCGTCTGCTCGGGGGCGCTGCGTAGTTATCTGCTGGCATTGGATGAGCTACCATCAGAACCCCTTATTGGGTGGGTACCCTACTCTATGCGTAAGGACGACAGTAATTCTGGCAACCAAATTGCCTTTATTCTGTGTAATTTAGGCACCCATCTAGAGAGTCCTTTAGCCCGTTTAAAAGCTATCCATCATAGTATGAATGAGGGCAAAACACGCTTTAAGCGGATGACACAGTTGCAAGTCATCAACTATAGCCTTGTTGCCTACAGTTGGGAGTTTACCAATCTTATCACCAATGTGTATCCCAAAAAACAGGCGTTTAATTTGATTATCTCAAATGTCCCAGGGTCAGAAAAACCTCTTTACTGGAATGGTGCAGAATTAAGAGCCCTCTACCCTGCGTCTATCGTCTTTAGCGGTCAAGCGCTTAACATTACTTTAGCCAGCTATCTTGACCGTATCGAGTTTGGTATTTTAGCTTGTAGTAAAACCCTACCAAAAACCCAAAATATTTTAGGGTTGTTAGAGGACGAGTTACAGCATCTGGAAAAAATGTGTCACGAGCGTACCTTAGGTATTAGACAATAACGCCCCTTGCCCCCTGTTTATGCTAGACTACAGGCCAGTTGTGACTAAAAGATTGCGACTAAAAGCGATTTAACATTCGCTTACGGTGTTACGCTATCAAGACAATAGCGCGATTAGATACAATGTCCACATCAATTATGGATAAGTCATCAGGAAATTTATGCGTATATTGTCCGTCGTCGAGCAGCTCCTATTGTTACTTGAAAAACGCAAACAGCCCATGCACGTTGGTGGGCTGTTTTTGTTTGAGATACCTGACAGTGCCAATCGTGATTTTGTTGCCAAGCTTGTGCAGCAACTTGAGGCCAGTACGACCCCGCCTTCATTCCCTTTTAACCAGGTGTTACATAAGCATACCTTCTGGAAAACCAGCACAAATTTTGCGGTGCATCGTCACCTGCACCATGTCAAGTTGTCAACAACCAACCACTCAAGCAGTCTTCTCGACTATATTTCAAACGAGCACGCTCGACCGCTTGATAAGTCGCAACCGTTATGGGCATGTCATATTATTGAGGGGGTAGAACCCGAAAGCTTGGGCGGGCCAATGCGCTTTGCCTTATACTTTAAGATTCACCATGCGCTCGTTGATGGGGTCGCGGCCATGCGCTTGGTGCAAAAATCATTATCTACATCCCCAACTGAGGTACTGCATTTGCCACTTTGGGCGCTGGTGAGCCGTAAAGCGGAAAATATCGCTGCTATCATGCCGCGCAAGCGCACCTTGAGGCAACTGCTTAAAGAGCAAATTAGCACCCTAAAGCCCGTTGCTTACGAGCTAAAAAATAGTTTGGCGCAACGACAACAGCCCGACTATGTCAAAACCACCCAAGCGCCAAGCTCGATACTCAATCAACGCATTGCCGAAAGCCGGCAATTTCTTACCGTTTCTTATCCTTTAAGGCGGTTAGAAGATATTGCTGCCACTTTACACGTGAGCCTCAACGATATGATGCTTGCGCTTTGTGCCGGGGCGCTACGCCGTTATCTACTAGCGTTAAATGAACTGCCCTCCAAGCCGTTAATCGCCTTTGTGCCTATTTCACTACGTCAAGATGATAGCGCGGTTGGCAATCAAACCTCGCTGGTGCTATGCAACCTTGGTACACATTTGACCAACCCTAAACAACGCCTGCAAAGCATTCACGCCAGCATGCAACGCGGCAAACGCCTGTTTAGCCGCATGAGCCAAGCTGAGGTTATCAACTATAGCGCCGTCGCTTATGCTTGGGAGGGAGTTAATTTATTAACCAATGCCTATCCTACTAAGCAAGCCTTTAACGTGATTATCTCCAATGTGCCGGGGCCAAAAGAGCCGCTGTATTGGCATGGTGCTAAACTTACTGCCTTATACCCTGCTTCCGTTCTTTTTGATGGGCAGGCACTTAATATCACCGTGATTAGCTATCTCGACCAAATCAACTTTGGCATTGTCGCCAGTGATAAAACCCTACCTAACCTTAGTAACCTTACTACCTTTATTGACCAAGAGTTGGCTGTTTTTGAACAGTTGTGTCTAGATAATACCTTTTGAAAAATAACCTATCCCACGTTAAAATTCATTCAAACTCGCTAAACCTACCATTTGTAGCATTTGCACTCGTTTTACTCGATATCTTAATTTACAGATTTGGTATAAAGACAGCAAATGAGCGCTATGCGCTCTAAACCGATATTAATAATAAAGCGTAAGCCATCAAAACTTAGAGCCTAAAAAAGGTGGGTTTAGCGCTAAACCCACCTAATCTCTAGTAAAGCTGATGCCTCTCGAACCTGCTACACCATCTAACTGGCTACTTTCTCAATCTTAAAGCCCATTGCGATCAGTGCGTCTTCTTTATCAAAAGGGGCCAACACTGCCTTAGTAAACGGCTTGTCTTGTAAATAAGCCACTGCCACCCGTTGTAAATCCTCCAAACGTACATTAAGAATACGTTGGCGCAATTGTTGTTGCCACGCTTCGCCGCGCTGGTGTAACTCCGCAAAACAAGACTTTACCGCCTCGCCTGCAGGAGAGCCGGGTTTATCCATACTAGAGACAATGCCTAAAATGGCCTCCTCCAACTGCTCAGGTTGCTGCGGCGTGCTGAGCAACCACTCAACGCTGCTGATAAAATGCGCAAAGGTTTCGGTGCAATGCGGGTCTCGATAACTAAAGAATTTAAAAGCACAGGCATTGGCATCGTAACCCGCGCCGCCCCCATATGCCCCGCCCTGTTCACGAATCGCACTGTGCAAATAACCATTGCGCAAATATGGCGCCAATACCATTAGGGCGGCACTATCAGGATGATCCACTGCTACGGCAGGATATGCGGCAGCGG
The DNA here is from genome assembly GCA_018260445.1 of Psychrobacter sp. Lineage (GTDB taxonomy): Bacteria > Pseudomonadota > Gammaproteobacteria > Pseudomonadales > Moraxellaceae > Psychrobacter. Next base: position 29,973 of record JAGLBE010000025.1, read on the forward strand.
TGTGATACACATTCGTGGCCACCAACCACGCCAAATCATCTACTTGCTTGCTAGCACTACTAACACCATCATCGTCAGCAGCATTATGAGTTTGTGACGTTAACGATAGTGACAACTGGGTAAATTCTTGCGGCACTAGTCTAGATAATGCTTCCTTGTTCTCATGGCTATTTTGACTATCATCGGGCAAGTCTTTTGTATCGGCTATATTATCTCCTAAACCATCATTCGTCGCATCTTGCCAGCTTTGCTCGATTAACGCTTGTAGCGCATCGGCCTGTTCCGCCTCACAGACAATCAGTGCCTGTTTGGGTAGCATGGCTAGATGTTGATGCAAACCCATTAACGCAGAGGCCAAGGCATCCCACTTAGTAGCGTCATCACTAGCATTGTCTAAAAAGGCTTTTAAAGCGTTCAAGGCGGGCAAACCACTGCGCACATACTCAAGCTCGGCTTGACGGCTCATGCCGCGGCACGCCGTTTGCAGGGCATAAGCATGGCCTGCACTCGCAACCCGTGCTTGCCAACTGGCTTGTTTTTGTTGCAGCAACTCTTTCATCCGCTCATGCTCATCAAACACGCTATGCTCTAGCACCTGCTTGACCAAATCAATGGCTTCAGGTTTGCGGTTCAGCGCCCGCGTCGCCACCACAAAATAACTGCTGAGTTGACTCACATCATCGGCGGCGGTGCGTTGGCTAATCCGTGTTGTGACGCCAGAGGAGACCGCCGCTTGCAAGGCTTGAAACTCACGCGCGGACAAACTATCGGTACCCAATTCTGCCAGCAAATCTAGATAAATTGGCAATAGGGGATGATTGATAATGTCGTCTTGGCCATTTAGCGGCACAATCACCTGATAGTAATACAGCCCATTGGTGCCTGCTGTATACTGATACAGCACGCTGTCCTGTTCTGATAAATTGCCAGATAGCTTACCAGATAACTTGATAGGCACTGTTTTGCCATGTACAAAGCTTACCGTAGCAGGGATATCCTCCAAGCCAACTTTAGGCAATAAGCTCAAGTCATCGGCAGCAGCTTGACGAGCAGCCAAATCTAGGGCTTGCTGCTTTAACAGCGATTTATCAGCCGCTGTTAAGTTTGCGGCAATAGCGTCTAACCGTGCTTGCTCCGCAGCGGCGATGTTAGCGGACTTAGTCGCATCCGGCACCAGCGTTACCCGGACTCGGTGCGGGTTATCCAGCAAATGGGTTTTGAGTAACGAGGGCAACCAATTTGGGTCGGCAACCTGCGCACGTAACCATGCCAAATGCTCATCTATTTGCCAGATATCAATGGGATTGCCATCGTGGATGGCGGTGCTAAACCCTTCTAATAACAGGTTTAGGCCATAAGGCATACTATCGCCACCAATGTGCCGCTGGTCAATCTCGATTTGATGCAAAATGGTTTCAATGTCATCGCGGCTAATCGCATCGCTGGCGAGTTTTGCTAATAAGTCTATAATCCCCTGCTCTATGGCTTCAGCGTGCTCAAGCTCTGAGCCACGCACACCGGCATAAAACACCATCTCAAAATGGCTGTCATCTAAGCCCAATAACGGGCTTGGTCCTGTTGCATCGGGGTGGGTGTCAAGATAGGCTCGTAGGGGTGAGCCAGCATGTTCAATCAGCACACCTTCTAACAACCGCAAAGCAAGCCGCTGTTTTGGGTCGGTAATCGCCGGCAACAACCAAGCCATAACGTGATGCGTTTGCGCTTTGGTCACTTCATCAACGCTATACGTCTCAATCGCTGTCACCGGTGCGCTAAAGCGCTGCTCCGGTCGAGAAACGTGTTTTTTTCCTGTCGTAAACTGGGTCAACGCATCTTGATGCAGCTTACTTTGGGTTTCATACACCGGGATATTACCAAAGCTCATTATGACGCTGTTTGAGGGATGATAATGGCTGTAATGAAACGCCACCAGCTCGGGGTGGGTTAAATCGGGTATGTCGGCAGGGTCACCGCCAGAATTATAATGGTAGGTGGTGGTTGGAAATAGCGTATGCGCCACCGCATGATACAGCTGGTCAATCTCGCCACTCATTGCCCCCTTCATCTCATTAAACACTATGCCTTTAAACTGCGGCTGGTCATTGTCATCTAACTCAACTCGAATACCCTCTTGAGCAAAATCAAGCGGATGCAATAGCGGAAAAAACGACGCATCTAAATAAACAGACAAAAGGTTAAAATAATCGTTTCTATTTTGAGTCGCAAACGGATAGGCTGTCCAATCGGCGGCGGTCATCGCATTCATAAAAGTGTTTAACGAGCGCTTAATCATGGAGAAAAACGGATCGCGTACAGGATATTTCTTTGAGCCACACAATGCCGTGTGCTCTAAAATATGCGCCTCGCCCTTGGAGTCCATCGGCTGGGTACGAAACCCCACTAAAAAGGCATTTTCATCGCTCGGGTGCGCCAAGTGATAGTGCATAGCACCGGTTTGGGCATGTTGACTAATCAGCACATCTAACGAGAGCGCCTCGATATGCCGATGTTCAAGCAGTTTAAAACTGGGATGCAAGGTTAAATTTGCCACATAGGGTAAGTCGTCGGTGATGTTATCAGTGTGATGTTGTTCAGGATTGTCCAGCATAGTTACTGTAGTAGTAGACATACAACCTCGGTTATGGTGATAGAACGGTTTTGCAAAAGGGTTTTAGAACAAGTCAACCAGTATAAATTGCGCCTGGTAGCGTTTGCATGATTGAGAATAATAACAGGGTAGAGTAACCCATTTATGGCGCTGCATCAATCACTGTGCGGTGTAAAGCTGCCTCATGAACCCCTAGCCCAAAGACGTTTGGGTCAATGGATAACCGTTTATGACCAACTTGTAGTATCATAAATCTCCAAATCAGCCTAACAACACCAAGATTGCCAGTCAGCTCTAGGTTTATCCTAAGTTTAATTTGGATAATCTAATGACAAACTGCCCATACGGCTTACCCTCACTAAGGAAAATTATGTACGATGTCACTGCCATAGGCAATGCTTTAGTAGACAGCGAATATGTACTCACTGACACGCAACTCCAACAAACCCATTTGGCCAAAGGCGCGATGACCTTGGCAAGCTTAGCAGAACAAACCCAGCTATTGACCGAATTTAAAGCGCTTGGCCTAACGCCCTCCAAACAAACGGGCGGCGGCTCGGCGGCCAATGCCATGTTTGCCTTTGCCAGCTTGGGCGGTAAGGCCTATTATGCTTGCCGCGTGGGCGACGATGAGGCCGGCAGCTTTTATTTAGCCGATTTAAATCACGCAGGTGTGGCTACGGCACCCACCTCGGTTGCCCAAGGTGGCGTCACAGGGTCGTGTGTCGTGGCGATTACCCCAGATGGCGAACGCACCATGCAAACCTATTTAGGAACCTCGAGCGATATCAATACCGCCAACATCAATTTTGAGGCACTTAATGGCAGTGAGTGGTTATATTTAGAGGGCTATCTGGCGATGTCCGACGCCTTGCGCCCTGCCATTAACCAAATAAGGCAGCAGGCGAGCGACCATAACACCAAAATTGCGGTTAGTTTTGCCGACCCTGCCGTGATTAATTTTGCTAAAGAGGGTTTGCTAGAGTTATTGGGCGATGGCGTTGCAGTCACTTTTTGCAACGCTGAAGAGGCAAGCTTATTTACAGGGGAGCAGCAGATTACTGCCGCATCCCAAGCCTTAATGGCGTATTGCGATTTAGCGGTAGTGACGAATGGGGCAGATGATACCATAATTTGTGAGCGCCAAGCAGATGGCGAATTAGTCACCATCACCGTTTCTACCCCAACAGTGCCCAAAGTCATTGACACCAATGGTGCAGGTGATAATTATTCGGGGGCTTTTTTATACGGCTTAACCCAAAACTATACGCTGACGCAATGTGGCCATCTTGCGAGTGCTGTAGCAGCAAAGATTGTTGGTCAGTTTGGCCCTAGATTAACCCCGATTGACTATCAAGATATTGCTAAGCGAATTTTAGCGGTTTAACAGCAGCGTAAACCTTAAAAGGCTTATTTATTTGACTAACGACCCTTTGCAATAATTTTGTAAATGGTCCTTATTTTGCTTGAACCCTAGTAAATGCCCGTCTCCAAACCGGCGGCTAATGTCATTGCCAACGCTTCTACTTGAGCCGTAAAGTCATCCTGCCAATCGCCTTTTAAAATCAATGCCTCTTGCACCCACTGCCAGCGTAATCCTGTGGTGATTGTCTGTAACGCTCGTTTCGTACCTGTGCCATCTTGCCCTGCTCGAATATATACTGCCAATGCTAAGCCTTGCTTTTTCTCTAGCGCAGGATAATAACAGCGATCAAAAAAGTCTTTGGTGAGTCCTGCCATATAAGCTAAATTTTCGGTTGTGCCTATCAAGATAGCATCGGCAGCTAGCACATCTTTTGGCTGCGTGTCTTGTGGTGATTTAAGAATGACATTGATATCGATATCAGGATGATTGGCACCGTTAAAAGCGACTTGTGCCAACTTTTGGGTATTTGGCGATGGAGCGTGGGCGATGATAAGTAGGGTTTTGGCTGGCATTTTACTCACCCGCTGTATAACTAAAAGTCACGTCCTGTACAATATCTGGATGCAAACTTTCAGCCACCGGGCAGGTTAACGCCGCTGCTTCTAAGATTTTGCGAGTACGCTCGTCAAAATTTTGAATAAATTCAATATCGACTTTCACTTCACTCACGCGTCGTGGGTCAGCCGCCATTATTTTTGTCACTTCAGCCTTTGTGCCAACAACATTGACCTCCATAGCAGCAGCCTTAATACCAATAATGGTTAACATACAACTGGCTAGACTGGTGGCCAATAAATCGGTGGGTGAAAACGACTCGCCTTTACCGTGATTGTCCGTAGGTGCATCCGTAATAATTTGATTGTTTGAGTTTAAATGAATGGCTTGGGTGCGTAGATTGCCTTGGTAGCTTACTGTTGAGGTGGTCATAGTTAGCCTATTTAATGATTACATTAGGGTACAAACCTTATCATCTACATATTAACATACTAATTAGCTTATTATAGCCACATGAGAAACGCTAAGCACCTTAGGGGCCAAGCAAAGCCACTAAACCCCACGCATAAAAAAACCCCCTTTGCGGTAAGCAAAGGGGGTTTTAGTGCTTCGAAAAGCGATATAGGGAGCTGAC
>JAGLBE010000261.1 GCA_018260445.1 Psychrobacter sp.
CAACTAAAGCAATTGAATAAATGATAATCATATAGTTAGACTTATATAACCAAGGGAAAATTATCAGCCTACGGTAAACTCCATAGGATCCAAACTTCAATAAAATTGAAGCAAGGAATACTCTTCCAATTAAAGGAGACTCGACATGAGCCTTAGGTAGTCAAGAGTGAAATAGAAAGATCGGTATTTTAACTAAGAAGGCTAGCAGCATTGCTAGTACTACTACTGAACCCTCTTCTACAGACTGCCTGTATGGCAGTACCCTATCAATGATTATGCTGACACTTCCTCTTTCCTTCAACTTTAAAACAATAGTCACCATTAGAGGGATGGATGCCAGCATCGTATACATAATTAAATAACGTCCTGCCCGCAACCGTTCTGGTTGCTCACCAAAACATAAAATGATAAAGTAAATTGGAATCAAACTGGCTTCAAAGGAAATGAAAAGTCCAATCCAATTGGATGATATAAAAAATACTATTGAGCATAAAGATGCTAACAATAATATGTTCAATATTCG
>JAGLBE010000262.1 GCA_018260445.1 Psychrobacter sp.
AGAATTATTACAAATCTAATGATTTAGTATTCTTGGTAAGGATAAAGAGAAAATCATTCGTTTAATACCTATTGAAGGTTATCATTGAGGACGGTTATTAAAAATCAGTTATTAAAATTAATAGTACCGGTTAAAATTGTGACGATCCAAGAAAATATTTTTGACTCAGATTCATTATAGGCAAAAGGCAATTTTTTGTGGTTTTGAGGCGATTATAATATATGATTATATATTATATTATGTTTTTGACGTATAGCACATGAAGTAAATATATCGAAAAAAAAAATTTTTCTGCTTTAATTTGCATGAAAAAAAAATTCGGATCTTCAAACGCGACTATATCAGACGTCTGCCGTTTTCGATTGATTATATTTATTTATTTATTTATTTATTTATTCTGAGCAGTCTTTGATTTTCTTTGAATCATTTTTTTTTAATTGCGTTGTTCGTTTCGGCATCTGAAGTAAAAGTCGAAGAAAAAAAAGAAAAAAACAGAGTCATAAATCACAATTTCCAAAGTTT
>JAGLBE010000263.1 GCA_018260445.1 Psychrobacter sp.
CACGTGGTCCACGAATGGCCGAAAGCAACACAAAAAAGTAATGCATAATTCGGACTTGACAATCCAAAAAATAAATTGAAAAATCAATTAATTTTAGTCTCTAGCACTAATGAGTCTTTTTCGTTTTTTTATTTTTATTTTTTTAATTAAATGGAAAATTTCTGTTTTCGACCCGATTTTCTTTATTGCAATATGTTATATGCGACGGCTGAATTTCAATTGCCTATTTAAAAAATAGGCGAAACATTTACTCAAATGTACTCATGGAAATTTAATTTAACAAAAAAATTAATTAAATTTAATATCAGACCGATCAGACCTTTTCGACGAAGGCCCTCCAGAGACCTCAAAGCGAGCGAGATCTAATTTAAAATGGCATGGCAAAAAATACCACCTAATTAAAAAGCGCAATTTAAAATCATAACGGAATGAGAATTAAATTTGCATTAATAAATAAGTTTCCCATCTGAATATTTATTATGCAACAAACACGGTAAGAAAATGTATAAAAGTATGTAAAG
>JAGLBE010000264.1 GCA_018260445.1 Psychrobacter sp.
GGTGCTTAGTTCGATCAAGAGAGAGAGAGAGAGAGAGAGAGAGAGAGAAAGACAGACAGACAGAGAGAGAAATAGAAATAGTACAAATCAAATTTTGAGGCTCGACCAAAGAAATTCTCGAGCCGATTTTTAATTAATTAATTTATTTATTTATTTATTCGTTCGTTATTATTATTATTAGTGTCTTCCACGATTATTAAAAAAAAAAAAAACGATTAAAATAACTTTCACGAGTAGTTACCATTAAAGAACGAACAAAAAAAAAAAGAGAAAAATTGAAAAAAAATTTTCCCCCCGGATCTCTGAGGCCTCTGCACAATCACATAAAAAAAAAAAATTTCCGGTGCGCAATAACGACAAAAAACTTTTCGTTATTTATTTATTTATTTATTTTTTCACTCGTTGTTTTGACTCGTCGTAGAGACTTGTACTCAGTCAAACCGATAACATTAAATAATATAAATAATAATAATAATATCAAATAATTTTTTGTCGGTTACGATTGTATTGGTGGCGGTT
>JAGLBE010000265.1 GCA_018260445.1 Psychrobacter sp.
CAAAATATAAAAAAAGATAACAATAACTTTAAAGTTAGCAGTCTTTAAAACTTTTTAAAGTTTTTATATATTTTCACGACTTTAGTTTTAATCGCAAATAAGTGCAAAGTTTTAATTGTGTTGGTTTTAAAGTTTCAATTTAAAGCTTCAATTTTTAACTTTTTTACCTTTTGGTTATAAGATCGTGTAGAATATCTGGCAGAAGAATTGTCAGGAAAACACCAAACGTATCGCCAGCTTAACAATGCTGGCTTCGTCAGTGGTCCATTTCGACTTCTGCACAGGTTCTTTTTATTTGACAATAAAAAGCTTGAAGTTAAATTTTTTTTTTTTTGAAAAAATAGTTCTCCAAGTTCATGTTTCTTTAAATCCTGCAAGACCTCAAACACGCAGTCAAAATGAACCACTGACGAAGCCAGCAGCTGTCAAACCCAGAAAAACAGTAAGTCTGCGAAGTGTTCACAGTTAAACATTGTAATTAATTTGTGCACTAAAACCAATGCGCATTATATTTAATTT
>JAGLBE010000266.1 GCA_018260445.1 Psychrobacter sp.
ACGCTCTCATGACTAACTATTGTAACGGCGCGTATACAGCATTTGATACGGTGCTGCCGATAAAAACAAGGGAAGGGATGTAGCAATGGTTGCCCCATCACTTTTTATCACCTTGTCTTTGATAAGCTGGTTACTGACATCCTTATTACTGACAACCTTGTTACTGCATCCCCCATGTTGCGTCTCCGCAGTGTCCATATTGGCGACTTTAATAAAAGCTTCTGCTAGGTGAATAGGCACTCCCCCTGCCATCGATGCCCCTATAATGGAGGTGGCAGAGACCACCGTAGTGTCTAACAAACAGCCGTCTAGGTTGTGCGCTGTGTCTGCACTGTTTATCCTATCTATGCTATCTATCCTATTTATGCCGTCGGTGCTGTCAGTGTTGTCAGTGCTGCCATAAAGTATTTGCATCAATAACCCATAGTGCTGCGCAGGCGGCGCCGATAAGGTCAGTTGATGGATAATTTGCGGGATAATTTGCCGATGTAAGCGTCTTGCCAAATGCGCTATATGCGT
>JAGLBE010000267.1 GCA_018260445.1 Psychrobacter sp.
AAGGTTTGGCCGCTCGGAACTGGCGGGTAAGCTTATCAACAGTTTCCTACTGTACCCACCAACTCTACCACAAGCATGACAAGAAACTTGCCACACCCGCACCAAAGAAAACAGGGTCTTGGGGTTGTTGGTTGAGAACCACATAGGGACGCGAACACACAGTGTGCCTGACACACCCCACAAAGAAGGGGGTGGTGGTGTAAGTTATCGGCTTATTAGTACCGGTCAGCTTCACGAGTCTTTAGTCCTCGCTTCCACGTCCGGCCTATCAACCCAGTGGTCTAGCTGGGGGCCTCTCACACTTACGTGTATGGAAATCTCATCTCGAAGCGGGCTTCCCGCTTAGATGCTTTCAGCGGTTATCCCATCCGAACGTAGCTAATCAGCGATGCACTTGGCAGTACAACTGACACACCAGAGGTTCGTCCGTCCCGGTCCTCTCGTACTAAGGACAGCCCTTCTCAAATTTCCTGCGCGCGCAGCGGATAGGGACCGAACTGTCTCACGACGTTCTAAAC
>JAGLBE010000269.1 GCA_018260445.1 Psychrobacter sp.
GTTTTCTCTCACCGGTCACTTCGCTTGGTGCATTAATACATTCATTACAAGCTTTTCATGCATGCGTTTATTTATTTATTTTATTGATATTTATTTTTATTTGTTGTTCATTTATTTATTTATTTATTTATTTATTATCTACTCGTTTGTTTTCTTCTTTTTTATTAATAATTTAAAATTCAATATTAATTTGAATCACCGCCTTGTGACCAACTTCGTCCTCTCTAATGCCACGATTTAAATGAATTGGCGTTGTGTTTTCTCTCACCGGTCACTTCGCTTGGTGCATTAATACATTCATTACAAGCTTTTCATGCATGCGTTCATTTATTTATTTTATTGATATTTATTTTTATTTGTTGTTCATTTATTTATTTATTTATTATCTAATCGTTTGCTTTCTTCTTTCTTATTAACAATTTAAAATTCAATAATATTTTGAATCACCGCCTTGTGAGAAACTCCGTCCTTTCTAATGCCACGATTTAAATGAATTGGGCGTTTGTGTTTCTGGC
>JAGLBE010000026.1 GCA_018260445.1 Psychrobacter sp.
ATGTCTCTATTGCCAACCCCTTTATTAACATGACGATTGATCCGAGCATTGATAGTGAGCAGTTAGCCGTGGATGCGCCAGGACTAATGGCTGCATGTGGACTAGCGTTAAGGAGTTTCGACTAATGGCACGTATTAACCTATTGCCTTGGCGTGAAGAGTTGCGCGAACGTAAAAATAAAGAATTCTTGACGCTACTGATTATGAGTTTGCTTTTGGGACTGGCCGCCGCCTTTGCTGCTTGGACTTATTTTAATAACGCCTTATCAGACCAACGCCTAGCCAACGAGCGGATTGTGGCAGAAAATACCAAGCTCGATGCCGAGCTTGCAGAAATTAGCGTGTTAGAAAAGCGCCGAGAAGAGATGATTTCGCGTATGCGGGTCATTCAAGATTTGCAAGGCAAGCGCCCATTGCCCGTACGAGTTTGGGACGATGTGGCCAAAGCGATACCACCGGCTATGTATCTGACGACGTTAAGCCGAGATGGCGATTTACTCACCTTTACCGGCAAAGCTGACAATCCCAATATTGTGTCAAGTTTAATCCGTAATTTAAACGCCAGCAAATGGATGGACGACTCTAAGGTGAGTTATATTCGCCAAAATACGGATGCCTATCAAAGTGGTAATCCGGGTTTGAGCACCGACGGTCGAACCATTTTGCCTGAAGACAGTTATATCGACTTTGTCGTCACCACTCAGGTTGTTACTACCGATGCTAAGGACGACGCCGTTGATGGCACGGAAGCTGCCGCGCCCCAAGCTACTGCACCTGCACCGCAAGCTGCTGCATCTGCGCCTCAAGCTACTGCACCTGCACCGCAAGCTGCTGCACCTGCACCGCAAGCTACTGCACCTGCACCGCAAGCTACTGCACCTGCACCGCAAGCTACTGCACCTGCACCTCAGGCTGCTGCACCTGCACCTCAGGCTGCTGCACCTGCACCTGCACCTCAGGCTGCTTCTACTCCAAATTCAACCGCTACAGGAGGTGAGTAATGGTTATGTCAGTGCGTAAAAAATCAAATAAACTGGTTAAGACGCCGAAGCCAAAGCGCCAATCGATGGATCTTAAAGAGTTTGGGCGCAGCCTGCAAAATTTAGACATGGAAAACTACGGTAGCTGGCCTGCCGCCATTAAAGCGTTTGTCATTGCCCTAATGCTCTTCTTTATTGCGGCCTTGGCTTATGCCTTGCCAATTAGCAGCAAAATGGATGAAATCAAAGCGACGGAAGCCGAAGCGCAGACCTTGCTCGATACCTATCGTGAAAAAGAATCCAAAGCACGTCATTTAGAGGTTTATAAAAGTCAAGTGGCGCAAATGGAAGCCGAGCTTACCGAGCTTTTGGATCAATTGCCTAAAGATACCCGTGTCTCAGATTTGGTTGAAGGTATCAACATGACCGGTGTTGGTAGTGGCATTCGCTTTAAAAATATCTCTATTGAGCCGGAAATAGAGCAAGAGCTGTTTATCGAGCAGCCCATAACCATTGAGGCGATAGGTGACTATCATCAGTTTGGTGCCTTTATTAGTGGCCTTGCCGCCTTGCCGCGTATTATCACGATGCATAATTTTACGGTTAATAACTCTCAACCTAGCCTAGATACCGTACCTGAGCTTAACTTAACTTTAAACACCAAAACTTATCGCTCTAAGGAGATTGCGGAACCATCCGCCACAGCTCCTAATAGCAAAGCAGGAGAGTAAGGGATGACGATGAATAAGTGTGGCCTCCTATCTTTGAGGCCTAAGGCTAACGCTTTAACAGCAAAGGGTTTAAGCCAAGATACCCGACCTAGTCATTGTGTCCTTTTCAAAAAGCGGCTAGCGTTGCTAGTGGTATTTGGCAGCTTGAGTGTCTTGACAACCGGCTGTACGGATAGAGTGATGTTAGCCGAGCAAAGCATGGCAGACATTCGCGCCGCCCCTGCCCAAGAGGTGGAGCCGCCCCCTGCCCCCGAATTGGTTGAAGATTATACCTATGCTGCTATGGACGTGCGTAGCCCTTTTATCCCACCAAGTTTAGTGAACCAACAAGAAAAGGCAGCCAATTATAATGGCGTCACCCCGGACATCACTCGAATTAAACAGCCGCTTGAGAGCTTTGAGCTGACGCAGCTGTCGTATCGCGGCGTGTTGGTATCGCCTGAAGGTGAAAAGTTTGGTTTAATTCAACGCCCAGATGGCGTTGTTGATAGTGTCAAAGTAGGTGACTATATGGGTATGAGCGATGGTCGTATTGTTGAGATTACCCCAACCCAGATAAACCTTATCGAGATTGTGCCCGATAATAGGGCAGGATTTATTGAAAAACCTGCCTCTGTGGTTTCGCCCATTTAACGTTGCTTTTAAGGATCAAATAATGACAATACGATATAAAGATATGAGCCAAACACGTCTTACCCCCTCGCATTTTTTAAGGACGACCCTAGCGTCTACGATTGCGTTGATAAGCATTAACGTCTATGCCAATCCTTCTTTAACGGCGATGAGTGTGGTGCAGCCCTCCGAGCAGACCACGCAGCTGCGGTTGGATTTTAATGAGACGCCAACCTTGCCCGAGGCTTATCAACTAGATAACCCAGCCCGCCTGGTGCTTGACTTTGCCGATGTGGTCAATGCGTTGCCCAATCGCTATAATGAGGTGAATCAAGGGGCCATCAAAAAGGTGACCACCTTGAACAATGATTCAACGACGCGGCTGATTATTGGCTTGAGCGATACCAGTAATAAGGCATTTACCACCATCGCTGAGGGCAACTCATTACTGGTGAATGTGATTGATTCGTCAACGCCCGCTACCAATGTTACGGCGTTAGCAGCGCCAGCGCCAGCCTATGAGCCGCCTGCTGTCAAGGCAGAAGTCTATGCCATGGACAGTGCACTTGATGTGGTTGACCCCGTTCAAATGGCGATACCCCAGCCTGCCGTTGCCCAACCAGACATCGTGCCGCAAGCTCGCCAAGCTGAACCAAAGCAAACGATGGTCGTTAAGGTTAACCCGCTATTAAACCCTGCTTATTCGGCTCAAGCAGGCCAAAGCAATCAGTATGCTGGTTTAAATGATATTAAGTATACCGGCTCCGCTGATGGCGGCGGTAACATTAGTATCAACTTAGTCAATGAAAGTATTCCCGTTGATATCCAGCGCCAAGGCAACAAAATTATTGTACGTATGACCAGCGCGACTATACCCCCAAATTTAGTACGTCAACACAACGTGAGTGGCGGTCTGGTGTCTTCGGTTACGGCTAGAAATGATGGCAAAAATGGCACCGTTACCATCGCTATGGCGGAGGATTTTGAGTATCAAGCGTATCAAGCCGGTAATCAGGTCAGTATTACGGTCAAAAAGCCAGAACTGCTGCGCGAACCGACCCTTGAAGAAAAACAGTATTCAGGCGAGCCCATTTCTGTCGATTTTCAAAATGTAGAATTACGCAGCGTGCTCCATCTACTCTCCCAGTTTACTAAGATGAATATTGTCGCCAGTGACAGTGTGTCCGGCAGCATCACCCTGAACCTTATCAATGTGCCTTGGGATCAAGCGTTAGATATTATTCTTAAAAGTAAAAACCTAGGCATGCGCGCCAATGGCAACGTGATTTTAGTAGCGCCCGCGACAGAGCTTGCAGAACAAGAGGCACGTGAATTAGAGGCGCAGCAAAAAGTAGACACCTTTTTGCCGCTGCGTACCGAATATATTCATCTCAGTTATGCCATTGCTACCGATGTGCTGACCTTAATTTCGCAAGGGCGCAATGCTGGCAATAACAACGATAACCGTAATGACGCAGGTTCTTTGTTATCGGATAGAGGGACGGTGACCATTGATGCGCGTACCAATACCCTGATTGTCAAAGACACCTCGCAAAGCATCGAAAATATTCGGGCGCTGATTGCAGAGATTGATGTTCCAGTGCGTCAGGTGATGATTGAAGCGCGCATCGTTAGTGCCACGGATAGCTTTAGTAAGGAGCTTGGGGTGAAATGGGGCATCTTGACCGATGGCGCGGCCACCAATCGTAATTTACTGGTGGGCGGCAGTGATCAGACACTTGCAGATTTGAAAGATTTTAGTGTCCAAACTACCACAGTGAATGGCAAAACGGTCTCTTATCCCAGCTATTCAATCAGCCGCCCTGATAATCTCAACGTCGATTTGGGCGTGGCCAATGCGGCAGGGCGCATCGCATTTGGCCTGCTTAATATGTCAGATTTAATGATTGACTTAGAGCTATCTGCTATGCAGGCCGATGGTCGTGGTGAGGTGATTTCAAGCCCTAAGATTTTGACCATGGACAAACAAACGGCCAAAGTGTCTTCAGGAACCCAAATTCCTTATCAAGAAGCCGCCGCCAGTGGCGCCACCTCTACCAGCTTTGTGGAGGCCGCTTTAAGTTTAGAGGCTACCCCAAACATTACCCCAGATGGTAGAATTGGTTTGAAACTCAATATCTCCAACGGTACGCCGCAAGTCATTAACGGCGCGACTGCCATCAGTCAAGAGACCTTAAGCACCAATGTACTGGTTGAAGATGGTCAAACCATCGTCTTGGGGGGAATTTTCCGTAACCAGACTTCCAACAGTGTCACCAAGGTGCCTTTCTTAGGCGACTTGCCTTATGTGGGCAAACTGTTTAGAAAAGACAGTCGCCTAAATGACAAGCAAGAGCTGTTAATCTTTGTGACACCGAAGCTTGTGCGTACGGGAACGAGCAACGTTCGTTAAGATCGGTCACTAAGCGCTTTGGCAAGTGCTAGCAGGGAATAAAAAGGTGGCTCATAGGAGTCACCTTTTTTGCCATCAAAGGATTTTATTATCTCTAGATAAGTAATGATATTGCCCTGTTTGAAATCGGCAGCAGACTCAATAAATGCAATTAGCGGGTCAAATCATTGTATAATCTATGAATTTTACTGAGAGAGAGTTATGCAAGCTACCTTACCGCCGTTGTTTATCGTGGGACCTATGGGAGCAGGTAAAACCACGGTTGGCAGATTACTTGCACGCTATTTAAATCGCCAGTTTATTGACAGTGATCACTATATTGAAGAACAAACCGGCGCCGATATCCCATGGATTTTTGAAAAAGAGGGCGAAATAGGGTTTAGGGAGCGCGAGGCCAAGGCCATCCGTGAGTTGACAGCCCTGCCTGACATTGTTTTGGCAACCGGGGGCGGCGTGGTGGTGACACCGCAAAACCGGCAGTATCTAAAAAATCGCGGCGTCACCATCTATTTGCAGGCGAGTGTCGAGGTGCAGTTACGCCGCACCGCAAAAGATAAATCGCGGCCGCTACTCAATACCGCTAACCCACGCCAAGTGCTACAAAATTTGTATGAGGTGCGCCATCCGTTGTACCAAGAGGTGGCAGATATTACCATTATCACAGGTGAGGGGTATCCTCGGCATGTGCTCAACACCATTGCCGATGCGTTAGAGGCAAAGTATCCTGGCCTTATTGATATTGATTAACCGCTATACAGTATCAAAGCATTCGACTACACTGACGGCTATCAGCTTGGCAAAGCTATTTTAAGACGCCATTTAAACAAGTATTTAAACAAGCTATTTAAACAAGCCATTTAGACTAGCCATTTAATCCCATCATTACGACACGTCAAAAATAGATACCGAGATAAGCATGAACCAGACCCTCATGGTGCAAACCCAAAGTCATCATTATCCCATCAAAATTAGCAGCCACTGCCAGATGGCCGCCGACATCACGCCTTATATCCAAGGCAAGCAAGTGATGATTGTTACCAACGGTACGGTGGCGCCTTTATATCTTCAGCCCCTTGTGGCACAGCTAGGCAAAACGCATCAGGTGCTGTCGGTCATCTTGCCCGATGGCGAACAATACAAAAATCAGCAGCATATTGACCAGATTTATGACGCCCTAATGGACAATCACTGTAACCGTGATGTGACCTTGGTCGCCTTAGGGGGTGGGGTGATTGGGGATATGACCGGATTTGCGGCCGCCTCGTTTATGCGCGGGGTCGCCTTTATTCAAATACCAACCACGTTGCTGGCGCAAGTAGATTCCAGTGTGGGCGGCAAAACGGGTATCAATCACCCTAAAGGCAAAAACATGATTGGGGCGTTTTGGCAACCACAAATGGTACTAGCCGACATGCATACCTTGGCTACGTTGCCAAAACGTGAGCTATCAGCAGGCATGGCTGAGGTTATCAAATATGCCCTGATTATGGATACGGATTTTTTGGTTTGGTTAGAGAACAACATGAGCAATCTAATGGCGCTTGATGCCACCGTATTGGCCGAAGCAGTGGCTCGCTGTTGTCAATATAAGGCAGACATTGTGGCGCAAGATGAGCGGGAAACCGGCAAAAGAGCCCTGCTTAATTTTGGTCACACCTTTGGTCATGTGATTGAGACGCATCAAGGCTATGGCAATTGGTTACACGGTGAAGCGGTGGCCGTAGGGATGCTACAAGCGGCGCAACTGTCTTATAAAATGGGCTTTATTGACGCACAGGCAGTACAACGTATCAGCAAACTGTTACAAGCGGCCAATTTGCCCGTTGTGCCCCCGGCTATTGATAAAGACATTGCTTTGGGCCTTATGCAGCATGATAAAAAAGTTAAGTCAGGACAATTGCGCCTGATTTTGCTAAAATCGCTGGGTGACGCCATTATCACTGCCGATTTTGATACGCAAAAGTTAGCCGATGTGCTAAGCCATCGCGTTGATGGTTGTTAGGCCTTATGGGTTAAACGCTATGGGTTTAAGCTTTAAGACAAACGCAAAATTTAAGTGGATGGCGACTGGTTATCCTTTATTGATGCTGGGGTCTGGCGCTGGATGCGCTATCGCTATTATGCACATTGCCAAAAAAGTAGACTGCGCTTTAAAGCTGTTATAATGGTTATCTTCTCGTATTTTTCTACCTATTTGTAACCCCCTTTTTATTGGATTTGCTCTATGGCAGATATATTAAACGCCCCTGCAAAAAAATTTCGCAACATCAAAAAACAAGTGGTTGCCAGTGCTTGGCTCGTTATGGCCCTTGTGATGGGCGGTTTAACCTTAGTATTATGGCCGTTGAGTAAAGCGGCGGCTTTGCAAACAAAAAAAACGGCCACTCCCGAGCCCTTGGTTAAGGCTGCTGGGCTTGGCATGGGGCAGGTGACCCATATTGACACCTTGCATGAGCTTGACAATGAGGTGCGCCCTGTCTCATTTGATACCTTAGTGAGAGACTTAAGGGACTATCCACCCGAGTTTAAAGATGCCAAATACTTAAAGAAAAACAAGGGAAAATGGACTGTCCAAGTGATGGATGTCTCTGAGCATGAGATTATTACCGACTATTTAGCGATTAGACAAGACAGAGATAAGTTTGCGTATTTTCGCTACCGTAATGAGAGTAATCAGCCGCGTTACGTGTTGACTTATGGTGCCATGCAATCGCCACAAATGGCAATGGGCGCGGCAAAAACAATCGACTTTAAATTACCGGCGAATGTCCGTGTGTTGCCAGAGGAGATTGACCGCTATCTCGATATGATTGACAACTACGAGATTTCAGAGCCGGTGCGCGATTTGTCGCTCAATAGAGCAAGAAAAGTAAATCTGCAACCGACCAAGCGTGAACTGGCGGCAAAACGCCGTGCGCCTAAACCAGAGCCCTCTTCACAAACACGGGATAAACCATCCGCAACGGATACACCGCAAGCAAGAAATGCGCAGCAGGCCAGATCGGGGTCTACGGCCACATCAACAGAGGAGGCTTCCTCGACTTCTAGCGCCAATGATTCAGCGACAGCGATAAAGGGGTCGAATGATACGAGTGCAACCATCTCGGTCAACGAGCAGCGCAATATGGTGAATGCCGATACTACCACCCAGCGTGAGGCCAGTGACCGTGCAAACGGGGACAGTGGGGAGACGGGGAATGCAAAAGGCGACTCATCTACCAACAATGGGTCAAAATCGACTAAAAGAGTGGCTAAACCTGCCGAGTCCAGCAGCAAACCCTCGGCAAGCTCGGATAAACCTGTGGCAACGGACTTTGAAACGCCGTTAAAGCCGGTTAAGGTTGACAGTATGAGAACTCTAATTGAGGAAAAAAACCAGTAATCCAGTCATACAGCAATCCAGTCATACAGCAATCCAGTCGTACAGCAATCCAGTCATACAGCAATATAGGTACCGCATGTGGTGCTACTACATGAACGCTACTATATTAACGCTGGGGTTTAGTATCTTGATTCTATAAATTAGCGCTATACTGCCCATCTAAAGTGGCTCTTGGGTCTATTAGCGTACGGCCAATGCCAGTTATCTTACCTGCCACTTTCTATTTTTTCGTTTTCATTTGTGCAATCCTGTTGTCATCAGTGGTAGCGGGCCCAAGCTGCTCTTATGCCGTGAACCATACAAAATGTGACCCCAAGTTCATGATGCAGCTTAAATATTACTGGATTTTAAGTAGGGGTTTGTCTACTATGTTTAGTGAGCTGTTTTCATAGCTTATCATAGCTTATCACAGGTATTTTGCAAATTTATGATAAGGGCAGCAGGATTAGTGCGCCGTCTTTATGCTTGATGACACGCCTATTGTTTAGCTGTTTATGGTTGGCATCGGTTAGCCTCTGAGCTGCATCCAGGTTGACTACAGGGTTTTTTCCCCTCACCGAGCCTGATAACATAACTACGCCGCCTTTTAGCAGTCTTTTAGCCGTGGCTAACTTATTCGCTCAACCTGCCTTTTGCAGTTTCGTCGTTTAGTAGTTTCTAGTAGTTTTGTCATTTAGTCGTACAGTCGCAAGTCGCCTGAACAGTATCTCACTGACCATCACGCTCTGTTTATCTCGTTATCACGGTTTATCTTGTTATCATTATGTTTGTCACTGTCTATGTTTAACCTAGCCATCAGCGTTTAGTCCTTATCAGTAAAACAGCACCACTATTCACCCGATATATTCATTTAGTAGGGCTTATTGATAGCCGTACATAAATAAAGGATTCGCCATGACCCAGCCTTCTACCGCCACGCCTAGCGCCCACAACCTTGCAACTTCTTCTACTAACGTTTCGCCTTTACGCCATAATGAGCCCACCTATCTTGCAAGTCCGGATGATTTTAGTGATAACTGCGGATTTGGGCTGGTGGCGCATATCGAAGGTAAGCCTAGTCACCATTTGGTCAATACCGCTATTCATAGTTTAAGCTGTATGACCCATCGTGGCGGCGTTGCAGCAGACGGCAAAACGGGCGATGGATGCGGATTATTACTGGCAAAGCCCACCGAGTTTTTTCAAACGGTGGCCGCCGAGTTAAACCTTACACTGAGCGAAAATTTTGCCGTGGGCATGGTGTTTTTGAATGTCGACCCTGCGCTTGCCAAAATCAGTCAAGATATTTTGGATAAGGAAATTATTGCGCAAGGGCTAACGGTAGCAGGTTGGCGCAATGTGCCGGTTGATTTGTCAATTGTTGGCGAGATTGGCCGCGAAACCTTACCGGATTTTAAACAGGTGTTTGTCAATGCGCCCGATGCTATCGACATAGAAGATTTTAACCGCAAAATGTATGTGGCGCGTAAAAAGGCTGAGTTGGCTTTAACCGACGACCCTTTATTTTATGTGTGCTCATTAAACTGTGACACCATTATTTATAAAGGGCTGGTGATGCCATCGGACTTGCCCGCTTTTTATACGGATTTAGAGGACAGCCGCCTAGAGTCGCATATCGTGGTGTTCCATCAGCGTTTTTCTACCAATACCTTGCCACGTTGGCCGCTGGCGCAGCCGTTTCGCTATTTGGCGCACAACGGCGAGCTCAACACCATTACTGCCAACCGCAATTGGTCGGTTGCCCGTACCCCGAAGTTTGAAACCAGTAAATTGCCTGAAATCAGAGAGTTACATCCTCTAGTCAATCGCACTGGATCTGATTCGTCAAGCCTTGATAATATGCTTGAGGTGTTAATGGCAGGCGGCATGAGCTTATTCCATGCGATGTCTATCTTAGTGCCACCCGCTTGGCAAAACGTTGACAGTATGGATATGGACTTGCGGGCTTTTTATGAATTCTACTCGCAGCATATGGAGCCGTGGGATGGGCCAGCTGGTTTGGTCATTCAAGATGGTCGCTATGCGGTTTGTATGCTCGACCGCAATGGTTTGCGGCCGTCACGCTGGGTCACCACCAAAAATGGCTATATCACTGTCGCCTCCGAAATTGGCGTGTGGGATTATGACCCCAATGACGTCATTGCCAAAGGGCGGGTAGGGCCGGGGCAAATGCTGGTAATCGATACCAAAAATGGCGAAGTGTTAGACACCAATGTGATTGGCAATCGGTTAAAAAAAGCGCACCCGTATCGCAAATGGCTACGTGAGGAGGCCACGCGCATTCGTGATAACGAGCAAACCGAAGAGGCGCTGCTTGAGCAAAGCCTTTGCGGTGAGCCGCTTAGAGCGTTGCAAAAAATGTTTAATGTTACCAATGAAGAGCGCACAGAAATCATTCGTCCCAATGCCGAAAATGGTCAGGAGCCTGTCGGTTCGATGGGCGATGACACCCCAGTTGCGGTGTTGTCAAAGCAGATTCGTAATGTGGCCGATTTTTTCCGTCAGCAATTTGCGCAGGTGACCAATCCACCGATTGACCCACTACGTGAATCGATTGTGATGTCGTTACAAACCTGTTTGGGCGCTGAAACCAATGTCTTTGACCCGACGCCCCGCGACGCCCACCGTATTATTTTATCATCCCCAGTCTTATCACCGGGCAAAATGCAGCAGATTGAAGCATTAGACGACCCCGCCTTTGTGTGCCAACGCATTGATATGAACTATGAGGAGTCACTGCCACTGGCGACGGTAATTCAGCAACTTTGTGAGCAAGTTGAGCAGGCCATCTTAGCCGGCAGCACCATTATCATCTTATCCGACAAAGGGATTGAACCTGGCAAGCTGCCCGCCAATGCCATTTTGGTAACGGGTGCGGTGCATCATTACCTAAGTGATAAGGGGCTGCGTTGTGATGCCAACCTCATTGTTGAAACCGGGGTAGCACGCGATTCGCACCAAGTGGCGGTATTAATCGGGTTTGGCGCCACGTGTGTGTATCCGTATTTGGCCTATGATGTGATTGCAGATTTGGTCACTTCAGGCGAGCTGCTTGGCGACCCTTTATATGCCCGTGCCAATTTCCGAAAAGGGTTGGATAAGGGGCTGCTAAAAATATTGTCAAAAATGGGTATCTCAACCGTCGTCTCGTATCGCGGGGCGCAGCTCTTTGAAGCAGTAGGTTTGTCCGATGAGGTGGTCAATTTGTGCTTTAAAGGGGTGCAAAGCCGTATTCAGGGCGCTACCTTTAACGATTTGGCTGATGACCAAAGGCTGCTTGCCAAAAATGCTTTTAGCCGCCGTACTCCGCTAGATCAAGGCGGTATGCTCAAGTTTGTGTTTGATAAAGAGTACCACGCCTTCAACCCCGATGTGATTAATACCCTACACAAAGCGGTACGAACCGGCGACTATGATAACTATCGTGATTATGCCAATTTGGTCAATACCCGCCCGATTATGACGCTGCGTGATTTACTACAGCTTAAGGTCGACAACGGCATTGATATTGCAGAAGTCGAAGATATTGCCGCTATTTTGCCACGTTTTGACTCGGCAGGTATGTCGCTTGGGGCGTTATCGCCCGAGGCGCATGAAGCGATAGCCATAGCCATGAATACGATTGGTGGGCGCTCAAACTCGGGTGAGGGCGGGGAAGACCCCGTGCGTTATGGCACCATTCGTAACTCAAAAATCAAGCAAGTGGCGTCGGGCCGCTTTGGGGTCACACCCGCTTATTTGCGCTCGGCGACCGTGATGCAAATCAAAGTGGCGCAAGGTGCCAAACCAGGCGAGGGTGGCCAGCTACCCGGGGGTAAGGTCAATGCCCTAATTGCCCGTTTGCGTTATTCAGTGCCGGGTGTCACTTTGATTTCGCCGCCGCCGCATCATGATATTTATTCGATTGAAGATTTAGCCCAGCTAATTTTTGATTTAAAACAAGTCAACCCTGAAGCCTTAGTATCGGTCAAATTGGTGTCTGGCCCCGGTGTAGGCACCATTGCCACAGGGGTGGCCAAAGCCTATGCTGATTTAATTACTATTTCCGGTTACGACGGCGGTACAGCAGCCTCGCCATTGTCCTCGATTCATCATGCCGGCTCGCCTTGGGAGTTGGGTTTGGCAGAGGCGCATCAATCGCTACGCGTCAACGGCTTACGCCATAAAGTGCGGATGCAAACAGATGGCGGTTTAAAAACTGGTCTAGATGTGGTTAAAGCAGCTATTTTGGGCGCCGAAAGTTTTGGTTTTGGTACCACGCCAATGATTGCGGTAGGCTGTAAATACCTGCGCATCTGTCATCTAAATAACTGTCCTACTGGGGTTGCCACGCAGCAAGCGCGTCTGCGTGATGAGCATTTTATCGGTGAGGCGGAGATGCTCATAAACTTTTTTAAGTTTATTGCTACTGAGACACGTGAATGGCTAGCGTTACTTGGCGTACGCACAATGGAAGAACTGGTCGGCCGTACTGACTTGTTAGAGTTGCTTGAGGGCAGCACCAACAAACAACGCAATTTAGATTTATCACCCTTATTGCGTAGTCATCCTGCTGCCATGGGCAAGCCGCAAACTTGCCAAGTTGAGCGCAATGAGCCGTTTGATAAAGGATTATTGGCCGAAGCGATGGTCGATGATGCCATTGCCGCCATTCGTCAGGGATTAGGGGGCGAGTTTAGTTATCGCATCGGTAACTGTGATCGCTCCATCGGTGGGCGCTTATCGGGCGAAATTGCCCAAGTTTGGGGCAATATTGGCATGGCCGATATGCCTATCAAATTGCATCTTGAGGGCACTGCGGGTCAAAGCCTTGGCGTGTGGAACGCAGGCGGGCTCCACATCGAGCTTGAAGGCGATGCCAATGACTATGTGGGTAAGGGTATGGCAGGCGGTGAAATTGTTATTTATCCGCCAACGGGGTCTACCTTTGCCTCACAAGAAACCGCTATTATTGGTAATACCTGTTTATATGGTGCCACAGGCGGTAAACTATATGCCGCAGGTACCGCAGGTGAGCGTTTTGCGGTGCGTAACTCTGGGGCGCATGTGGTGGTTGAGGGCGTAGGCGACCATTGCTGCGAATATATGACCGGCGGCGTGGTGACGGTACTTGGCAAAACGGGGCTTAACTTTGGTGCCGGTATGACGGGTGGTTTTGCGTTTGTACTCGATTTGGACAATACCTTTTTTGACCGCTGTAACCATGAGTTGATTGATTTACATCGTATTGCCAGCGAGCAAACCGAAGAGCACCGTATTTATTTGAAGCAAATTATTGAAACCCATGTGGCAAAAACAGGCAGTACTTGGGGGGCGCAAATCCTATCGGATTTTGAGCATTATGTGCGTAAAGTATTTTTGGTGAAGCCAAAAGCGGCCAATATCACGTCATTATTACAAACCACTACGGCTGACCCACAGTAAGTTTAAGTAGAGTGGTTGACAGTCGGTGCTGTAAAGCCAGATGTTTTAAGCCAGTGGTTGATAGGGTTATTTAGGTTTGCATAGGTTTGCAGCAACGACCATCTTATCGATATAGAGACAGGTTGTACGAACAAAGCAGGCAGCGCAAACAGGTATAGGCCGATGCCAGTGTTCGCGTGATACCCACTTGAGGAGCAAGACACATTATGAAGCGTATCAATAATAATTTTCAGTTTTTGGATGTTCCGCGTAGCGAGCCGACAAAAAAAGGCATCGTTACCCGCGCCACCGAGTTTGTAGAAATCTATACGCCTGTTGAGACGATAAAAGCGGCCGAGCAAGCGCACCGCTGTTTGGAGTGTGGCAACCCGTATTGTGAATGGAAATGCCCCGTGCATAACTATATTCCCAATTGGTTGAAACTGGCAACAGAGGGGCAGATTTTTCAAGCAGCAGAGCTGTGTCATCGTACCAATACCTTGCCCGAAGTGTGCGGTCGGGTGTGTCCGCAAGACCGCTTGTGTGAAGGTGCCTGTACGCTCAATGATGGCTTTGGTGCCGTGACCATTGGTACTGTCGAGAAATACATCAATGATACCGCCTTTGCTTTAGGCTGGCGTCCAGATATGAGTGACGTGCAGTGGACGGATAAAAAAGTGGCTATCATTGGCGCAGGTCCTGCAGGTTTAGGGTGTGCCGATATTTTAATACGCGCAGGCGTAAAACCGGTTATTTTTGATAAACGCCCAGAAATTGGCGGCTTATTAACCTTTGGCATCCCTGAATTTAAGATGGAAAAAGATGTGATGCGCAATCGGCGGGTGGTGTTTGAGGGCATGGGAATGACCTTTCGCCTGAATACCGAAGTGGGTAGCGATATCACCATGGATGAGTTAATGGCAGAGTACGATGCCGTGTTTATGGGCATGGGCACTTATACTTATATGCGTGGCGGTTATCCGGGTGAGGAGCTTGACGGCGTGTACGACGCCCTAGATTACCTCATTGCCAATGTCAACCGTTGCAATAACTGGGAAAAAAATGCCGCAGAGTATATTAACCTCAAAGACAAACGGGTGGTGGTATTAGGCGGCGGTGATACGGCAATGGATTGTAACCGCACTGCCATACGCCAGGGCTCAGAGCAGGTTGTGTGCGCCTATCGTCGTGATGAGGATAATATGCCCGGCTCTCGCCGTGAAGTGGTCAATGCGACCGAAGAAGGGGTTGAGTTTTTGTTTAATCGTCAACCAACCGAAATTGTTGGGCTTAACGGCAAAGTCACTGGCGTCAAGGTGGTGACCACCCAGCTAGGTCAACCCGATAATCGCGGTCGTCGTCGTCCTGAACCGATACCTAATTCAGAAGAAATTATTGAGTGTGATGCGGTGATTATGGCGTTCGGTTTTCGCCCCAGTCCAGCCGATTGGTTTGCGCCGCAGGATATAGAGATGGACAACACTGGCCGAGTGGTCGCCCCCGAGCAGCAAGTGTTTAAATTTCAGACCAATAACCCGAAAATATTTGCAGGTGGCGATATGGTGCGTGGCTCCGACTTGGTGGTAACGGCGATTTGGGAGGGGCGCGAAGCCGCCAAAGGTATTTTAGATTATTTAGACGTGTAGACAAAACCTTATCTGCGTGTGACTTCTGTTTATCCCAAAAACCCTCTTCTAACGAGGGTTTTTTATTGATCTGGTTAATAGAGTGATAATCCTTACGTAAAACACTGAACGGGTCAATAAACCCAAAATCATGTGTTAAAATATCTCTCTATCGCTATCTCGCTATCTCGCTATCTCGCTATTGTGTTTCTATAGCTTGTATTTTAACTAACCTGACTTGACAGCCTGACACTTTGAGGCACATTGCCGCAATGCGTAACTAGCGCCTAATCAATGCTTAATCACCGCCTAACCATGAGCCTATATTATGTCGATACCAACATCAGTGCCGCGTCCACAAACCGGAGCAGATGCCTTACAATGGCTGATTAACGGCAATGTCCGTTATGTCGAGAGCCTGACCCAAACCGAACAAAAAATGCAAAAACGACCCGAATTGCTGAGCGAGCAAAATCCATTCGCCATTATTTTGGGCTGCTCGGACGCTCGAGTACCGGTTGAAATTGTTTTTGATCAAGGTCTAGGCGATTTGTTTGTGATTCGCGTCGCCGGTAATGTGGTGGCACCCTCACAAATTGGCTCCGTCGAATTTGCGGTCGAAAAATTTGGGACGTGTTTGGTCGTGGTACTAGGTCACTCCCACTGTGGTGCGGTGACGGCCTGCGTCGAGGCGGTGATGAATCCTGAACAAAAATATTTGCCAAACCTGCGCTCTATCGTCGACCGGATTCGCCCAAGCGTGTATAACTTGCATGAAATGGCGACCGCATCAGGTGCCGATATCAATGTGGAGGCACTGATTAGCCAGTCGGTACGCGCCAATGTGCGCCTGTCAGTCAGCCAATTAAAACACGGGTCACGCTTATTAGAGGATATGAACCGAGCGGGCAAGCTGCTGATTGTGGGTGCTGAATATGACTTAGAGACGGGAAAAGTTGAGATGCTAGAGACTTAAAACAAGACCGCGGTGCCAATCATGAGACGGTTTAAAAGGTTAACCTCTCGCACTGCGCCCCGTGCCCCGTTTACACCGAATAAAGCCATCATAGGTTAAGAGTCGGCTATACATCAAGGAGATGACAATGGCAAATCAAAATATAGACCAACCACAATCTTCAGTAACCACAGCTGGGGTCAAACCTATTGCTAGTGCGACGCGTGGTTTCACTTTTAACCATACGATGTTGCGGATAAAAGACCCAAAAGCAGCATTGGCGTTTTATACGGGCATCTTGGGGATGACTTTACTCACGGTCAAAAAATTTGCTGACATGCGCTTTGATTTATATTTTTTGGCAAAGTTGACGGATGCCGAGCGGGATAACTTGCCAAAGCATGACGATTTGGCCATTTATACCTTCCGGCAACGTGGCATCCTTGAGTTAACCCATAACTATGGTAGCGAGGATAAAGCCGATTTTAGCTACCATGATGGCAATAGCGAGCCGCAGGGGTTTGGCCATATTTGCTTTAGCGTGCCGGATTTGCAGGCGGCGATAGCCTGGTTTGATAGCCAAGGTGTCACGTTTAAAAAACGCCCTGAGGAGGGGTCTATGAAACATATTGCCTTTATCAAAGATGTTGACGGGTATTGGATTGAGATTGTACAAGCAGACTTAATGGGCTAAGTAAATATTTAGCATCTCTGCCCATTTTAAACCATTTTAAACCATTTGAAACCATAAAGCATAAAAGCATAGAGGATGACAAGCATGCCAGAGGCGACCGTCAGCGACAAAGTGACCGAAAAGATAAGCGAATATCAGGGTATTGCTTCGGCAGCAAACGATATGTTGGCTGATTTTATGGCACGGGTGCCATACTTTATCGTAGCCATGGCGGTAATACTGGTGTTTTGGCTCATATCGATTATTTTTAAAGCATTCGTCACCAAATTGTTGGTGAGAACCCAGTCGCACCGCAATCTTATCCGGGTGTTTCAGCGCATTGGCGGGGCGTTAATCTTATTTATTGGTTTTATGATAGCGATGGTGATTGCCATCCCCGGGTTTACCCCCGCCAAACTGATTGGTGCCCTTGGGATTGGGTCGGTCGCTATCGGCTTTGCGTTTAAGGATATTTTTCAAAACCTATTATCGGGTATTTTATTGCTGCTATCCGAGCCGTTTCGCATTGGTGATCAAATCGTATCCGGCGAGTTTGAGGGCACAGTAGAGGATATCCAAGTGCGAGCAACCACGATACGTACCTATGACGGTCGTCAAGTGGTGATTCCCAATTCACAGTTGTACACCAGTGCGTTAACGGTCAATACCGCTTATAAACGCCGCCGTTTGCAGCTGACGGTCGGCATTGGCTATGACGATGATATCCGCCAAGCCCAAGCTGCCATCTTGCAGGCACTTGACGCGGCGACCACGGTGTCCAAGCTGGCAGAGCCGTCCGTTATTGCCACTGAATTTGGCGCTTCAAGTATTGATTTAATCGTGCGCTGGTATATTGATAATGGCACCCAAGCCAATAAGGTCGCTTCAATTGATGAGGTGCTAATAGCGACTAAGGCAAGTCTTGATAAGGTGGGTGTGAATATTCCGTTCCCGATACGCACCCTAGATTTTAGTGATGGCTCGGCACAAACATTGGCCGAACGTATGGTAGAGATACAAGATAAATCAACAAACAATTAATTTGAGCTCGCAAGGTCATGAATTATTAAAGAGTCACCACTGTACCGTTTGTTAAACAGGGTGGACTCTTTCATAACCCATTTTACAGTCCTGTTCTTTGTTGATTAGCTAGATAGCAACGGGCTATTCATCAACCTTGTAGGTTTTATGACAACCGCCGCAGCTAGCACCCACTTGCTTTAACGCTGGCGCCACGTCGGCTGCAGAGGTGGCGGTTTTTGCGGCTGCGTTTAATTGTGCCGTTGCTTGTTGATACTTTTCGGCTGCGGCTTTAAACCCGGCCGCATCCGTCCAAACTGCATCGGTAGCGTTGTTTTTATCCTTGGCATCACTAAAATGTTGCCATGGACTATCGGCGCTGTCTGCTAAAAATTGGGCTTGTTTTTGAAACTCGGCGGCATCGAATGTCTGCGGTTTTTCAACCATTTTTTGCATGATTTCTTTGGCATCGCTCCAGTCTTTCATCATGTTTTCACGAGCTGTGACAGCGTCACTCGCACCGCCACCCATACCGCCGCATCCGCTAAGGGTGAGGCTAATAGGTAATAGTGTGGTTAGCAATAAGGTTTTAAGTTGCATGGCTAAGTCCTTGATATCAGTTAAATAGTGTTAATGGGTTAATTAGAGTTAATTAGAGTTAATTAGAATAGAGAGATAAATTTTTTAGATGATCAGTTTATGAGCTCGATAAGGTTTTACGAAGGCCACATAACCACATAACCACATAGATAGATAGCTAGGTAAGGTCAAAAAGATACTACCATAACCTTCAAACAAGCGGATATGAAAAGCTTTGCTATCCTGTTACGTAATGTTGTATCCCTTCCACTTCTTGACACCAAGCCACTTTGTTGGATGAGCGTCTGTATTATAAGACTAGCGTCTATCTCATAACTATCTCATATATAGACACTAAGTCAAATGTAACCAATCTTGCGGCTTTAAATAAAAGTCGGTTAAGTCATATTCGGCAGTGTCGATTGCGGGCTCATAGCGATAATGCCAACTGGTTAATGGCGGTAAGCTCACCAAAATAGATTCAATACGGCCATTGCTTTGTAAACCAAATAAAGTACCCCGGTCATAAACCAAGTTGTATTCGACATAACGCCCACGCCGATATAACTGAAATTGACGCTGGGCGTCGGTCACCGCAATATGCTTACGTTTGTCGAAAATAGGCAATATAGCGTTTAAATAGCCACGCCCCACCGCCTGCATAAACGCAAAGCAGGTGGCGAAATCCCAGCCTTGGCTGTCCATATTGACATCGTCATAAAACAGACCGCCCACGCCCCGTTGCTCATTGCGATGGCGCAAATAAAAATAGTCATCACACCAGGTCTTAAACTTGGGATAAATGTCGTCCCCAAACGGGGCGCATAAATCGTGGCAAACCTGATGCCAATGCACACAGTCCTCAAGCACCGGATAAAATGGGGTTAAATCAAAACCGCCGCCAAACCACCAAATAGCCGGCTGGCCCTCTGCTTCGGCAATAAATAGGCGCACATTGGCGTGACTGGTCGGTACATGGGGGTTGCGAGGGTGTACTACTAAAGACACCCCTAACGCCTGCGCGGTGCGACCGGCGATATCTGGATGGCGAGCGGTGGCGGAGGCCGGTAGGTTATTGACTTGAATATGGCTGAACATCACCCCCGCTTTTTCGATAACCACCCCATCGGCCAACACGTTAGAGCGACCGCCGCCGCCCTCACTGCGATGCCAATCATCGGCAATAAACGTGGCTGTACCACCGGCGTCGGCTTCTTGCGCCTCTAAAGCGTGACAGATATCTGCTTGCAAGCTAAGTAAAAACTCGCGAACTTGGTGAATGCTTTGCGCATCGGGCGAGGTGCTGGACACAGTGGCGCTGTTGGGCGCTGTACTGGCAGTGCTAGAATCAATCGTCATAAAAGCCTCGCTATTTAAAAATTTGTGGCTATAAGCTGTTTTAGCTATAGAGCGCTTAGGCTTGCAAACGCATACCATTAAGGGCTTGATAGCCTCTGCACGCCGTTATTGCTCTGCAATCGGCTTAAACGTCACTAAGGATAAATCATCGCTTAAATAATGGCCCATGCGCTCGCGTTTGGTATTGAGATAGGCGACGTTTAAGGCGTTTAATCCCACCACAAGCGGGATACGCTCGACAATCTCAAAGCCCAAATCTTCTAAATAGCGCAATTTTTTGGGATTATTGGTCATTAAGCGCAGTTTTTGAATGCCCACATGGTCTAACATGGGCTTACACATCTCATAGGTGCGTGCATCGGCCGGCAAGCCCAATAATAAATTGGCATCAAGCGTGTCATGGCCTTGGTCTTGTAAGGCATAAGCGCGTATCTTATTGGTCAACCCAATGCCGCGTCCCTCTTGGCGCAAGTATAAAATGGCCCCATAGCCAGACTCTTGTACCGCTTGCATGGTTGCATCAAGTTGCGCGCCGCAGTCACACTTTAATGACGCAAATGCATCGCCTGTTAGGCATTCTGAATGAATGCGTACGAGTGGCGCTGGACGGCGTATTGGCGACTGACGCTGGTCAGCAGTAGGATAAGGCGTCGTATTCAGTGGGTCAGTGTTAGGTGGGTTAACCGCAGTAGTATTATTTGCATTAGCGTTGTTCACTACGTTAGCAAAATTGTCTTGCAAAGGTTGTGGCGTCTG
This sequence comes from Psychrobacter sp., assembly GCA_018260445.1. Classification (GTDB taxonomy): domain Bacteria; phylum Pseudomonadota; class Gammaproteobacteria; order Pseudomonadales; family Moraxellaceae; genus Psychrobacter. The sequence goes on from JAGLBE010000026.1 coordinate 20,488, forward strand.
TATTTGAGAGCGGTCGACCACTGTTAAGCCACAAGTTAGCATCACGTGTTCTTGACCGGCATCGTTTTCAAACACATGAATATCAAATTCGCCATAGGCAGTGGGCAACTTCGCTTGACTGACAAAATGGTAAGTCGATTGTTGTAAGGGTGTTAAAGACTGTGGTAAAGGTGTTGAAGATTGTTTGGACATGACAGACCTAGAGAGTCATTTTCGTGAATAAGAATAAGGGGGTATTGACTGTGGTGCCAAAAACAGTGGTAACAAAAACAGGGGTGTCATCAATATTCGTGACATAAATTGGCGTCTGTAAACGCTTGACAGCGTAAAACATGGAAAATTCATGGATGGGCGCTGATGAATAAAGCGTTAAATGAAAAAAAATGCTATTATGCCATACTCTTAATTTTGATACAGTGTTCCCTTGCTATCTTTCTCTCATCTTGGTAGGTCTTGTACGGTTTATGCAGCAATCATCTCATACTACTACGCCCCAACTTGCGTCCTCGCAACCGCCCGAATCACGGGCGTTAAGCCGTCGCCAAGATGCTGCTACTTTAAGCACTGCTGACCCTAAGAAGTCGCCCGTTGGCCGCCGTATGTTTTATGATATCCCCACGTCACGCCCTATAACCCCGCTGTTAAATCAAATAGACACCCCAGCCGACCTAAAGCCGCTTAGCCCCAATGATTTGCTGGTCCTGGCGGACGAGATGCGCGAGTTTTTGCTGTATTCGATAGGGCAAAGTGGCGGTCATTTTGGCGCAAACTTGGGGGTGGTTGAACTGACCATTGCGCTGCATTATTTGCTCGATACGCCCAATGATAAGCTGGTTTGGGATGTGGGCCATCAAGCCTATGTGCATAAAGTATTGACGGGCCGCCGCGAACAACTGGCGACAATACGCGCACAAAAGGGCTTAACCGCCTTTCCCGAGCGGGCCGAATCCCAGTACGATACGTTTGGCGTGGGCCATTCTTCGACCTCGATTTCAGCAGGCCTTGGGATGAGTTTGGCGCTACGCCATTTGGGCTCAAGTGCCAAGGTAGTCAGTGTGATTGGTGATGGCGCCATGACTGGCGGTATGGCGTTTGAGGCAATGAACGATGCGGTACAACAAAATGCCGATTTGATGGTGGTGTTGAACGACAATGATATGTCCATCTCCTGTGCTATTGGTGGGTTTTCTCGGCATTTGGCGATGCTGTGGCAGTCGGGATATCAAGTCGACATTACCAAGGCAGGCATGCCTAAGCTCACCCATCGCCCAGCCATGCCGCTTGGCAATCGCCGCGCTCGGCACCATGAGCAGCGTGATGTGCCGCAAATTGCAGACAATCTGTTTAAAGCGATTGGCTTTGCTTATTTTGGCCCTTTTGACGGCCATGACTTACCAGAATTGCTGCGGGTGTTTGAGCGTGCAAAACAGGTGACAGGGCCGGTGCTGGTGCATGTGTATACCACCAAAGGTAAAGGTTTTTTGCCAGCCGAGGCGGATCCTGTTGGCTATCATGCGATTGGCAAGTTGCCGGTGCCTGTTTCCCCTAAACCATCTAGCAGCCAGCAAACGACAAGTCAGGCGACAAATCAGGTCATAAGTCAGGTCATAAGTCAGGTTAAAAGTCAGGTTAAAAGTCAGGCAAAAAAATACGCCCAGGTTTTTGGCGAATTTATTTGTGATAAAGCCGAGGTGGATGCCAATTTAATGGCGATAACCCCGGCCATGGAAGAGGGGTCGGGGATGACCGAGTTTGCCCGCCGCTTCCCCGAGCAGTTTTTTGATGTGGCGATTGCCGAACAACATGCCGTGACAGTTGCGGCAGGCATGGCAACCCTAGCGGTTAAACCAATTGTGGCGATTTATTCCACCTTTTTGCAGCGTGGTTATGACCAACTCATCCATGATGTGGCGTTACAAAATTTAGATGTGATGTTTGCCATCGACCGAGCAGGCCTTGTGGGCGAGGATGGCGCCACCCATGCCGGGGTGTTTGACTTGGCGTTTTTACGGTGTATCCCTAACATGGTGGTAGCGACGCCCAAGGATGAAAATGAATGCTATCAGCTGCTGAATTGCTGCTATGAGCATATAGGCCCGACAGCGGTGCGCTACCCGCGCGGATTAGGGGAAGGGGCGCCTATCATGAAGCCTGCGCAACTCGTTGCGATAGGCAAAGCCGCCATCGAGTTGGTGTGTCAAACGCCAGCAAGGGCTATTGTTGCCGCTGTGCCTGCTGCTCTAAATGCCGCACCCAATACTTTGGTTGCAGATAAGGCCCGCATCAAAATGGCCTTATTGGCGTTTGGGCCAATAGTCAGCACTGCTTGCAAGGTTGCCCGAAAATTAGTAGAGGTAGAACAGAGCGAGATTGTACAGCCTATCGACATTACCGTGGTCAATATGCGCTGGGTGAAACCCCTTGACACCGCTATTATTGACGATTTAATCGCGCAAGGTTATACGCAGCTGGTGACTTTAGAGGAGCATACCGTATTAGGCGGTGCTGGCAGTGCGGTCAATGAGTATGTGCTCAACCGTAGCGCTAGCGATAACTGCCCACCTATACAGATAAAAAATATTGGCTTACCCGATGCTTTTATTGCCCATGGCAGTCATGAGCAGCAATTGGCAGAGTGTGGGTTAGATGTTGCGGGCATGATGTCGCAGCTGCAAGCATTATTGGCCACGCGTCGTTTGGCCGCCAATGTGTTAAACATTCGTCGGTAGGGTTTAGCCAGTTTGACAAAGATAGGTTATCTTTAGAAAAGGTATCAGTTCAGTTTATTCGTTAATCACCATTATCACAGTTAATAGGAATATTATGGAACCCATGGTCGTCATTGCAGCCCGTACTGCCGAAAAAGTCGGTGCTGAACTGCTTAAAGTCCATCTAAACCGCCATAAAGTAGATCTGGACGTCGAGTCGAAAGGGTTAGATGGTTTGGTCACTAAGGTGGATCGCTATAGTGAAGAGTTGACCATTGAAACATTAAAATTTAATTATCCCAACCACTCTTTTTTGGGTGAAGAGTTTGGTTTACAAGAAGGTCAAGGCAGCGATAGCGAGTGGTGCTGGGTGATTGACCCGCTAGATGGCACCCATAATTTTGTGCATGGCGTGCCGCATTTTTGTATCTCGATAGGCGTGCAACATAATGGCGTCACCCAACATGGCGTGGTGTATGACCCTGTTCGTGACGAGATGTTTTCAGCCAGCCGTGGCAAAGGCGCACGTTTAAACCAGCGCCGTTTGCAAGTGACCGAACGTAAAACCATTAAAGAGGGCTTTTTCACCACAGGGCATCCGCTAGAGCGCATGCAAAATGATACAGTGGTCTCTTATGCCAAAGAGCATTTTGCCTCGTTGCAACAAATTTGTGAGGCGGGTGGGCAAGTGCGGCGTACTGGGTCAGCGGCCCTAGACTTGGCTTATGTGGCCGCAGGCCGCTTTGATGGCTATTTTGAAATGAAACTAAAGCCTTGGGACATCTGCGCCGGCGAGCTGTTGGTCAATGAAGCGCGCGGCGTGGTGGTTGACCACACCGGTGCCCCCAATGCGATGCAAACCGGGTCTATTTTTGCTTGCAATGTGAAGTTATTAAAGCCATTAATGACGATGGTTGTCCCCACTTGGGGCGATGCCGTTCGCAGTTAACTAACTTTAATGCCAGAGTAGAACAGACCTTAATCACAAGCCTCCAAGTCCTATATGGATTTGCGGGCTTTTTTGGGTATGTAAATAGGCATTAAGCAAACTTAAGTCTGCAAAAATATGACCTTTTAGTTACGAAAAATACACAAAACAAGAAATTAAATCAGTCCTGTATATCTCAATTGTCACATTGTAGGCATAGAATAATCTTATCAATTAAGTTTTCGCTAGGTTTGCCTGGCTATGCTCAGTAACTGCGACTCACGACGATGGGCTTAAATGGCTAAGATTATCGCTCTGATTATCGCGCTGATTATCGCGCTGATTATCGCGCTGATTATCGCGCTGCGATCATTAAACAGCGGTCGCTATACCGCAGTTTAGTAGGCTGTCATTTAGTTGCTAGGTTGCTAGTCACCCCTTATCGATATCTTTTTTTTATGCAAATAGTTTATTACTCTTTATTGTTCTTCGCACTTTTAACATAAATCGGCTTCAAAACAGAGGTTTTATATGTCAGAAATGTCAAAAACGCAAGTGGCAACAGACTCTCAGATCGATTCAACAACAGCCGTCGAGACCGATGCTTTAGGGCATACAGGGGATACGGATAAAAAAATAGCCCTAGTAACAGGGGCGCTTGGTGGCATTGGTACCGCTATTTGTCAAAAGCTTATTGCCAATGATTATTTTGTGATTGCCACCTTAAGTAAGGCCGATCCCGAGCGCAGTCAACAGTGGTGCAATGATAATGATTTTGATGCCAACAGTTTTGAATTTTTGGCAGTAGATTTGTGCGATCACGAAAAAACGATAGCGGCTATACAACAAACCATTGACCGCTATCCGCATATTCACGCTTTAATCAATAGCGCCGGCATTACCCGAGATAGTAGCTTTAAAAAAATGAGTTTTGAGCAATGGAAGCAAGTGGTAGATTGTAACTTGATGTCGTTATATACCGTGATTCATCCGATTTTCTTAAAAATGTTACAACAACAATCAGGGCGCATCGTCAATATTAGCTCGATAAATGGTCTGCGTGGTCAATATGGGCAGACCAACTATTCTGCGTCCAAAGCTGGCATTATAGGCTTTACCAAGGCACTCGCTTATGAAGGCGCTGCCGCGGGTATCACGGCTAACGTGGTTGCCCCAGGTTACACCATGACGCCTATGGTCGAGAGCGTTCCAGAGCATATCATGGATAAGATAAAAGAGACCATTCCTATGAATCGTTTGGCCTATGCCAGCGAAATCGCCGCCGCCTGTATGTACCTGATTAGTGATGATGCCAGATTTGTCACTGGTGAGACCATCTCGGTGAATGGCGGTCAATATATGTCTTAAGCCATAAACCTACTTTATTCACGAATGGAGTTGTTGTTTGTTTGTCATATTTATCCGCTGTGCCACCGGTTCCACCCACCACCCCGTGTTCTATTAACTATCCCACTTGGAGAAATACAATGTCATTTTCTACTCAAAACGATTATATCGACCAATTAAACGACAATGCTCAAAAGATGTTTGAGCCATGGTCAAAGCTAAACCAAGCTTTTTTGAAAAATGCGGAGCAAATGACCGAGTTTTCATTAAACACGATGCGCTCATATTCTGATATAGGTTTAGAGAATCTGCGTCAAGTGGCAAATATTGACTCGCCAGAAGCTGCCAAAGATTTTAGCACTAAGCAAACCGAAATGATTAATGGCATCAGTCAGCAGATGCTAGCGGACGCCCAGCGTCTTACTGAGCTTGGCAAAAGCATGCAAGAAGAAGTGGTACAAGTGCTGACCCAAGTGTATGGCGAAACCAGCGAAAAAATGCAAGAAAGCATGCAAAAAACGGCTGATCAAGCGGCTAAAACAGCGCAAGATTTTACCGAAAATATGAGCAAAATGGCTGAAAAAGCGACTGAAAACGCCAGCGATGCCCTTAAAACGGCAACAAAAGCGGCAACCAATGCAACCCCAGATGCTAGCACTGACAACAGTACCAGTGCCAGTGCCTTTACAGACACCGATGCATTTAAAACTAGCACATCCACCAGCAGCACTGCGAATGTCATTGGCGCTACTGATAACTCAACCAAGCCATTAGCTAGTAAAGCAAAAATCTAGGTCTTGTTTGACTGTGTTTGACTGACTGATAAGCAGTAAAAAAGTAGGGTTAATCAATAGGGTGGGTTAACGTAAGTTTCCCCGCCCTCTTTTTTGTTACTGACGGCTGCTTTACTGACAGCTCATTTATTAACATCTTCTTTTTATTAATAACTATTTTATTTCCTTTCTCTTTATTTATCCCTTTTAGGGCTGGCGCTGCTTGCTCATCCAACTTGCCCTGCTGTCCTAACGTTTGATAGTTGATTTTGACATTGATAATTGCCAATTGCTAATTGATATAGGTGTAGACATGCATAACCCGCAACCAAAACCAGATAGACAATTGCCGCAAGCCGCCTACGCATCGGATACACCCAAGCCCAATAACAAAACTAAAGACCCATTTGGTTTTAACCAATTTAGTCACTACTATCTCAACCAACTTAACCAGTTTAATGCGCTAAGCCAAGCGTTTTTTAACGAGTCCAAACAATCGAGTAGCCCTATCGCAACTCATCAACAACTGTGGCAACAGTCTGCAACTGCTTTTAGCGAATTATTAGTGCCAAAGCCGAATGTGCAGTCAAATCCAACAGGTGCCAAGCCCAGTCACAGTACTGATAAGGCCGATACGCCAGATGCAAAACAGCCAAACACCGCTAAGCCCGATGCTGCTAAGCAACAAGATAATCAGCTACTAAGCCAAGAAGCGCAGCAATTATTAGAGAAATCGGTAGAAACGTTTAGTGAGTTGTCGCAAACATTTTTGAATCAATCGTTAAAACGCATTACCCAGAGTGACAATACCAGCCAATCGCTATTATTTGATGTGATGGACGAATGGCAAAAATTTACCACAAGCGTTGTCGATAAAAGTCCCATTGCCTTGCTCGAGCAACAGACCAATTTGTGGCAACAACAGTGGCAACTTTATCAAAATACCCTTTTAAATGTCGCCGGTACGCAAACCCAGCCGCTGATTGAGCCCGAAAAAGGCGATAAGCGTTTTACAGATAAGGACTGGTCTGCCCATCCCGTTTTTGACTATCTCAAACAAAGCTACCTATTAACCGTCAACAGCATGATGCACACCATTGACACGGCCGACGCTATTGATACAAAGACTCGGCAACGCCTGTCCTTTTTTACCCGGCAATGGCTCAATGCCATCGCACCGAGCAACTTTTTATGGAGCAATCCGGAGGTACTGCGTCTCACCGCCGAAACGGGGGGTAAAAACCTTATTGACGGCCTAAAACAGCTGGCGCAGGACATGGAAAAAAGTGCGCATGTGTTAAACATTAGCATGACGGACAGCAATGCCTTTGAAATCGGTAAAAATATTGCGACCACCCCGGGCAAAATAGTGTTTCGCAATCGTATGTTCGAGTTGATTCAATACGCACCCACCACCGCAAAAGTGAATAAACGCCCTTTAGTGATTGTGCCGCCCTGGATTAATAAGTTTTATATTTTAGATTTAAAAGAGAAAAACTCGTATATCCGCTGGGCATTGAACGAGGGACATAGCGTTTTTGTGCTCTCTTGGGTCAACCCCACCCGAGCCTATAAAGAGGTGGGGATGGAAACTTATATGCATGAAGGGCTGCTGACGGCGTTAGAGGTGGTGACCGAGATAACAGGCGAGCCAGATGCCAACGTGATTGGCTATTGCATTGGCGGGATGCTGCTGGCGTTAACCTTATCTTGGTTACAGGAAAATCACCAAGCCGAGCGTATTGCCAGTGCGACTTTTTGGACGACGATGTTTGATTTTAGCGATCCGGGCGATTTAGGTGTGTTTATTGATGAGCGCATTGTCAGTGCACTTGAGCAAGAGGGCGAGCAAAAAGGGGTGTTTGATGGGCGCATGATGGGCGTGGCGTTTAGCCTACTGCGCGAAAATAGCCTGTACTGGAATTATTATATCCAAAATTATCTAAAAGGTGAGCGTCCCACCGCCTTTGATTTATTGTATTGGAACTCTGATTGCACCAATGTGACGGCTGCCCTGCATACCTTTATTTTACGAGAGCTATATTTGGGCAATAAGCTGATGCAACAAGGTACGCTGGCGTTTGATAATATCCATATCGACTTATCCAAAGTCACCACGCCCACCTATGTGGTCGCCGCTTTGCAAGACCATATTGTCAAATGGAAGGGCAGTTATCAATCTACCCAAGTGTTTGGCGGTGACGTGACGTTTGTGCTCGGCGAATCCGGTCATGTTGCGGGTATTATTAACCCGCCAACGGGCAAATACGGCTTTTATGCCCATGCGAACAATGTGGCAGATGCCGACGACTGGTTTGCTAAAGCGCAAAAGCAGGACGGAAGCTGGTGGCTACACTGGGGAGACTGGGTGGATAATTACAGCGGCGGTCAAGTTGACAAACGAGACCCTGCTGTCGATTATCAAGGTAATCAGCGCCAAATATTAGGGGATGCGCCCGGCGACTATGTACGGGTTCGAGCCGAAGAGGCATTGAATACAGTAATTGTTTAGCGTCGTCTTAAGTTGGAGAGACCGTAACGATTTCTTATGGTTTCTAATAGTTTCTCGTAGCGTTTAATCGCTTCTTGTTGCCAGTAATAAATAGCCAGTAATGGCCAGTAATAGCTAGACAGATGAGGGGTGAGTCAACTAGCTCAATCTAACTTAACCCAACCCAACTTAACCCAACTTAACCCAATCTAATCCCACAATATACCATTTGATTTTACAACAAACACTGGAGCATCCTATGACACCAACAGCCATTGCCAACAATATCAAAAACCCAGACAAAGCAGAAGTGTGGTTAGATCGTGATAACCCACATCGTACCAAAACTGGCGGACTGCCCAACTTGCAAGATATGGTCGACAATCAACTGTATAAAACACGCAGTCTTATTGAAGACTATCGCCGTGAAAACCGCTATCTCAATGAAAGCAATGCACTGCTGCTTGAATCATTGACCAGCCATCAACAGCAAAGCATGAAAAAGTTGCAACAACATACCCAAACGTTACAGGCCGATGCCAGCAATATCAGCAGCAGTTGGGCGAAGGCGAGTACCCCTGTGTCACTTTGGCAACAATGGCTCAGTTACAGCACCAATAGCGTCAAGCGGGGGCTGCAAACGGCCGATGTCTTGCAACAACGGGGCGATATCTTTATTGAACATGAGCGTGCCGGTTGCCCCCCTGTGTTAGATTACGACTACGACGTGATTATGGATGCCAGTACCTTTGAGCGCCCTTGTAATTATGTGTTATTAAAAATAAAAGCGCCTGAGGGCGTGACAACAGACGACGACAATCGCCCCTATATTATCATTGACCCAAGAGCAGGCCACGGCGCAGGTATCGGCGGCTTTAAGCCAGAAAGCCAAGTTGGCGTAGCCCTCAAAAGCGGGCGCCCTGTCTATTTTGTCGCCTTTAAGCGACTGCCCGAGCCAACCCAAACCATCGCCGATATCACCTATGCTGAGGGCATATTTGTGCGTGAGGTCGAAAAACGCCACCCCAATGCAGCAGCACCGGTGATTGTGGGCAACTGCCAAGGTGGCTGGGCGGCGTTAATTTTGGCGGCAACCCATGAAGACATCACTGGGCCCATCGTCATGAACGGCGCCCCCGTTGCGGCATGGAGCGGCGAAATTGGGGTAAATCCCATGCGCTATAAAGCCGGGGTGAATGGCGGCACGTGGCTTGCGATGATGAGTGCAGATATGACCAATGGGGTATTTGATGGCGCCTGGCTGGTCAATAATTTTGAACAAATGCACCCGTTTAGAAACTATTTGGGCAAGTATTACGATTTATATCAAAACCCCATCGCCAATCGCCAACGCTTTTTGGACTTTGAGCGCTGGTGGGGTGGGTTCTTTTTAATGAACGAGGCCGAAATTCGCTGGATTGTCGAAAATATATTTATTGGCAATCGCATTGCACGCAACACCGGGCAATTAGAGCAAGGGGTGAATATTGACCTACGCAACGTGAAAGCGCCCATTATTGTGTTTGCCTCACGTGGCGATGATATTACCCCGCCGCCACAAGCCTTGGCGTGGATTTTAGATGCCTATACGGATGAGCAAGAAGTGGAGGTGTGTGGCCAGCGTATCATTTATATGATTCATGAGGATGTGGGACATCTTGGTATCTTTGTCAGCTCCAAAATAGCCAACCGTGAGCATCAAAGCATCGCCTCTCTTATGGATTTAATTGAAGTGTTGCCGCCTGGTCTGTATGAAATGGACATTGAAAACCTTGAAGGGCAAGGGCAGGATAAAACTTTTTCGGTGGATTTGGTGCGCCGCACCTTTGAAGATTTAAGCCAAGTCATCGGCAAGTGTCGCACTGATGAAAAATTGTTTAGAGCGGTGCATCGCTCCTCAAAGGCGCAAACTCGGCTATATGAGCAAACCTTGCAGCCGGTTATCAAAGCGCTAAGCAACGAAACAACGGCACAAATGTTGCGTGCAATGCATCCGTTAAGATTGCAAAGAAGCTTTTGGAACAGCAAAAACCCTTTGGCAATGGCCAGCAGATCATTTAATGCGCTGGTTGGTCAAACGGGCAATACGACGGGCAATACGACGGGCAATGCAGCGGCTGCTCAAAAAGATGGCACTCATCGAGATGACATTATCCATACCAGTAGCGATACCCAAAGTGAGGCGAATCTACAAGGCCAAGGCAGTGTCGACAGCGATGTCCATGCTCATGTCAGCACGAATGTCAGCACGAATGACAGCACGAATGACAGCAAGGGTGAGTCCGCATCTCGCCAAAGCCGTGGTCAAGATTATGGATATGTGAAGCTACCCGCCGTTGAACCGATGGCGCAAGACAACCTGTTTTTGCAAGTCGAAAAGTTGTTTATGCACAGCATGGATATTAGCATGGAGGTTTGGGGCGATTGGCAGGCGATGATGACCGAAAACCTATTTTTGAGTATATGGTCGATGCCGTGGCTGCGTGATTATGGCAACAAAGAAGGGTCACGCCGTTTGTTGGATAAAAATGAGGTGCGCCATTTACCAAAAGTTGCCGACGTGGTGGCTAAAGTTGCCGAGGGTGGCTTTGTTGAGGCCGTGATTCGCATGCTGATTATGGGCAATATTGTTGCTGATGATAATATAGACCGCAATCAGTTAACCCGTTTGACCGAGGTGATTACCCAGCAGCAACCCTTTAACAGCCTCTCGCAAGCGCAGATGGCAGCGATTATTCAAGACCAAACGTTAATAGTTAGGTTTGCTGAAGCTGAAGCTATCACGGCACTAACCACCTTGCTTGCCGATAAGTCTAAACGTGCTGACGCCTATAAACTGGTGCTGTATGTGGTGGGTGATGAAAAAGACAACCTTAATTTAAAAACCATTACCATGTTAGACCGCATAAAAGATGTGTTGGATTTAAAAAATGAGGATGTTGAGTAGACAGCGTTAAGTCATGTTAAAAAACTACCCATAAACTAGTTAAAACAAGCCCTAAGGTGAGCGCTGCACGTTAGGGCTTATTTATGGGACAGCTATTTGCTAATACTAAATTTTATAGGCTAGGGGCGATTGCAGGAGTGATTTATGAACGCTAAAAAAACGATGGCTCAAGCATTACAAGGTATTAAAGTGTTAGATTTATCGCGAGTGCTAGCAGGGCCCTCGTGTACTCAAATATTGGCAGATTTGGGTGCAGAGGTTATCAAGGTGGAGCGTCCCAAAACCGGCGATGAAACTCGGCATTGGACGCCGCCAAGTTTTAATGATGCGAGCCCTAGTCATGATAGCGAGGCAAGCCACAAAACAGATCATGACGCAACAGCGGCTTACTATGCAACGATTAACCGCAATAAAAAATCCATTACCATCGAGTTGTCTACACCCGAAGGTCAGGCACTCATCAAACAGCTGGCCTTGCAAAGCGATGTGCTGGTCGAAAACTTTAAAGTTGGCGGCCTAAAAAAATACGGCTTAGATTATGACTCGTTAAAGGGGTTAAACCCACGCCTTATTTATGCCTCACTAACCGGTTTTGGCCAAACCGGGGTGGATGCGCACAAACCCGGCTACGACTTTATTAGCCAAGGTTTATCAGGGATTATGAGCCTAACCGGCGCACGCAATGGCAATGCGCAAAAGGTGGGCGTGCCCGTGGTCGATTTGTTTGCAGGGCTAGAGTTAACCATTGGCATTCAAGCGGCGCTATTGGCCAGGCAGCATACGGGCGAGGGGCAGCAGGTTGATGTGTCGCTGTTAGATAGTGCCGTCTCGATGCTGGCAAATTATGGGATGAACTATCTAGCCTCGGGGGAGACCCCAACTAGAATAGGCAATGCCCATCCGAGCATTTGCCCCTATCAAGATTTTGCAACCGTCGATAAGCGAAATATCATCTTAGCGTGCGGCAATGACCAGCAATTTGCGAAAACCTGTGCGGTGCTCGGGTTAACGATTCACACCGACCCACGCTTTGCGACCAACCCTAATCGAGTCGCCAACCGTGAGGCGCTCACCGCTATTTTAGCCGAGCAGTTTTTGCAAAAACCTTGCGATGAGTGGCTGGATTTATTACAAGCCGTCAACGTGCCCTGTGGTCCTATTAACACGGTTGCTGAAGCGTTAACGATGCCGCAAGTGGTGCAGCGTAATATGATTGTGGGCTTTGAGAATAGCCCGATTCGGGTGTTGGGTAGCCCCCTAAAGCTGTCGAGCACGCCCGTTGTTTATCATACGCCGCCGCCCAAGCTTGGCGCAGACACGGTGTCGGTGTTGCAGGCGTTAGGGCTTAACACTGATGAGATTGACACGTTGCAGGCAAACGGTATCGTATAACACGCTGTCAATGGTTTGAGGGCACACGCTTTAACATTAACGTTTTAGGACACTTACGGCGACTGCGCGACAGCCACTAACTAAACTGCTAAACAGCATGGTCTTAACTAAAAACGACCGTCTTAACTAAAAACGACTGTCTTATTGCCATCGACAATGACGCGGTTTTGTACATGCCAGTTCACCGCTCGTGCCAGTACATTGCGCTCCACATCACGCCCGATTGCCCGCAGCTCACTCACCCCTTGGCGGTGGGTCATTCGCTGCACATCTTGTTCAATAATGGGACCTTGGTCCAGCTCACTGGTCACATAATGCGCGGTGGCGCCAATCAGCTTGACCCCTTTTTCATACGCTTGCCGATACGGGTCTGCGCCCACAAAGGCGGGCAAAAAGGAGTGGTGAATGTTGATAATCTGCATCGGCCAACGCTGCACAAAATCAGAGGACAGTATTTGCATATAGCGAGCCAACACCAATAAATCGTTGCCCGCCATCAGCGTGTGAATTTGTGCTTCGGCCTCTGCTTTATTGTCTTTTTGCACGGGCACATGATGAAACGGTATGCCAAAGTTTTCCACCGCTTGACGCAAATCGTTATGATTGCTCACCACGCAGGTAATTTGGCAATCGAGCAAACCGCGCTGATGCCGCCATAACAAATCGAGTAGTGCATGGTCAAACTTAGACACCAAAATGCCCACTTTGGTTGCAATGGCGTTGTTGTGCAGTTTCCATTGCATATCATAACGCTTAGCAACCGTATGGGCAAAGCTTGCCTCAAAGTTATCGATAATCTCGCCAAGCCCAGCTAAGGCAAATTCAAGGCGCATAAAATACTGCCCGCCTTCATAAGCCGTCGAATATTGGTCAAGGGTGATGATATTGGCGCCATAACGGTGGATAAATTCGGATACCGCTTGCACAATGCCGGCTGTATCACGGCATTTAATGAGTAGGGTGGCGGTGTCGATGGCCGGTTTTGTGGCAGTGGTTTTGGCTGTGCTGGTTGATGGTGAGCGCTCTGACGGTAACATAGTGTCCCTAATTTGTAAAAATAAACTGATATTCAATTTAATATGATATAAGTAATCGAACAGAAATATATTATAATAGCAACTTTCCATAACATTCATAAAAAGCCACCATGAAGACTAGACTAATAAAACTAAACGATTCCGAGCGTCAAGAACTAGAACACGGTTATAAACACGGAAAAACAG
>JAGLBE010000270.1 GCA_018260445.1 Psychrobacter sp.
GAATGCTCATTTTATTAGGGGTTCTCAAATTATGATAATAGGTGATAAATGAAAACTAAGGACTTGCTAAATTAATGATAAATGAACACTTATGTGTAATCAATAATATGTAATATATATGTATAATCAATAAATAATAATAAATAAATAAATTTATCCACCGTCGGACTGGCAGACATGTTTAGAATTTAAGTAAAATATAATTTTAATTCGTTTTGAAGCATGGTTCAAAAATTCTTAGAAGTTCATAAATTTATTTATGGCACTTTGATTATTTATGGTTAACGTAAAACTTTATAATAAATTTGGCTTAATTACCGGATTATTTAGTGCTTGTAATGTCCTCGAAGAGATGATTTTCAGAGATCAAATTTATTTATTTATTTATTTTTTTGTTTTGCAATTCCATTTGATTTTCTTTATTCGTTCTTTCCTTCTGCAGATTAAAAATGCAAAAAAATTTATTGAAAATTAAAATGAATCTTGTAATATAAGAATAAAGTTTCCAATAGT
>JAGLBE010000271.1 GCA_018260445.1 Psychrobacter sp.
CTAGTGCCACAAAGCATATTTCGAATGCTTTGAAGGGAGAAAATTCTAAGAGAAGAATTCCAATTTGAAATTTGCTCTCCCCTCCTCTCCCCCTTTTTCTCAATTCTTTGCCGTTTGAGCTTTGCAGTTTATTTATTTATTTATTTATTTATTTTTGAATCCGTTCTTTATTTTTACCCAATTTTAAATCCGCTTGCGAGGTTTTTGGTAAATTCAGAGAGAAAATAAATCGACGCGAACTGCATATTTTCCACTTGGGTTGAAAACAATCCAATGAAAATCCAGTCCAAAAAAAAGATATTAATTTATTTAATAGAATTATTTATCTAAATAATTGATTTATTGATATGATGTACTTAATAGATTTTATTTATTTATTTATTAATAATTGAGAATATAATATAATTAATTTATTATTGTGAATTAATGCATCCGTCTTTTAACGATTTCTTTTGGAATTCCGTTTCAATTAATTTTAATGTGATTATTATTTTAGCCAGTCAATGTTATCT
>JAGLBE010000272.1 GCA_018260445.1 Psychrobacter sp.
CAATCAAATAGTAATAAAAAAATTTTTTCTCAAAGTCTAATTATAACAGATGGAGTTTCAAAACTTCAGAAAGAAATCTGCTTCACATAAAAAATAAAGTTTTCATTTTGCTTTATTAATTAATTAATTTATTTATTTATTTTTTGGAATAGCAAAACTATTAAATTAACGGTTTAAGTTGAATTGAGTATAAATCGACTGAAGTTTAAAATAAATTGAATCAATTACCGGCGTAAATGTTGCGAATTGATCTTGACATTAATTAATGAATTAATTATTCTCGACAAAAATTGGCAGAGAAAAAGCTTCAAAAATGAAGTGAAATTCTTAATCGGCCACATTTCGAAATCAATTTCCTCTTTATTTATTTATTTATTTATTTTTTATTTTATTGTGAGAAACTGAGTGGAAAAATCCTTTTTACTTGAAGATTTAATGCTCGGCCCTTAAATGAAATTTCAATTTCCATCGAAATGGATAAAAAAATCCAGAGATTTTTCTCCACCAGCGAA
>JAGLBE010000273.1 GCA_018260445.1 Psychrobacter sp.
TATTAAAAACAGTTAATTTTAATTTTGAAAAAAAAAATTTATTATTTAGTTTCAAATTTGTACGATGTCTAAGGTAAAAAGTTTTTTAGTTAATTTTTTTTTCAACTTAATTATAAACATACCTTCTATCAGAATCAGAATCAGTACTACTTCTTGAACTGCTACTACTACTCCGAGTTCGAGGTGGTTTCTTTTCAGATTTTTCTGAATCTGATCCACTGTCATCTGAGTATATATCTGAAGCTTTTAGTTTAGTTTTATTAGCAGTCTTTTCTTCAACATCATTTACATCTTCTATGTCTTTATCCTGATCTTCTTTTTTCTTTTCATCTTCAATTCTCTGTTTTTCTTTCTCTTCTGCAATAGAATTTTTAAAATAAAAAAATGAATTAAATTTTTTTAAAAGTTGCATTTACTAAAAATTTAAATAATTGAATGAAAATGTTGAATGATTTTTTTATTCTTTTTTAAATATTCATTTAAAATAATGTTTTCAATCTTTTATAGCAAC
>JAGLBE010000274.1 GCA_018260445.1 Psychrobacter sp.
TTATTGGCTTTATATTGAATTCATATATAGATATAGATAATATTATTTGCGTAATCCCCTCTACAGGCAAGTGAAATTAATAAAAAATAAATTAAATAAATAAATAAATAAATAAATGATAAATAAGAAAGACTTCGCCGTGATTTAATATTGTGACGTCACCAAACTCACCATTTGATAATCGTCTATTTTGCTGATGGACCGAATGAGAAGATTGACCCTTACGAGAGTATACGTGTCCGCTTATTGCTGATCGATTTTTTTTTTTATATATATGCTTTCATTAATGCTTTCATTAATTTAATTATTCGTTTTGGTTTTCGTTGGTTATGGATTCTTAACCATCAGAAATAAATAAATAAATAAATAAATAAATAAATAAAAATTGTCGCTTTTGCTCCGCGAAGAAAGAAAGAAATCAGCACGGATCGTCAAATCGCTTAAAAAAAATCAGCAATCAGCTGTAATCAGGGGTAATATATATAATATTTCACACGACCACTTAGTAG
>JAGLBE010000275.1 GCA_018260445.1 Psychrobacter sp.
TCTACCGTGAAAATTGGCAAAAAAGGGGTCTGGAAAACTGGGCGCAAGTCGTTTACCAAAATTTGTTGCGACCCAATCGATTTTTGATGCATATACCAATAACGGTAAATTGAGTGAAAGGTTCAGAAGTCTAAGATCCAAAGGGACATTACTTCATATTCGCATCACATTCTGGAAAATCTTGGAAAAAAGTGCAAACTCATTAGGTTTATTTCATAGATTTTTCAGCTGAGTGGCACAAAAAAACATCAATCAATTCGTTAGACATTTATAAAGTCACCCTTTAAGACGTCCGGCGAACTTTCCAAACAACCATATTCATTCTAAGTGCTTTTTGGGTTATGTCGCCACGTTGAAGATTGATGAACCGATGAACTGTTTTTCAACATTTTCCGTTTTCTTGTGGAAAATCGCACTATAGCAGATGATCTGCAGTCGGAAGAAAATTCTACTGTTCGTACAAACACCTTCGGGTCAACCCCGATGCGTTGAAAACCGACGATGACCAC
>JAGLBE010000276.1 GCA_018260445.1 Psychrobacter sp.
ATATATGAAGAAGGAATGATGGGTCAAAAGGAAATGGTCGAAATCACGTGTTCTCCAGATGGCCGAAACGAACGCAAAAAAAAACAAGTGAAAATAAAATAAATAACAAAATGCCAAAAATAAATCAAAATAAATAAATAAATAAATAGAGACATGTTGATGAAAAAAGTGGAGAGAAGAAAGAAGGCAACAGCATAATGGCATAAAGACGATGAAGGAATGATGGGTCAGAAGGAAATGGTCAAAATCACCCGTGGTCCACAGAAGGCCGAAACGAACGCAAAAAAAAACAAGTGAAAATAAAATAAATAAGCAAAAGTCAAAAATGCATCAAAATAAATAAATGTAAAGAATTAAATAAATAAATAAATAAATAAATAGAGACATGTTGATGAAAAAGTGGAGAGAAGAAAGAAGGCATCAGCATGGCATAAAGACGATGAAGGAATGATGGGTCAGAAGGAAATGGCCGAAATCACGTGGTCCACAGATGGCCGAAACAAACGCA
>JAGLBE010000277.1 GCA_018260445.1 Psychrobacter sp.
GTTTGGGCGCACATAAAAATCCATGCCACAGATTCATATCATTGAGTTACAAAAAAAAGATTATTCAAATTTCGTTCGGGAAATAAGAATTTTTATTTTTTTTTTTATTTTTTGTTTTTTTTTCCTGGCTCACTTTTCTAATTGAAAAAGGCAATAACATTGCCAGGAGAACAATAATTGAAATCTTCATTCAGTTTGAGAAAAAAAATAAAAAATAAAATAAAAAAATAAAGCCGGCATTTATTGCGCTTAATTCAAAATATATTTGCTTTTATGTCTCATTTCAATTTAGAATTCAAATGAGAACGAGAAAATAAAATATAAAAAAAAAAAAAATCTCCTCTCTCGACCAAAAATTATTTTTTATTTTTATTTTTATTTTTTTTTTTACTCACTCTGCCCAATTTTCTTTCACAACTCTCTGAGAATGAAACATGCTGGTTGAACTGATGACTTGAAACGACAGTTTAACATTTACAAAATTCTCTTAAAACATTCCCAATGATGG
>JAGLBE010000278.1 GCA_018260445.1 Psychrobacter sp.
AATTGAAAAGGATGCCAAAGAACTGGGGATAAGCCAAGAATATTTCAAAAAGCATGACATTCAAAGAGAGAAACCGTTTAAGAAATAGAAGGTCAGGTACAAAGTGGTCAGAACATGACCGAACCAACACAACAACAACAACAACAGCAACAACAACAACAACAACAATAATTTTAAATATTGTGTGAGAAAACACACGTTTTTGGGCTATGATGTCGTGTAGGTACATCTGGCAGAAGGTTGTAGACTTTCTGGCAGAAGACTCCATACGTTTGAACGAGTCCATACGAGTCTTTAGAAGACTCCGTTCTTTCTTTTTGAAATTTCTATAAGACTGCGGAATAAGACTTCCGCGGGCATTTAAAAAACTTTAAAAGAATTTTTCGTTGTTGTTGCCTTTGTTCGATTTGCCTTCGCTTCTCTTTCAGCCTGCTGACGAATGCTGCCGAATCATTTATGAGATCCGGAATTCGAAGTGACAAAAGTCGATCGCAAAAAGCATTAATTA
>JAGLBE010000279.1 GCA_018260445.1 Psychrobacter sp.
CCGGTGTTAATTAATAAATAAAAATGCACTTTTAGTTATTCATTTATTTAATTATTTATTAATTAAATAAACGACTAATCCTTTTAATAATTTCTAACTCTTAATGTCTGCTTCTAATTTATTTATTTATTTATTTGCATTATAAATACATAACAGATGGATAGTCGATGTTTATAACATTAATAATAAATGAAGACACTTCAATTGAATGAAGCCTTTTTGTCGTGCACGTTTAAACTTCCCCTTTCACTC
Source organism: Psychrobacter sp. (assembly GCA_018260445.1). GTDB lineage: Bacteria > Pseudomonadota > Gammaproteobacteria > Pseudomonadales > Moraxellaceae > Psychrobacter. Next base: position 253 of record JAGLBE010000279.1, read on the forward strand.
CTTATTGTCCCAATTTTAATTTTTCAAAAAAAAAAAAACGAAGGTGCAAACTGCGAAAGAAAATGAAAAGATTAAAGAACTGGCGTTAAATAAATAAGTCAATAAATAAATAAATAAATAAATAAATAAAAGAAATAAAAAGAAGGCTGCGAGAAAACTTGTTTTCTCTTTTGTTTCCATCCTCGTCTCTGGGGATTTCAAACGTTTCCAAATCGCTTTTGTTTTCTCTTTTTTTTGCACCCAAACTTCCCTTAT
>JAGLBE010000027.1 GCA_018260445.1 Psychrobacter sp.
AGCGCCAGTGCGCCTGCTCAAAGCACAGCAGCAATCGGTACCGGCACCATCACCGACAATGACAGTGCGCCTGTGGTCAGCAGCATTACAAGTCCAAGTGAAACAGAAGGAACATTGCTGACTTATACAATTGCCCTAGACAAAGTCAGTAGCACTAACACCAGTGTGACGCTACATCTAGCGGACGGCAGCGGCAGTGTGGCGGACGACACCAGCAACACCGCACCGACGGTTTATGACTACTCAACCGATGGCGGCAGCACTTGGCAAACGCTGACCTTAGATGCCAATGGCAATGCAAATGTGACGGTGCCTGCCAATAGCAGCAGCGGCATTGAGGTGCGCATACCCACCAAAGACGATACGATTGATGAGCCGAATGAAACCGTATTATTAAGCGCCAAGACCAGCACCCAAACCGGCAGCATCACCGGCACCGGTACCATCATCGACAATGATAATGCGCCAGTGATTAGCATAGGCAATGATAGCGAAGTTAATGAAGCTGCGGGTACGGTTACCTATACCATCAGCTTATCCAACCCAAGCACCCAAAGTGTCAGTGTGGACTATAGCACCGCCAATGGCAGTGCCATTGCAGGCGAAGACTACACCAGCAAGAATGGCACCCTCATCTTCGCACCAGGGGAGACCACTAAAACCATCACCGTTGCCATCATCGATGACAACATTGATGAGGTGAACCAAGACTATCGTGTCACCCTATCAAATCCGACCAATGCCAGCATTACCACAGTCGCTGCGGATGCGGTTGCCGTCACCACCATTCTTGACAACGATGCTGCGCCTATCGCCCGCATCACCAATGCCACCAGCGAAGAGGGCAACGGCCTTGTCTTTGAGGTGAGCCTCAATCGCACCAGCAACACTGCTACTTCCATCAGCTTTGACTTAAATGATGGTACAGCAACAGTTGCTAACGGCGACTATCCAAACAGCGCTGACATCAGTACCGATGGCGGTGTCACTTGGAGCCAGGTGACGGTTGCAGCAGACGGCACATTTAGCGCTGATGTACCGGCAAACGCCACTGGCATTAAAGTAAGAGTGGCCACCACCAACGATGCTATTTATGAACAAGCTGAAACCCTAACGCTAAGCGCCAGTGCGCCTGCTCAAAGCACAGCAGCAATCGGTACCGGCACCATCACCGACAATGACAGTGCGCCTGTGGTGACAGTTAACGACACTGAAACTATTGAAGGTCAAAATCTGGTATTTGACTTGAGTCTAAATCGTGCCAGCAGTCAGCCTACGTTGGTTGATTTGACGTTAAGCAGTGGTACCGCTTCAGTCAGCAAAGATACTGCAAATGCACTTTTTTATAGTACGGATAATGGCAGCACTTGGAGTGCAGTTCCACTGACTAAGCAAGTGAGTATCGGTGCAGGCATTACTGCGTTTAAAGTTCGTGTGGCAACTATCAACGATACCCTGCTAGAAGGTAGTGAGTTCGTGTCACTGGCGGCTTCAGCCAAAGACAATGCTGGTATTAGTACAGGTACCTCAAAGGGCATAGGCGTTATTGATGACAACGTACAACCTCAACCTGACACCAACACCGTTAAGGAAGACGTTACCTTAACCGCCACAGGCAATGTGCTAAATAATGATGAAGTGGGTACGGGTACAACGGTTTCTTTAACCAAAACACCTTCAGATGCTGGTAATTATGGCTCTTTAGTCCTAAATAATGATGGGAGCTATACCTTTTCACTCGATAACACTCTTGCAGCGGTACAAGCATTGGCTCAGGGAGAAATTAAACCCTTAGTATATGAATATACCGCAGTAGGCAATAGCACCCCTGCAACCCTAACCATAAACATTCAAGGCACCAACGATGCGCCCACGCTGGACTTAAGCAGCCCCAATGCCAACAATCCCGTGATAGACAGCAACCCGAATTATAGCGGCAACTTTTCTGAAGGCGGTACTCCAGTTGCTATTAGCAGTATCACCAATATTGTAGATATCGATAATGGTGCCAAGGTATCACAGGTCACTATCAAGCTGGCCAATCCACAATATGGTGATGTGTTGAGTTTGGCTACTGTACCTGCAACGGTGAAAGTGACTATGTTGGGCACTAGTCAGATTGTGCTCACCAGTAACGACAGTGCAAACCCTGCGACTATTGCACAATTTGAAGCCGCTATTGCCGCCATACGCTTTAACAATACTTTAGCCAATCCAAACGAAGTAGACCGTGTTATTGAGGTTACCGTCACCGATGAGCATATTGCCAACAGCAATGTGGCAACTGCCATTATCAAAGTCGATGCCATACCAAAAGCTGTTAACGATACAACAACCGTTGCCGAAGGCAGTGTGACGATATCAACGGCTACCCAAAACCTAAACCTATTAACCAATGATGATTTAGGGTCGCCAAATACTAAGATTACGGCATTTACTTTTGTAAATGAGAGTGGCGCTACTCAAAATGGAACGATTGGTACTCAAGTAGATACTAAATATGGTTTCTTAACCATCAACGCCGATGGCTCATGGACTTATATCTCATATGGGACAGAAAACCATACGACACCAAGTCTGACCGATACCATCACCTATACCATTACCGATGGCGATGGTGATATCAGTAAAGCAGACTTTACGATTAAAGTGACTGACACCAATCCAACCGCACTACGTCCCGAAGTCACCGTCAGTGAAGATGATTTGGCTAAGGGTACAGACTCGGTTAAAGAGTCGTTGGTCGTCACCCATAACTTGGATATTATTAAAAATGCCGATGCTATTACCAATGTGATTTTCAATGCCGCTACGAAACAGGACCTTGTAGATTTAAAATTAACTTCAGGGTTTGATGCTAGTGGTACAGCTATACCGCTTAACTATGCGATTGGCAGTGACGGTCATACGCTAACTGCTACAAAAAATGTTGTATTAAATGGTAGCACAACCGTAGTGCCTGTATTTACGATTCAACTCAATAACTCAAATGATGCAAATGGAACGAACCAATCGTTTACCTTTACTTTACAGGACCAACTCAATCATGCCAGTGCGACTGATGACTTCACCTTACCTGTCAACTATGTGTTGTCCGACACCGACAGCAGCACCATCCAAACCATTAAAATCAGGGTGATTGATGACGGGGCATTGGCGGTTGACGATAGCTTAGTGACGGCGGTAGAAGGCTCATACGTTGCTGCAAATGCCAGTACTTTATTATCTGGTAATGTATTAACCAATGATTTGGGGGCAGATAGAAATCTATCGATTAACTCGTACACCTTCACTAATGCGTCTGGTATTAAAACAACCTCATCTAACTTTGGTGGTAATGGCGTTGTCACCCCAACCGGTATTTTAACGGTTAACAAAGATGGTAGCTGGACATTCAAAGCCGACAGAGCTATCGACAATCGTGACCCGGCGCCCAATCTACAGGACGATGGTTCATTCACCTATACAGTGGTCGATAGCGAGGGCGATGTTTCATCAAACAGTGGCACCCAAATCATCCGCATTACTGACACCGCACCAACCATTGTCAGCGACAAGCCTGCCATACTTAATGAAAATATCTTGTATCAAGAGTCGGGCAAGCCGATTCCCCATACAGTGACTGTCACCAATGCGTTTACGATCACCGGCAATAAAGATGGGCTTAAAGATATTTACTTTACCATTGAAGAAACCCTAAACCCCATTGGCTTTACCCTAAGCGATGGCACTGATTTGTATTATCGTTATATGCGCGATAGCAATGGCAACATTATTGACCCGCATACTATTTATGCCACAACGACACAGACGGGAACTATCACAGAGGGTATCGCACAAGATGGCCATTTAGACGGCACCGGTAACGTGGCATTTAAAGTGGTGATTAATCCTAATACAACTAATCCAGCCCTTGCACCAACAAGCTACACCGCCACGTTGCTTGATACGATAAGGCATACAGGCGATATAGATTTAGTAACTGGCTCGCGAGAGAACATCGTCTTTACCTTAGACTATGCTGTTGTGGATAGTGATGGCTCGATAGATGAAGATAGGCTCAATGTTGAGGTGATTGACCGCGTTAATAAAGACTTTTTACCCTATCGAATTAACGAAGACGATTATATAGATAAAACCAATGATGGGCGCACCGTTGGGTCAGACAATGTATTGCTGATTAATGTAGCAGAACAATTTGATGCCAATCGAGTCACGATTTTGAATAACGACAAAACAACGTCTGTAGAGCTTGAGTTAAATGACATTATTTATATTGATGTTGATGGTAATCAGGTTGCTGCCGATGCAGTCAGTGCAGTTGGCTCAATAACCAATATTGGTAATGGACAAATTTTATTTAACCCAGAGGACAATTATTCGACGTTTACCGACCCCAATGCGGCACCGCCAACCAAGGACTCAGCAAACCCAGGCGATGTTGTCTTCAATGTGCATGCGGTTGAGGGCGGCACTGTGTTACAAACCAAGGTCGAAATCCAAATTGACCCTGTTGCCGATAAGCCCCTGATTATTATCGATAACACTGAGGTGAGCAATATAGGTACGGCTACTGCCCCGGTCTACTCTAAATATGTGGAAGAAGACACCGCCACCCAATTGGGCTTGCAAGCGCCTATTTTGGGCGACATTGGGGTAGAGACGGGCACGGATATTAGCCCACTGGCAGACGCGTTTATTGTTGGTGCAACAGCGGCAAATGTGAACTCGACCAATTATAACGGTGGCTCGATAGACCATAGTGAGCGTTTAAGTGCCATCACCCTAAGCGGTATTCCTACTGGGGCAACGCTGTTTTATATGAATGGCGCTACTGAGGTTGTTGTCTACCCGAATACGGCTACCACGGGTCAGGTTGATGTTTTGATTGACACGATTCCTCATATCACCGGAGCAAATGGCTATAGCATGAGCCAAGCTCAATTCGAGTCATTACAGATTAGACCCCCAGCAAACAGTGGTACCAACTTTGCGATTACCATGAAGGTGACTGAATACGAAGTGGATGCGAATGGCGATATTCTAGCGACAGCCACAGACGCAGTACCACAAATGACAACGACGCAGGCCACCATTAATTTTGACGTGCAAGCAGTGACCGATAACCTTGTCATGACGTTAGTGGATACAGATGGTTCATTTCCTGGCATTGTCTTAACAAAGTCTGACCCTGCAGGTGATACGAACACTATCAATGCCACGATTAATGAGGATACGACGCTAAACCTGCAAACTGTCATTGCAGAGAATTTTATTGATAAAGATGGCTCTGAGACATATACCTATGAGATTACCGGATTGCCTGCAGGCACAGAAGTAACGATAGGCAGTGTGACAAAAACAGTTCCATCAAGTGGCTCTACCACGCTAACTTTTGCTGCAGTCGCTATTGATGCGACTGATGCGACTACCAATCCTATTTTTACCATTAAACCAATAGCAAATTTTGCCGGTGAAATTACTGGTGCGACAATAACGCTAAAAACGATTGATAGCGATAGTGATTCTACTGATATCAATCCATTAATCACCCGTCAATCAGATTCGGTATTTTTAAACCTTAAAGTGCTTGCGATTATTGATGAGTTAACCAAACCAACCGATAAAACTGCTACAGAAGACACGCTATTGACTGGTTTCTTAACCGGGTTTAAGTCAAATGATACCGACAATAGTGAAAAAGTGACCAGACTGACGTTTGAAGGATTACCAGAGGGCACGGCTATAACGCTTGGTGGCAACACCAAAACGGCTAGTGCTTCAGGCACCCTAGTGTTTGGCGATGGCAGCGCAGAAATTCCCTTGACAACAATAAACAGTGCTTCAATCACGCCAGCACCGCATAGCAGTAAGGATATTAACTACAGTGTTAAGGCGGATATGGTTGAAAACTTCATTACCTATGCCGATGGCAGCACCTCAACGGCTGTAACTGGCACAAAAACGACGACAGGGAAGGTTACCGTCACCCCGGTCGCCGAAAAAGTAGGTGTGGATAGTAATGGCGATGGTACCAGTGATGTCACAATTAACTCTAGCTACACCTATAATGCCACCGCCTTTGAAGATGGCGAAAATGACGCTATTGATAGTACCCCACCCGTTTGGTTTGACCTCAATGCTGAAACAGGTTTTACCTTACTTGGGGGCTTAGCAAATAACAGCACGGATCAATGGCGTAATGAAGACGACACAACCTTTGCACCAACCCACGGCACCACACAATTTGACTCTGAAGAAACCTTTGCCCAGTTAACCGTCAAAACTCAAGATAGCACAGGCGCATTTGTGGTTGCCTCAGGCGCACAATTTCAGTATACGCTCAATGGGGCGCTCAAAACCGTCACCGCAGACTCTACTGGGATAGAGGTGCCCACCGTCGCACTAAATACCCTAAAATTTATCGCACCGCCCAACTATGCAGGCAAAGTGCAAATTGTGGTCAATGCCGTGACCATCGACTATGATGAAGACACTGGTGCGCCAACCCCTAAGGTGGTATCTGGTGAGGCAATATTGACCTTAACGGTAACACCCGTTGCCGATAAAGTCACGCTAGGGGTAAAACCTGCCTATGGCAATGAAGATGCTTGGTTTAGCAATGGCAACAATACAACCACCGCACCAACCATTGCTGATATTGATGTCTCTAAAGGTATTGCCCTAAAAATCAACCCAAGCTCAAGCGACACCGTGGGGCCGTCAGAATTATTTAATGTGCAAATAGCAGCCATTCCTGCTGGTGCAATCCTCTATTATAATGGGGTGCTCCTCTATGACGGTAGTGCGGCAACCACTAGTGGTTCAGTCACTATTAATAACTTTAATAAAGAGACGCCATTAGTTTATATCCCACCCCATAACTATAGTGGGGTAAGCGCATTAACCATTAAGGCAGATGCGTTTGATGGCAGTGCAACCGACAACCCCGGATTTGGGGGAACGGGCACCTCACCGTTTGCCACCCAAACTCTAAAAGTGACTGTAACGGCGAAGGCAGACAATATTTTAAATGATGGATTGAAAGAAGTGAGTGTGGTAGATAATGCTAACGCTTCCCATACTTACAATTATGTCACCACAGAAGACTTTCCGGGTGGTATCAAGCTGCTCAATGTGTTTGCTACGCCAAATGATGATCCTACCACTACCAATGTTAATGAAGGAATTCAGCCCTATGATGGGGTGACGCCAGCTGCTGAAGCCATCACCTATACCATTACAGGACTTGCGGAAGGGTTTGCAGTAAAAAATGCCACGTTCTTAAGTGGTGAGGGGGAGGGCCGTAAGTGGATGGTGACATTAGAGGATATACAAGCGGGTAGAGCTGTCATAACCACGCCAGCTGACTTTGCCGGTGAAATCAATTTTAACATCACCGGCACCACCACCGAGACAGCAGGGGATAGCAAAACGCACGAATCCCGTCCGGTTAAGATACTGGTAACGCCCGAGCCACTTGGTCCGAATAATTCAGTCCGTGATACCGCACTGGCACAGGTTGAGGTCACCCAATATGAAGATGAATCGGTTACTTTGCCATTTAGTTTGGCAGGCGCGGACGCACAAGCCAGCATTACCGATGGTAAAGAAACCTTGACCAAAGTCAGATTGAATGTGGCTGACCTTAATGGCAAAAATTTGCTGTTACAGGTAGATGGTGTTGCCATTAACCCCAGTGACCTCATTAATGCGACTAATACCAACGCTAACCCTAACGTGAGCCTGGTTACTACGAATAATATCACCTGGATAGAGTTTGAGCCCAACCACACCATTGCAATTAAAGTAAAAGACGCTACAGTGGATTCGCACAAGGACAATGATTACACGATAGGCGTGCAATATGATTACGAAGATAGAACACAGGATAATGCAGGTAATCCGTATGTCACAACATCAACTAACGACACGACTTATAAGGTGATTGTGGCAGCCAAAACCGATACCCCAACGGTTTCGTTAGTGCATCCTTCGGGCATCATAGATTATAGCGATAATGACCCAAACAATGGTCCTGTGGTTACCAGCAATGATACCTTTACCCAAACTGTTACCTTAAGCTCACCAGACAAAGACGGCAGTGAATTGTTTACCCGTCTATTGATTGAAGGCGTGCCAGCGGGTATTGAAGTGGAAGGGGGCAGTCTTGTTGGCAATATTTGGTATTATAATTTTCCAGATAAACCGATTGACGCCACGAGCCCTAGTGTTGACATTACGTTTAAAAAGTATGGCGACTTTATTAGCGGCGGCTATACGGTTACTGTGCGTGGCTACAATCTTGATAGAGACATCGCGGGTGATGGTGCGGGTAAAGACCCTATTGCAGAGTTGAATAACACAGCGTCATTTAACCTGAACGTTATAGGTGGCACGGTCGGGGTCACACCTACTCCGGACTTGGTGGCGGAATTCAACCAAACCTCCGTTACTATCGAAGAAGGCAGCAGTATTAAGCTGAACCAGTTGTTAAATGCCAAAGTTACCTCGACAACGGTTAATGGCGTGCCCACTCCCCAAAGCGTAAAATACACATTTACCTTAACCGATTTGCCTGAAGGTACGCTGATATCGGTAGACCCTGCTGTATCTGGGGTGACAGTGAGCAAACAGGGCGATGTCTGGGTGATAACGGCAGACTCCGATGTTATTTTACCCGATGATGCCTTGGCAGCGGTCACATTAACGCCGCCTGCAAACTACAGCACTAATACTACTACTGTTGGTGATGACGGGCCGTTAATCTTTGGGGCGACCTTTACCGCTTATAACAGTTTGGGTCAAGAGTCATTAGAACTACCGACTGTTGAGTTAAAACCTGAGCCCGTCACCGACCACATGAATTTTAATGGCACTACAGAAACCGTTGCTGGTACGGAAGATACGGCTGTGCCCATTACCATCGACTTGACCAATGATGCTGACGGCACATTTCAGCAAATCGTGGATGGCAAGGTGTATATTCAGGTGGATTCCAATGGCTTAACGGGTACGCAGGTTGGCGTGCTAAAGGACAGTGCGGGTAATGTGCTGACAGCGCAAACCTTAACGGCAACAGAGTTACCATCTGACGTACCACCTGGAACTTACTATGTGTATACGGTGCCAGATGCTGATAATAACCCCAGCAATGGCATCACACCCCCAAGTTCGCTTGGCTTTACATATGTGCCCCCAGAGAATGAAGACGGGGTAGTGACCTTAACCACCTATGTGCCGCATCAAGAGGTTGATGAGACAAACCCGGGCAATAACGGCGCTACTGTTATGTCCTCGGGTGTAATCAATATTAACATTGCACCACAGACAGACCCCTTAATACTTGCAGCGCCGGCCACTACTATCAACAGTGTTGAGGGTGATGATGTGTTAATCGCTATTCCTTATTCGGCAACGCCCGCAGATGAGAATGATGTGTTAAGCACCATCAAGGTACAAGACGTTAAAGAGGGTTATGTGGTTTATGTGTATAAGCCAATCGATGCAACGACGTCTATTGACCCCACAAACCCAGCTACTTATACCAAGGTGCTTGCCAATAATATAGGCGATAGCGACCCCAATGATGCGATTGCTCAAAATGATTGGATTGTGCCCGTAGACTATCCGGCTAACCCGCCGCTTATTTTTGTGCAGCCCACCAATGATGACAGTGGTGTCACCAATATTTCACTGGTAGCCGTCAGTCAGGATAATAAAGTGAGTAATGCGGTTCCCATCACTCTAGAAATTAGCCCTAAAGCAGATGAAGTAATCATGAGCCCCTCTACCACCTTTGGTACGGCATACGATTGGCAACTGCTTAACCTAAACGCCGAAAAAGATGACCGCACCGATGGCTCAGAAACGGTAAGTTTAACCATCAAGGCTGATGCTGGTAGCCCTGCCTTAGTAGAGGGTATGTTATTTAAGAAAGCGGATGGGGCGATTGTTACCCCAGCTTTTGATAGCACCACGGGCACTTACACGCTAACGGGACTATCTGCTGAGGATTTAAATAGTTTACAAGTGCTCTATCAACATTACGATGGCACCTTAAAGATAACACCAACCACCACCGATACCGACGCTGCAACAGGAACGGATACCTTGACACCTACAACGCCATCTACGCTGGAATTACACCTAGCCCAAAGCGATACTATCGACGTGACTGATGCAGAAGTGAAGATTATTAATACTGCGGATATCAGTACTACCGTCAATGCAGGCGTAGGCGCAACGACCATTAATGGCGGCGCGGGCGATGACACCATTGATGGGCAAGCAGGTGCCGATATTATCAATGCTGGCGCAGGTGATGACAGCATTGTTTATGACAGTGCCGATACCACGATTAATGGCGGTGCTGGCGAGGATACGTTGCTAATTTCAGCTCCCGGTACGATTGATTTTAATACCGTCAACGCTGCTTTGTTTGACCAGTTAGAAGTCATTGACATGACGGGTAATGGTATTCAAGCAATAACCAACTTCTCAACCAGCGATTTACTTGACGTGATTAATGATTTTACATCGGGCCCTAACGGTAACCTCATGCAAAATAAAGGCTTGACCATTAACGGCGATGCAGACGATAGCATCAGCTTATCGGGCACAAACTGGGTAGCCAGTACGTCAAGCCCATCAGGATATACCGCTTATCAATTTAGCGATGCCAATGGTACCCATCAGTTGCTGATTCAAAATGGGATTGATATTATTTTATAAACCATAGTGCATAGCGTAGTCGTAGGGTGCGTCCAGCGCACCAATGATATACCCTGATTGAATAGGTGCGCTGGGCGCACCCTACTGGATACTGCTAAAATCTGCAAACCACAGCAAACCTCTTGTAAAAGGGGTTTGCTTTTTTATGGGTTGGCTTTTCAAGCTATAATAGCCCTATCTGCATAATCACGTTAAAGGCCACCGTATGAGTAAAGTAATTCGATGTAGTTTATTTATCATAGGGTTAGTGCTTAGCCTGCAATGCCTCGCCTTAATGCTCATGGATAAAATAAATTTTGGCACAGTGGTGCCGTTGTTTATTGGTTTGGTTTTTATAGCGCACGCTATTTATTGGCATAAAATTTTAGATAGTCTTAGCAAAAATCGTCGATTAAAACGTCTATGCGGCGCACTATGGGCTGGCTTTGCGCTTTGGTTGGTCAGTTTTATGCTCTTTGTGATGAGCTTAGTCAGCCAAATACAGCAAAACCAGAGCTACATTGCGCAAAGTAGCGCCAATAATACGCTACCCAAATTGGCAGCCATTGTGGTGTTAGGCTCAGGCACCAACGATGGTAAACCGACCAAAACACTTGCGCTGCGCCTAGATACGGCGGCAAAGCTGTACCAACATCAACCCCAAGCCCTGTTAATAACCAGTGGCGGCTTGAGCATTGGCCACAGTCAAAGTGAAGCCGACATCATGGCGACTTATCTAGAAGACACCCATCAGGTTGCCGCCAAGCAGATTTTAACCGAAGCCCATAGCACGAGTACTGCCGAAAACTTAGCCTACAGTAAAGCCATTTTAGCCAAGCATGGCGTGGCAGTCGCCCAGCCCAATACCCCTATTGCTATCGTCACTAGCGATTTTCATACCATCCGTGCCGCCGCCATTGCCCGTCGTCAAGGCTATGCGCTGCCCATCACCATTGCCAGCCCCACACCATTATCGATTCGATACAATGCTTGGTTTAGAGAGTACTTTGCCTTTGTCAGTGGCTGGTTATTTAATGAATACTGACCCAAAGTAGCATAACCCAGTCTATTTTTGGTTATGGCGCTCAATAATGCCATTGATGAAACAAACTTATTTTGGTTGTTTATCAAAACCGACCAAACCCAAACCGTCGATAAGTATTTTCATACCTTTCATCACCATTTTGTCACATTTAAACCGTATGATTAACCGCGTTAATATTTGATTAGACAACTTGGTACAGTCTTATTTTTTTTCTAGCAAAATCATATATCTAGTCTATCGGTATTAAAAATAATAATAAAAAAATAATTAAAAAAAGGTATGGGTATGATATGCGGGTAGCTGGGCAGTTGAGCAGTATTACCACTCGAATGCTGTTAATATTAAGCGTGGCTTTTTTGATGATTGTGTTGATGGCGTATTGGGTGATTGGCGCGCAAGGTAAGCCTAAGATTCAGCAAATGAGCACCTCTATCATTGAAGAGTCTGGCAACGCAGCTATTAATAGCCTGATGACCAATATCAATCAAGTGGATGGATTGGCGCAAGCAGCGAGCACGCTTAGCGGCGCGTTACCCAAGCAAGACGCGCTTTATGAGCAAGCCATTGGTAATTTAATGCGCCAAACTGACAAAAAAATTGTGGGCGGTGGGGTGTGGTTTGACCCAACCATGTACAACCCGCAATTAGATAGAAAATCGTTTGTGTGGACGCGAGATAGTAGCGGCGTGATGCAGCCAAACACGATATTTAATTCTGAGAAGTTAACCCCGCAAGCCTACTACCGTGATTGGTGGTATACACCGGCGATGTACTCGCGGCACGACCACTGTGTCTGGAGCCGTGCTTATATTGACCCAGTTAGCAAATATCCGATGATGACGTGTGCTCGCGCCATGTTTAACAGCAAAAACCTAGCCTTTGATGGTGTGGTGTCTTTTAATGTTGTGCTCACAGAGCTCGATAACATTATGGCGACGTGGCAAAAAAAGATAGGCGGATATATGTTTTTGGTCGATTTAGACAACCGCTTTTTAACCTTTCCGGATAAAAGCCTCGTTACCAAAATTACCAAAAATAACCCGCAAGGTGAGCTCATAAATGTTGATGAATTTGCCCATGCCAACCCCAGCTTTGCTCCGATAGCCAAAAGCCTTGATAAGGTCAACCAAACCTTAATTGCTGACGCAATTGCCAAAGATAAAGACCGCTACGAAATCAGCGCCGGCACGTTGGTAAGTACCACCAATCTTAACAAAATAGGCGACAATGAGGCAAAATTACTCTCGGCGCTATTGCTAATAAATGCCGATGAGTCTATGCAGTTGATGGGCAGCCATCTTGTCGATACCGTGGCGCTTGAGCGCGATTTTAAATTAAATGAAGCGGCAACGGCTTATGTGTTTCGTATTCCATTTACTTACTGGAAAATGGTCATCGTAGAGCCTAACCGACAGATGATGTCGGTTGCCAATACGCTATCCAAACAGTTGGTAGGCTATTTGCTACTGGGGTTTTTGCCAATTTTGCTGCTAACGGCGTTGGCGTTTCGCCATTACTTTACCAAGCCGCTGCGTCAAATGGCGGGCAAGGTTGGCATACTGGGCGAATTAATTGAACAAAAAAAATACACCCAATTGCCCCAGCATAAGTTGCCCACCTCAAAAGTGAGTGAAATTGAAACTATTAGCAAGCAAACCAATGAACTTATAGACCGAGTGGTCGAAAATGAAGGCGCACTCGCCGAAATCAACGTGCATCTAGAGAAAAAAGTGGCCGAGCGCACCCAAGCGTTACAACAAGCCATGGACACGCTGAAATCATCGCAAGTGCAGCTAGTGCGCTCCGAAAAAATGGCCACTTTGGGGCAAATGGTGGCGGGAGTGGCGCACGAGGTGAACACGCCTTTGGGCTATGTGCGCAGTAATATCGAATTGGTGGGCGATAATTTAAGCCGCTATGACGACCTTATCAATAATACCGAACAGCTACTAGCGTGTCTTAACAACCCAGAGGCGACCGAGCAACAACGACAAGACGCCATTGCCAATACCTTAGCCTGCTGCGACGCTATTAAAGAAGATGAACTCAGTGAGGACTTGGCAGAGTTGGTCAAGGATGGCTTGTTTGGGGTCGATCAAATTGCCGAGCTGGTCACTAATTTGCGCGATTTCTCACGTATTGACGAGTCCAAGGTTAAGGCGGTGGATATCAACGAGTGTGTAAAAAGCTCGTTAGTAATGGCACGCAGCAACCTAAAATCGTTAGAGGTCATCACCCATTTAGAGGCCTTGCCCGAGGTTGAGTGCAACCCCTCGCAAATTAACCAGGTGCTAATTAACCTATTTAACAATGCGGCGCAAGCCATCCCCGAAGGCATCCAAGGCGTCTTGACCATTACCACCAAACTTGCGGATGCAGCGCATATTAAGATAGAAGTGGCCGATAACGGCTTGGGTATCAGTGACACGGTGTTAGCCAAAATGTTTGAACCTTTTTTTACCACTAAAAAATCGGGTGAGGGCACGGGGCTTGGCTTGGCGATAGCCACGCAGATTATGGAGCAGCATGGTGGCAGTATTAGCGCTACCTCACAACAAGCGTCAGCCGACCAGCCCGATGCACCCTCAGGCACCACGTTTGTATTGACGCTGCCCATATCTCAAGCCAATCAGCAAACGCCGCCTAAAACCAAATCGTTATTTACAACCTGATTTTATGAGCGCAACTTATCGCCCATGCCCATGCCCATGCCCATGCCTAGATGAGGGCTAAGCCATTGCGTTAAGCGTCAACAATATAATAGACATTTTTTGACCCTGCGCCTAAGCGACATTGTGCCAGTGTGATTGTACCAGTGTATTAACGAGAAGGAATATGCCACTATGGAAAAACCTAAAATAGCGTTTATAGACGATGAAAGCCGTATTTTACGCAGTTTAAAAATGCACTTTCGCCAAAGCTATGATGTGTTTACCACCACCGATGCCAATGAGTTGATGGATTACCTAAGTCATAACGAGGTTCAAGTGGTGGTCAGTGACCAGCGTATGCCTAACAAATCAGGCACTGAAGTATTGCGCGATGTGAGAGAAGCTTCGCCCAATACCATCCGTATTCTATTAACGGGGTATGCCGACCTAAATGCGGTCATTGACTCGGTGAATGAGGGCGAAATTTATCGCTACATTACCAAGCCGTGGCAAAATGATGAGCTGAAAAAAGTGGTAGAAAAAGCCACCGAAATTGCCCAGCAAACCCAGGCGGTGAGCCATACGCTGACAGAGGACACGCCAGCCGCAACCCAGCCGCTTGCCAAGCGCAATGTGTTGGTACTCGACGATGATGAAAAGATTTTTGAGGAAATCAAAGACAACTTTGGGTCAAACTATAGCGTCTATTGGGCCAGTACCTTAGAAGAGGCTTCCGACTTACTCAGCCGTAAAGATTTTGGGGTTGCGATTGCAGATGTGAGCCTAAATGGTGATGATATTGCCCCTGCAGTCTATGCGCTAAAAAACATTCAACCTGATTTAATGGTGTTGATACTCACCGAGTTTAGAGATGCCCATTTAGTGATTGATTTAATCAACAAAGGGCAAATCTATCGCTGCTTGCCACGCCCCACCAATTTATCGATTATGGGTATTAGTCTAGAGCGTGCCTTCACTCAGCACGAGTTGATGCGGCAACAGCCGGTGCTGGCAGCACGTCATCATGTCGAAGAAGCGCCAGACGTTGAAGGCTTTGACCTATCGAAAAAAATAAAACAATTTTTTAAACGGTTGGGGTGGGGGCGGCAAAAGCAGCAAAATCCAACTTAATCGACGCATTTAATCGACGCACTGAATCTAATAGAGTCGTTAATTAACCGAGTGGTTTAGCCTCTCTCCTCTAGCCGCTTTGTAATTCCTCAAGCCACGCCGCCACAGTTGCCACCCGAGTTTGCCGATTGCCGCCAATGCGTCGAAACGGTTTGCCGTAGTGATTGAAAGCCGCATCAAACGCGGCATCAATCTCGTGGCGCTGGTGGGGGGCATCGCGTAAATCATCTGCCACCCACGCCACATCGATATCGGTCAGCAATATCAACTCATACTGATGCGCCAAAGCCGCCTGCTGAATCGCCGCTGGGCAAGCGCCATAATACCAATAAGCATAGACCATCAATTCAAATAAACTGGTGTCGCAAAACAGATAGCGATTGGCGTTTAATGTATTAGCGTTTAATGCATTGGCGTTTAATGTATTGACGCTTAATGTTTTGTGGTTCTCTAAAGCCACTTGACCCTCGGCTATCGGCATTAAATCTGCCCACTCGCATGACTGTTTTGACGCGTCCCACTTTTGCTGTAAATAAGGGCGCATATACTCTTCCACCCATTCGGTGTGAAAGTGCGCTGCCAAATCTTGGCATAAGGTGGTTTTTCCGGTACTCTCTACGCCTAAAATGGCAATTTTAACCACGTCCTGACCACAGTCGATTTGGCGTAAAGAGGGCGCTATTGGCGGCTGTTGCTGGATGTCACCTAGCGCCTCAGTAACAGTGGCGCTTGATTCAGACGCCATGCCCAACCCCTTGCGCCATTTGCAAACGATAGCGCCTGCGCCATTCAAGATAACCAAATACCGCAATCAGGGTAAACAATACATATTGCACAGCGGTAAAGGTAAACCCTTTGTAAAAATATAACGGCACTGATATGGCATCTGCCACAATCCACACCAGCCAATTTTCAATTTTACGCCGTGCCATCAGCACCATGCCCATCAAAAACAGCGCCGTGGTTAGCATATCGGTGTAATCCACCCAGGTGAATAAATGCACCCCAAGCGTTGCGCCCGCAAAACTAAAACCGTTGTTAATGACGGGGCGTAAATAATATACCCCGGCGACAATGGCGACGGTGACTGCGGATAAGCCAAACATAATGGGCAAGTCACTGGCGGTGATGCGCTCAATCACAATATTTTGAGCGGTTTGAGCCGATTGAGCGCTATTGGTACCTGTGCTATCCGCCATAGCGCTGCGACTTTCTGTGCGACTTTTTGACCAGTTATACCAGCCATAAACACTCATGATGCTGTAATAAACATTAATCAACATATCGCCAAATAACTGCCACTGCCATAGCAAATACACATACAAAGCGGTGCTCACCAAACCCACAGGATACACCCAAATATTGGTTTTACGTGCCAGTAGCACGCTGGCGACGCCAAACACCGCAGCAATCATCTCTAGCACAATGGACAAGGGGGCATAGGTGGCGTATTGGGCAAACAAGCCGTTCATCAGGGCATCGACCAGTCCATTAACAGCGTCTATCATAAATGTTCCACAAAAGAAAAGGGCGATTGGCCGCTTTGATTGTTATAATAAGCCATATACAATCTAATAAAGTTCAATCTAGCAAAAAGGCCGTATTATGAGTATTTATATCACAGGGACAGGATTATATATTCCGCCACACCGCATTAGCAACGAGGAATTGGTCGCCAGTTTTAATCAATACGTGGATGATTATAACGCTGCAAATGCTGATGCCATTGCCAACAACGAGTGTGCGCCGCTCGAAAAATCGTCGCCTGAGTTTATCGAAAAGGTATCGGGGATACAATCTCGCTATGTGATGGATAAACAAGGCATTTTAGACCCTAAGATAATGAGCCCAATATTAGCGCCACGCACACTGGGCGTGGCGCTGTCCATTATGGCAGAAATGGGCGTCGATGCGCTACAACAGGCATTGGACGAGGCGGGCATTAGGGCAGAAGACTTGGACGGGGTTATCGTGGCCTGCTCTAATTTGCCGCGTGCTTATCCGGCTTTGGCAATTGAGATACAGCAAGCAATTGGTATGCAAGGCGGATTTGCCTACGATATGAACGTCGCCTGTAGTGCTGCTACCTTTGGCATTGCCCAAGCGGTTGGGTCGATAACCGCAGGACTGGCAAAGCGCATGGCAGTGGTCAACGTGGAAATCACCTCGGCACATTTAAACTGGCGCAATCGCGATAGCCATTTTATTTTTGGCGATGTCGCCACCGCCACCATTATTGAGGGGATAGACGTTAAAGAGACAGACGAATCAAGACTAAAAGCTGCCCAAGGCTATGAGATACTCGATTGTAAACTATTTACCCAATTTTCGACCAATATTAAAAACGAGTTTGGCTTTTTAAACCCAGCCGAATATATGGCGACTGATGCCACGCCCTACGCCGATTTAACCCAACCGGTGAGCGACCATTTATTTTTG
This sequence comes from Psychrobacter sp., assembly GCA_018260445.1. GTDB lineage: Bacteria > Pseudomonadota > Gammaproteobacteria > Pseudomonadales > Moraxellaceae > Psychrobacter. The sequence continues at coordinate 17,980 of JAGLBE010000027.1, forward strand.
CAAAATGGACGGCAAGTGTTTCGCGATGTGTGTCCTAAGGTGTCCGACCTGATTCAAACCCAGTTGCAAAACAACGCTATAGCGACAGATGCCGTCGCCATGATGTGGCTGCATCAAGCCAATATCAACATGATTGACCTGATACGGCGCACGGTGCTGGGCAAAACCGCCGATGCAGCGATTACCCCAACCGTGATTGATGAGTTTGCCAATACCAGCTCGGCCAGCCCAATTATTGTGTTTCACCGTTATAAAGACAGCTTGCAAGCAGGCGAGATAGGGGTTATGTGCTCGTTTGGGGCAGGCTATTCGATTGGCAGTGTATTGCTCAAAAAGGTATAGCAACGGCCGCAACAATGACAGTCGGTATTTTGCATGATGCAATTCTATACAGCCCATTGACAAAATTTGCTATAATTGGCGTCTTTTGCTGCTTGCTGGCCAGCACTTATCACTAACATTGACCACCGTTTACTAACATCCTAATTAACCCTAATGACCTAAAGACACCTTATGAAAGACTCGTTACGACAACGCTTAGACCAAATGGTAGACCGCTTAGAGGAAGTCACCGCTTTATTGTCCGACCCCGACACCATTAGCGATAATGATAAGTTTCGTGCCTTATCTATTGAATATGGCGAGCTTGGCGATATTACCACGCTATGGAAACGCTACTTGCAAGCCGAAGCCGACCAAGCCGAAGCTGAAGAGATGCTTGCAGACAGCTTTGATGCCGACATGAAAGCCATGATGCAAGAGGAAATTGACAGCGCCCGCCAAGCCATCAGCGACATGGAAGAAGCGCTCAATGTCATGATGTTGCCCAGTGACCCCAATGACAAAGTGCCTGCCTTTTTAGAGATTAGAGCGGGCACCGGCGGCGATGAGGCATCGATATTTTCGGGCGATTTGTTCCGGATGTATGAGCGTTATGCCGCTGCCCAAGGCTGGACGATTGAAGTGCTCTCTGCTAATGATGGCGAGCACGGTGGCTATAAAGAAATTATCAGCCGCGTCTCTGGTACAGGGGTTTATGGGCGCTTAAAATTTGAGTCAGGTGCGCATCGGGTACAGCGCGTGCCCGAAACCGAAAGCCAAGGGCGGGTGCATACCTCGGCGTGTACGGTAGCGGTGATGCCCGAAGTGGAGATTGATGACACCGTTGACATTAACCCAGCTGATATCCGTTTTGATACCTATCGCTCAAGCGGCGCCGGCGGCCAGCACGTCAACACCACCGATTCGGCGGTACGCCTAACCCACATTCCGACGGGCACCGTGGCCGAGTGTCAGCAAGAGCGTAGCCAACATAAAAACCGGGCGCAGGCGATGAAGATGCTAATATCGCGTATCCAGCAGGCTAAAGTGCAAGCCCAAGTCGATACCGCAGACGAGTTGCGCCGCGACTTAATTGGCAGCGGCGATAGAAGTGAGCGCATTCGCACCTATAACTTTCCGCAAGGGCGGATGACTGACCACCGTATTAACCTAACCTTATACAAACTCGATGCGATTATGGAAGGCGATTTGGACGAGCTGCTCGATGCGTTGCTACGCGAGCATCAAGCCGATTTAATGGCCAGTATTGGCGGCGAGTAAGAAGGGTTAAGGGTTGTCGTGCTTATAATGGCTATGATGAATGGTTATAATGCGCTACAAATCGACTGACTATAACCAATCCTAACTAAACTAACCATATATAGCATCGAGACTATCATGTATCTTGCCCGTAAGTGTTCTATTAAGTCATGTGTTCACTTTGCCATATTAGCCGCCAGCGCAATGGTTTTATCGGCTTGTAACCTAACGGCACCAGCTGCCAAAGATCCTGTAACAAATGCGAATACGCCAGTAATATCAAAATCGAACCCATTGGATGATTATGACGGTTGTCAAGGCGTACCACCCGCTGCCAATGTGGAACACGCCTGCCAAAAGCAACATGGTATCATGCAAAAGGCGGGTAGGATGGGCTGTTACCAGTGTATTGTATCTTACAGTGATGCCGGCAAGTCTTGCCAAGATAGTGCCGATTGCCAAGGCGATTGCCGAGTCAAACCGGATGAATTTTTACCAAACAGCGCTGTTCATAGAACAGGCGTATGCGCTAAAGACAGTAACCCGTTTGGCTGTTATCAAACTATTAAAAATGGCGTACCACAAAGTGCCTTATGTGTCGATTAATACTATCTCCTTATACACCAGCAAACTTTGATTTATCCAATCCTTTGAGAGCCTTATGTCTAAAAATAACACTGCCCCAACACTAGCATCAGTACAAGCATCAGAACCAGCGCAAACGCCAGAAGACGCCAACGAGCTCATCGCCCAGCGCCAAGCCAAACTCGATGCCATTGTTGCGGCCGGTAGCGTTGCCTACCCCAATACCTTTAAACGAACTCATTATGCGCAAGATTTGCAAAATCAATTTGAGGGTATCAGTAAGCAAGACATTGAAGACAAAGCAGCCAATGGCGATAAAACCCAAGTCAATATTGCCGGTCGAGTGATGCTCAATCGTGGTGCATTTATTGTGATTCAAGACATGACTGGGCGTATTCAGCTGTATGTGGCGCGTAAGGAATTAACTCCCGACACCTTAGCCCTCATAAAATCATTAGATTTGGGCGATATTGTGGGTGTATCGGGTTATATCGGCCGCTCCGGCAAGGGCGATTTGTATGTGCATATCGAGCAAATCACCTTGTTAACCAAGTCACTGCGCCCCATGCCCAACAAGTTTCATGGCTTGTCGGATACCGAAGCCCGCTATCGCAACCGTCATCTGGATATCATGACCAATGCGGATACCCGCCATGCTTTTATGATGCGTAGCCAAGTGATTAGCGGTATCCGCAAATTTATGCTGGGCGAGCGCTTTATGGAAGTCGAAACCCCGATGATGCATCCCATTCCGGGCGGCGCCGTGGCACGTCCGTTTGTCACCCATCATAATGCACTCGATATGCCGTTGTACCTGCGCATTGCGCCAGAGCTGTATCTTAAGCGTTTGGTGGTGGGCGGTTTTGAGCGAGTCTTTGAGATTAACCGCAGCTTTCGCAACGAGGGCGTGTCGACCCGCCACAATCCTGAATTCACCATGATTGAGTTTTATCAAGCCTATGCCGATTATCATGACCTGATGGATTTGACCGAGCGCTTGTTTAATGAGCTGGCAACCGATATTTTAGGCTCAACTGAGCTGACCTATCAAGACGAGGCGATTAGTCTAAAAGCCCCATTTAAGCGGCAAACGATGAAGGATGCCATTGCCGAATATGCGCCAGGCTTTGATGTCAGCCAAATGGATCATAAAGACTACTTGACGCATTATGTCGAGACGACCCTCAAGCAGCAAGTCAAAGCGGGTTTTGGCCTTGGCAAATTGCACACCATTATTTTTGAAGAAACAGCTGAGCATCAATTGCGCCAACCGACCTTTATTACCGAATATCCAGCTGAGACCTCGCCATTGGCCCGTCGCAATGATAATAACCCAGAGATTACCGATAGGTTTGAGCTATTTATTGGTGGGCGTGAATTGGCGAATGGCTTTAGCGAATTAAATGACCCTGCCGACCAAGCCGAGCGCTTTCAGGGGCAAGTTGCCGAAAAAGATGCCGGCGATGATGAGGCGATGCATTTTGATGCCGATTATATTGAAGCATTGGCGTATGGCCTGCCGCCTACCGCCGGCGAGGGTATCGGTATCGACCGTTTGGTCATGCTGTTTACTGATGCCGCCAGCATTCGGGATGTGATTTTATTTCCGCATATGCGGGCAAAAGGGTAGCATCGTATTGTGGGTATTGTGGGTATTGTGGGTATTGTGGTTATTATGGGTATTATAGAAGTTGGTGAGCACGCTCATAGGCAATAAGATGGCGATAACAGAGAAAGGACAGAAAAAAATGCTGCATTTTCTTATCAACATCTGTGCAACAAAGTTGAAAAAACGGTATAGTAACTTCAATGACATATCTATCCCAGATTCACTTGCTAGGTTAAATGGCTATTATGAAAAATTATTCCGATATCAAAAGCAAACCTCAGTATGCAACGACCACATACCGCAATACCGATGTCACTATGACTGTCTCTAGCGAGCAAGTTGCTACTAAGCCGTTAATACATCCTGCCTCTGCCACACAGGCATCACCCCAAATTAAATCCAAAGCTGCGCCAACAAAATCGTCAGCGCCAAGGCCAGCATTTAATTGGGATGACATTATTAACCGAACCTTTTTATCGCTTTATGTGCAAAAAGACGATCCCTTGGTGGGCGTGGGTAAGTACGATTATGCGTTTCATATCGGCGCACAACGTCTTTACATTGTAGTCCATCATGAAAGTATGGACGTCAACACCCTGCAATTGGCGCAAAATAGAATCACGGCTTTAAAGCAACGTGCTGCTACAAAGCTTAGTAAGCGGTTTCAGCAAATACGACAAAAAATGGTGGTAGCGCAGCAAGAGGAAGAAGAAGTAGCTACGGCGGAATATTGCGTTGGGCTGACCGCGCTTAGTGTGTATTTTGAGGATCAAGAATATCCGATAGAGCATGACTATAGTAGCCAGTTTTTTCAAGAAGAGTGTGTGCTTGATTTAGACGATAACAGTCAGACGTTGCAGCTATTTAGCTTAGGCGGCATGTTGAGTATCATCAAGTTATTGCAAACCCCAAGCGATTTGTTAACTTTTTTGGATTACCATCGGCCCATTTTAGTCAACCAGTTGCCTTATGCTAATGAGGTGACGTTAGCGCAGACCTTTTTAACCAGCCCTAAGTTTTTTGAGCGAGCTATTAAGGTGCAAAAGCAACTGGTAAATATTGGCTTATTGGCAACCATTGAAGAGCGTTTGATGGATGCCACCAAGTCGCAACAAAACGCCAAGCTGCTCGATAAAAAAAGCGAGGAGGCAGACAGCACCCAACAAGCTGAGCTCATCCAAAAATTGCAGAACTATGCGATTATGTATCAAAAGCTTATTAATGGTTTAGCAAAGCGCCAGCATGATTTAGGGCAAACTTTACCGGTTCATCAAGTTCAGCTATTGGTTAACGAGTCCATGTATACTCGGATGAGTATTATTGAAGAGGTAGTCGCTTATGCCGACCGCTCCGAGGCGGAGTGTCGCAGCGGTTATCTTTGCCACCAGCATTCGTACAATCATTTTGGTCATCATTATGTCTTGATTGTCTATGGGATTGATAAAGACGCCCAATACTCGCGGGAAGCGGTAAAAAACAACTACGAAAATTTGCTCATGGACATTAACAGCCAATTGCAAAAACCGGTTATGAAGGAGTACTTTATTCTAGGGTTTGATATGTCAAAGCATGATGGCGAGGGCAATATCACCGTCGAGCTTGACGCCTACCATCAAGCAGGATCGACAATGACCATGATGGAAAGACGCCTGTACGAGCGGGTACAAGCGCTTAGCTCGTTGTGAAAGTTGTAAAAGTTGTCAGGCAGGTTGTGAATGATAGCTTGAGCAACGTTAACTAGGTGTTAAGCCAAGCGTCTAATAAAACGTCCAATAACACAAAGTTAGGTTATTTTTTACAAAAGGTAGTAGGGCCTGTTTGCAAACAGGCCTTGTCGCGTACCTTGTTCACCTTATATAGGTAGTTGGTCCTTCACTATGTCGCAGCAATATCAAGTATTAGCCCGCAAATATCGTCCCAAAAACTTTCATGAATTAGTTGGGCAAACGCACGTCTCTAAAGCCCTAATAAACGCCATTGACTACAATCGCCTGCATCATGCCTATCTGTTTACCGGTACACGCGGTGTGGGCAAAACCACGATTGCCCGTATCTTATCAAAATGTCTCAATTGCGAGACTGGCGTTACCAGCACCCCTTGCGGTGTGTGTAACAGTTGTATGGCCATTGATGCCGGGCGGTTTATCGATTTAATTGAGATTGATGCCGCGTCACGCACTAAAGTCGAAGACACCCGAGAATTAATCGATAATGTGCCTTATGCCCCATCGCAAGGCCGATTTAAGGTGTATCTCATTGACGAGGTACACATGCTATCGACGCATAGTTTTAACGCGCTGCTAAAAACCTTAGAAGAGCCGCCAGCGCATGTAAAGTTTTTGCTGGCAACCACCGACCCGCAAAAGCTACCGATTACCATTATTAGCCGTTGCCTACAATTTGTGCTGCGCCCCTTGCCGCAGCAAGCCATTAGTGAGCACCTAGCTGCAATATTGACCAAGGAGAAGGTCAGTTATACCAGCCCTGCGCTATGGCAATTGGCCAATGCCGCCAAAGGCTCGGTACGTGATGCGCTCTCCCTAACCGACCAAGCCATTGCCTTTGGACAAGGTAGCCTGACCAACGACACCGTGAACGACATGCTAGGCTTGATAGACAGCGCCGATTTAATACGCTTGCTGACCGATATCTATCATGGCGATACACCCGCAGTAGCAGCGCATATTGAGAAAATGCGGGCGCAACTGGTCGATGCAGGTAGCATGTTTGATGGTCTGGCCGAGTTATTGCACCAGTTGGCGATGCAGCAATTGTTACCCGATATTGCTTTAAATGTGAACGAGCAACAAGCGCAGCAAATTAGCCAATTGGCCAAGCAAATAGGCGCCGATGTATTGCAGTTGTATTATCAGATTATTATTCAGGGGCGCGAGCAGATCAAGCTGGCTAACACGCCCCTGCAAGCACTTGAGATGAGTTTACTTAGGTTGTTGGCATTTAGGCCACTTGCGCTACATGAAGTGGTGATACCAGAGGTTCAGGCAAACCGTCGTGGTCTTGATAATGATGGCGACAGAAATAGCGATATAGATACAGATGCAGATGCAGATAAGGGTAATCATAGGGGTAGTAGTTACAACAGCAATGACAATTTTGACAGCAATGACAATTTTGACAGCAATAACAATTTTGATAGCAATGACAATTTTGATAGCAATGACAATTTTGATAGCAATGACAATTTTGATAGCAACGCTAGCTTTGATAACGCTGAAACGCTTAACGATACGTTTGCTGAGCCAATGCCAGGTAGTGATATTGATGCCTCGCTGGCTCCTAACGTGGACGCATCGTCTTATGATGAGCCAGCAAACAGGGTTATAGTAGACGATGCTATAGCAGCAGACCCTATGATAAAAGAGCGTGTTGAAGAACAGTTTATTGAAGAAGCGGTTGCTATAGAAGCGCCTACAGACCATACGCTTATCACCAACAAGCAACAACAAATAACTGCGGCTAAAGAGGTGGTAGCGGGTCACGGCGTAGAACCAAGAGAGCCAAGTTTAGAAGCAAGCGTACAGCCAATCGTAGAACCAATTGCAGAGCCAATTTTAGAACCAATCGTAGAACCAATCTTCCAGCCAGTCCCAGAGCCAAGCGTCATAGCAATGATAGAACCAATTGCAAATAATTCTGATTCGCTACAGACTAACGCGACGCCCATCGACGCAGTGCAGTCCATCGACGCTGTGCACACTACTGAAGCAGTGCCGTCGAGCGAAGCAGACCCTCGTTTGCTTTTACAATGTCAAGCTGTCGAATTAACAGGGGAGTGGACACCCGAAAAATGGGATTTTTGGCTACAATCCGCCCGCGTTTTGGGCAAACTGGCGCAAGATGAGCTCGCCTTAGCGCGTCAAGGCATTATGACCGGAAGCATTCGCGGCCATAGTGAATTTAAAGTGGCGTTTAATACCAAAAATATGGTGAGTATTTTTGATCAGCTTGCCGAGCACCTAGCCAAACAATTTGGCGCTACCGTCAATATTGCCGTCGATGCGTCACTAGCGGACAGTCAAGCGGCGCAGTTGCCACAAAATCGGCAAAAAATACGTCAAACCGAAGCCAAAGCACTTGCACAGCACTTATTGTTACAAAGCCCAGTGATGCAAAAATTGACAGCAGAGGCGCAGGCAACCATCACCACCCTGAAGCTATTGCCGCTCACTTGAAAGCAGCACGGACCACATAATTGTCACTATTCTAGATGTACGCTGTTTGCCGCTTTGTCAAGGCGGTTCTTAATTAGTACCGCAGGCAAAGCATCTGTGTAAATTACGTAGGCTTAACAGCTTTGCAAGCTCATATAAGGTATACTATAGGGCTACACGACGATAGTTAGGTACTTATAGAATGCTAGATAATTTAAGAGGAATGGCAGTGTTTGCCGGTGTTGTCAGTCATGGTTCTTTTAGTGGCGCAGCACGTCAATTGGGTATCACTACCAGTGCAGTGAGTCAACAAATTAGAGCGCTTGAAAAAGAGTTGGGTGTGGTGTTATTGCACCGATCTACCCGTAAGCTGAGTTTAACCGAAGCTGGCGAAAGCTTTTATGAGGCCGCCAAAGATGTGGTCAGCGCCGCCGAAATGGGGCGTATTAAAGTCAATCAACTGCGTGATGAGCTGGCAGGTAGTCTACGTATTGCTACCACACCCGAATTGGGTGTTAATCATATTTTGCCGGCGTTATCCACTTGGATGGCGGCGCACGATGATTTAAGTATCCATTTTTTGGCCGACAACCGCTATATTGATATGATTGATGAGCGGGCGGATATCGCTATTCGGATGAGCCCCAAAATTAAAGACAGCTCGGTGACCAGTTATCCGTTAGCGGAAGTCAAACAAATCTTAGTGGCATCGCCGCAATACTTACGGCAGTTCGAAAAAATCACCAAGCCGAAAGACTTAATCGACCATCGCTTGATTGCTATCGATTTAATGAAAGACCCGATGCAGCTCGACTTTGTAAGTATTGATACCGGCAAAAAAAGCCGAGTCATCGTAGGCTCGCGCTTGCATACCAATAATGTGTTTTTGGCCATATCCTTGGCAAAATCTGGGCATGGTTTGGTGCGCATTATGGCGCTTGAGATTCAAAAAGAGCTAGACGCGGGCGAGTTGGTCGAGGTATTACCCGAGTATGCATTACCACAGTTTGTGTTGTATGCAGTGACGTTAGACCGCGACCAGCAGCCTGCTAAAATCACCCGATGTCTTGAAGTGCTGAAAAAGTACTTTCATGCTGCTGCTTAAGCTGTCTTCATTTTGATACTATAATTTTCTTTGTAGGTAAACACCAGGTTGACAAGGCAGCTGATATAAAGCTGCTTTGCCGATGCCTTTTTAATCATAATAGGCCTTATGGACAATCGACTAATAAATCCGCTTGAACGTGCTGATGATAGCGTGGACAACAATATTCGTCCTGGTACATTGGCTGAGTATATCGGTCAGCCGGTTGTGCGCGAACAAATGGAAGTGTTTATTGAGGCAGCGCGGCGCCGTAACGAGGCGTTAGATCATACGCTGATATTTGGCCCACCGGGACTGGGTAAAACCACCTTGGCCAATATTATTGCCCGCGAAATGGGCGGTAATCTGCGTGCCACCTCGGGCCCCGTGCTAGAGCGTGCGGGCGATTTGGCCGCCATGCTGACCAATTTAGAAGAAGGCGATGTACTGTTTATTGATGAGATTCATCGTTTAAGCCCGGTTATCGAAGAGATTTTATATCCGGCAATGGAGGACTTTCAATTAGACATTATGATTGGCGAGGGCCCAGCCGCACGCTCTATTAAATTGGATTTGCCCACTTTTACCTTGGTAGCTGCTACCACCCGTGCCGGTTTATTAACCTCGCCACTGCGTGACCGCTTTGGCATTGTGCAGCGTTTAGAGTTTTATAGTGTTGAAGATTTAACCACTATTGTTAGTCGTTCAGCTCGCTTAATGGGGGCGCAAATGTCGAGCGAGGGTGCCGTAGAGGTCGCAAGGCGTGCTCGGGGAACGCCCCGTATTGCCAATCGCTTGTTACGCCGCGTGCGCGATTATGCCGAAGTGCGTGCTGATGGCAATATCAGTGGCGAAATTGCCGATAGCGCCTTGGATATGCTTGCCGTGGATAGACGTGGGCTTGACCACTTAGATAGGCGTTATATCGAAATGCTGCATGCGCGCTTTGATGGTGGTCCGGCAGGTGTGGAGGCGATAGCCGCTGCCATGGCAGAGGATAGAGGGACTTTAGAGGATGTTATTGAGCCGTATTTAATTCAGCAAGGCTATGTGCTGCGTACCGCAAGAGGACGTATACTAACCGAGTTGGCGCTTACTCAATTATAGTTAAACCGCCTGTCTGATTTTTTGGTTTTCTGGGTACATAGACGGGGATAGTAGCTATTTTCTATGTGCTAACTGCTAACTGCTAACTGCCATAGCTATCACAGCTACTAGTGCTCTTCTTACTTAGCATCCATTCATCTATGCATTAATGCGATTTATCTGTCTGCTTATCCTGCTTATCACTCTCGTTAATGCGCACAATAGCGATATCTTGACCACCATGGTCGGCAGCGGGTGTTTCAGTAAGGGCTTTTGAATATGTGGGCTGCATAAATTGCTTGTAGTAGTATTTGCCCAGCGCCAACAAACACAAGCTACCCATAATCATCATTAAGACTAAAAATACGCTGCTGCGCCAAAAGGGAGCTGCCTTATCGTATTCGATAGGTTGTTCACTGGCCGTCGTTTTGGTTTGCTCGTTCATAAATCCAAAGCTTACCAAGGGGCGATTAGGGGGTTGTTTGGGCTCGGGTGCTATTTTTAGCCAGTTGCGGCTCAAGTAGATATCGGCTATTTTAGCCAATTGTAATAGCCAGCGCTGATAAGGCAGACGAATATTGACCATAGGCACAAAGGTTAAGAGGCTGCTTTGGGTATTGATAGGGTTATCGACATTAACATTGCTATCGACATCTACATTGACAATATCAGTATCGACGATATCGGTATCGACAATGTTAGGCGCATACTCTATCGTTTGTATTGCTGCTGCCGATGCTGCTGATGCTGTTATTGGTGTCGATGCTGCTAATCCTGTTGATGCCGATGCTGTTAATAGAGTTGTAGGGGGCAGGGTAGTCTCAGCCTCATTATCAAAGTCAGTCGTCACAGTTATGGTAGCAGGGGATTGCGGCCTATCAAGCGGCTGGATGCGGCCAATCGCTTTTGCATAATTGGGCATGCTATCTTGTTGATTAAGGGTTGCCAAAGCGGGCGGTTGATACCCGGTAACGCTGTGCCATATGGGGTCGAATTCGGGAAGATGATGGAGGCCAATTGGCGTATTATCTAAGCAAGAACGCTCACAAGTAGGCTGTAAAAACTGGTTTTGCTGTTGTAGCCACAGGTCGACTTCGCTCGCATCTAAATGGGCAAAATCGGCCAATATGGCTAACTCACGTAGGCATAACAGACAAAGCGCTGCTAAAATGGGTTTTACCTGACTTGGTGATAAATGTGCAAGCTGCGCTAACTGCTGACATATTTGATGTTGCAGCGCATTTTTTTGAAATAGGGTGTCGCTTATGGGCTGCCCATATTGCATGGCAGTTGCCATGGTGTGGAGGTTAAAGGCATTGTGTTTGCGCAGCTCCTTGACCTGATGCCGCTGGAATAACTTTTTTAAAACTGCCTCTCCCCCCAGTAGTTGCTGATACGCCAATAAGGCACTGACAATGGCTTGAATGCCATGTTCAATCAGTAGGCGCGCTTGGGGTAGCGATATATGGCCAAAATCGGCAACGATTGAATCGATAGGCTGCGTATCTTGGATTAAGAAATCATAGATGGACACACGGGTCGGTAATAGGGCCGTCATATTATCTACTAATTTTAGAGGTTGAGTTTATAATAAGGGCGAATGACTCAGGATACAACCGCTTATTAGGGCATTATTTTATTAAAAAACCACTAAACAGCGTCAAGTTTGAATTAACAATCGTGTTGCTTATGGTTTGAGCAATGGCACTCTATAGTGGTTTAAGAGGATGCGTATGGCAAAAAACAAGGCACATCAGCTGCCATATTTAGGGCTAATCATCATTAATATTGCTAAGCAAACCTTGTCCTTTTTTGGGTTAACTGACCCAAATGACGACTCTTCAAGGACGCAGGCATTCACATTAAAACGAACCTTTTCAATTTCCACCGCTAAAAATGGTAGCGGCAATCTTGAAGGGTCAGGTGGCACACCGTTGGGATGGCATTATATTGCCACCAAAATAGGCACAGCTGCGCCCATGAATACGGTATTTGTAGGACGCGTGGCCACAGGGGAGATTTATAGCAACGCCTTGGGCGAGTTATACCCAAAGCGGGATTGGATTTTAACCCGTATTATGTGGCTGGCTGGGTTAGAGGCTGGGGTCAACCTAGGCAATAATAGCTTAGGTTGCTGCGATACTTACCAGCGTTATATTTATATTCATGGGACGCCAGATGCCGAGCCGATGGGCGTGCCAAAATCGCATGGCTGTATTCGCATGCACAATGACGATTTAGTATGGTTGTTTGACCAGGTTGAGGTTGGAACGAAGGTGCAGATTATTGAGCAATAAAAATCATCCTGACCAACCTAGCTCTAAAAATTAACCCTAAAATTTTGATTAAATAGCAGTCGTGTTACCAAAAAATCGGTGCATCTTTAATGGTGGTTAGGCTTTGGGCGCAGTGACGGGCGGCATGTTTTTCTTCTGCACCAAAATAACCGACTGCAAACCACGCATTAGGGTTCACTTTTGTTTTGTCTTGATAAAAGTCATGGCCGACCAAAGCATCGTTATATTCACCAAGGACATCTTGCGCAGGCTCTAAATAAGTCAAAAAGGTTTTGGTGGCTGATTTTTTATACATAGGGGCGATAAACTCGCTGATATAGCGCAGGCTTTTAAGACGCTTACGCACATCATGTTGCGCTTCAATATCAAGCTCGGCAAAATGGCCACTGGCGCCACTTATTTTGTTATACAATTTAGTCATTATTTTTGCGATGGCTTGTTTAGCGGGTTTGGCATTCATGGCGCTGTCTTGCTCAGGGCTGCTCATGGTGTAGTGTATCAAATCAAGCAGCGTCATCTGAAAGTCATTGGCACGCACCGCATCAACCGGCATAACGCTAAGGGTATCGCGTTCGGGAGACCAATCGACATGGGGGCCGCCTAACGCCTCTAACATAGGCTGGGTTTTAATTTGCAGTATTTCACGGTCACGGTACTCACCCAATAAGCTGAAGGTCTGCTTTAATACGGGTGTCCACTCAGGATTAATATCGGCCGAAAACCCGGCAAAAAACTTAAGCGCCGTACGCAAGCGCCGTACCCCCACTCGCAATTGGTGCACATGGTTGCCATCCTCACTGCCTGCTGCAATGGCACTGGCATTGGGCAAAATCTGCAGCATACAGTTGTGTACCACCGCCCGCATAAATTGAGGCTGGCTCATCTCGGCACGCACCGTAAGCTGGCTTAAATCTGCCTTAGTAGCGATGGCATGCTGCCTATTGGCGAGCAGTAAACCGCCACGCTCTGCTTTGGTCACGGTAGAGATACAAAGCTGATAACGCTTGCACCACAGTTTGGCGATGTCAAATAGCGCATCTGGCGTACCTTGGAGCAACTCAAATTCAATTTCATGAATCGCTTGCGACTGATTGACGTCCTCACCATGAATGACTAGACCCTCATCATAGGCGACTTCAATAGTGGCGTCCTCTTTTTTTACCAACCGCGTGATACGGGTCACATCGGTAATATACTGACATTTTAGGGCACTCACTGCATTCTCATCTCCAGCCGCAGTTCCAGCCTTATCCCCAGCACTGTCTTGACCGGCAATGAGTTTTTTTATGGCTTTAATCTGTTTGGGGATTTTAGTATCGGCATATACAGACACATCGGGCACTAACGTATTGTGCGCCAAGGCATCGGCAGTGGCCTCAGCGTCTAAAATAGTGTTGTCCTCTAAGCGAGACGCAAGGCCATCGCCCCCTGATTTTAGGGTTTGTACCCAATTGTCGCCCTCTTTACGAATGCGTAAGGCAGCGCCCGATTGCGCCAAATCCTTATCAATATTGTCAAAATAATGAGCTGCCAACTGCGAGGTTTTGGCAGATTTGATATTCACCTGACGCAGTAAGGCGCCAACTTTATACTCCGGCACTAAAAATTTGAGCTCTATTTCTTGCATGGGGATATCCTTCATAGATGACAGTGACATACATTAAATTATTGACTATCGTAAGATAAGCACTAGATAATAACAAGCATATTAATGTGACAAAAAGATGAAATATTCGGGTCTAACGAATTATAGGTTTAGCCTATAGCTATAATAATGCCATTTAGGTATAAGTAATCGAACAGAAATATATTATAATACCAACTTTCCATAACATTCATAAAAAGCCACCATGAAGACTAGACTAATAAAACTAAACGATTCCGAGCGTCAAGAAC
>JAGLBE010000280.1 GCA_018260445.1 Psychrobacter sp.
CTTCCTGCTGGTTTCAGGACCATACCTTGAGAACATTTCATTTGCACATTTGAAATTCTGTACCCATTTTAGAGTTAGAGTTACGGTTTCGGATTAGGGGTTCGGGGTTCGGCTTAGGGTTAGGGTTAGGGTTCGGGTTCGGGTTAGGGTTCGGGTTAGGGTTCGGGTTCCGGTTAGGGATAGGGTTAGGGTTCGGGTTCGGGCTAGGGTTCGGGTTCGGGTTCGGGGCGGGTTAGGGTTAGGGTTAGGGTTAGGGTTCGGGTTCGGATTCGGGTTCGGGTTAGGGTTAGGGTTAGGGTTCGGGTTCGCGTTCGGGTTAGGGTTAGGGTTAGGGTTCGGATTAGGGTTAGGGTTAGGGTTAGGGTTAGGGTTAGGGTTCGGGTTCGGGTTCGGGTTAGGGTTAGGGTTAGGGTTCGGGTTAGGGTTCGGGTTAGGGTTCGGGTTAGGGGTTAAGTTTTAGAGGTTAGGGTTAGGGTTGGGTTAGTGTTTGGTTAGGGTCAGGGTTAG
>JAGLBE010000281.1 GCA_018260445.1 Psychrobacter sp.
ATATCGTATTTCAACAATCGAGAGTAATATTAATAGTTATGAAAGAAAAAATAAATTCACGTATATTTTTTTCTGTTATTAAATGAAATGAAATTTTTAATAAAAATGTTTTTTTTTTCCACCTAAAACTTGTTAGGCTAAAAAATGTATAACAAACTAAGAGAATTACTTAAGGCATTCGTTGGCTTTCAGTCTAATTTAGGCCTAATTTAGTGCATTCGAAAGTGCTCCGGCTAACTCTTATTACTCTTCACGAAACAATTGTGAGTGGAGTCGAAGAATGGCTTTTGAGAAAATTAGTTTTTCTATCGTTTCAAGCCTTGCTTTGTTTTCTCTCTCTCTCCCTTTTTTTGGATTTTCTCTTAAAACATAAAAAAATAAGCTTTGCTAACTTTTGATTTGTCTAACGTATAAAAAATATCTTCTGATTCTTGCAAAAGAAATAGATGAGTTTTTTTCTACTAAGAAATGACATTTTGAGTTTATTTCTCACACTTTACCTTTGTT
>JAGLBE010000282.1 GCA_018260445.1 Psychrobacter sp.
GTATGACTTAAGTCACTGCACTGGCGGGAGAGAATTTCCTAATAGAGAAAAATATCGAGGTGGTACCAACCGCATTTAGCAGAATGAAAACGTTGAAAACAACCGGTGGTGGCACAAACAAAACATCAACACAACAACAACAACAACAACCGCAATATTCGATGTTTGTTGATTTTTTTTCTTTTTGCATGCACATTCAGTAATAAATTAAACAGTAAATTCATACAGAACGAAATGAAACGGTACAGATGATGAAAGTGAACGTGTCAAGGTTCAAATAAATCAAAGATTTTGTTTTTAAGGCGAGACCCGACGGACGTCCTCGTGAAAAATCGGTTAATCAACCAATAAGACAAAGACGACAACAACAACAACAAAAACCGAAGCGATTTATTGCAAATTCCAAATTGACAGAAAAGTAGGCGAAACCCAAAATAAATTTTTGTTCTTGTTTTTGTTCATCTCGGAGAGGGCGAAAATAGCATCGGCGTAATGGCAACAGCGCG
>JAGLBE010000283.1 GCA_018260445.1 Psychrobacter sp.
TGAAGAAATATAGGAAAAGAGAGATAGAGAAGAATAAAAGCATTGAGAAGAGAGAAGAAGAAAAGACGGAATGAAATTTATCCGATCGAAAATGAAAATATCGGAAAGCGATACAGAATTCGAAAAATAAAAATAAAAATAAAATTCCCGACATCACCGCCTGTAAATCCGCGGATTAACAGACGGTGATGTCGACCTCCCTTTGTCCTTTTTAACCTTAAGCCTTTCTCATTCCACAATTTAAATATACCTGCTTCCATACCTAACCCCCTTTTTGTCCTCTTATAACCTCAACCCGTTTAATTCCTCAACATTAAATCTATGAATCTAACTATCCATTCATTTATTCATTCAACCTTTCCGCACCTGAAACCTATATAAGCCTTCTGGAGTTTTCAAATACTTTTAGTTCGGTTCGTTTCTTCCACCGAAGATGCCAGCAGCTGGTAAAGCTGGCGAAACGTCTGGGAAATATGTTTTCGGTTCTTCTACGCGGCGTTAT
>JAGLBE010000284.1 GCA_018260445.1 Psychrobacter sp.
TTCACTGCTCTGATCAATCAAAGTCGATGAGATTCATCAAAAATGATAATTAATAACGAATAAAATGAATTGAATCTGTGATAATTGTCTGAGAAATGGAGTACTGAATCGGTTTAGAAAGACACTCATCAATAATTTGCGAAAAAATAAAGTGAAACTCAGGTATTGTTTGATTATTTAGACTATTTATTCTACAGATTTTTGAGTTACGACGCCGCGTTGAAGATAATAACCCAAAATATAACCAAAAACACCTAGAATGAATAGTGTAAGGAACAAAAGTCGCGAAATTCTAAAAACTATAATAATGAAAGTAATCTGCTGGTAGAAAAAAACTCCTGGAAGCGTAATAGAATCTATTTTTTTGCTGATAATTATTTTTATTTGCTAAGAAATTGCGCAATCAATTCAGTTCCATCTAAAACATTACAATTTAAATGTCATGAGCATATACATTTTGCACTTGAGTGCTGCGACTAAATTTTTCAACATCGGTCAAACATAGC
>JAGLBE010000285.1 GCA_018260445.1 Psychrobacter sp.
GACCAACCATTGCCAAAAGCCAACGGAGTGGAATAAGTTGGCTTTGAAACGGGTCTGGTGTTTAACGGTTTTTTCGGTTTTTGGCACGGGTAAAGCCACGTGGAAAACATTATAAGTGTCGTGCACCTTCATTTAGTGTTTGCTGCGGACATTATTAGTTTCTTCGGGCTTCATACCACCATCTGCCTCAGTCTCATTTTCCACAAATACAATAGGGAAAATGGCTAAAAACGAATTATCCGTGACCATCAATCTTCAACGCGACCAAGTCATAACCCAAAAGAACTAGGGTAAGAATCATGTGAGAAACCAGAGAAGCCGCGAAAGACTAAAAACTATAAGAAGAATAGAAGATTTCAACAATAACAACAACAACAACAACAACAAAGAATTAAGAAAGAGGTTGATGAAACCGTTTCGTTTTTGCTTTAAGTTTAATCTCTCGTTGGATATTTTTCCCCGATCGTTTGCGCAAAAAAAAAAGGATCGAAAACCTTTTTTTC
>JAGLBE010000286.1 GCA_018260445.1 Psychrobacter sp.
TTTATTTTTTTCTTTCAGAAATCCAGTTTCAGCAAATTCGATCAGTTGTCCAAGAAAACGATTCTCCATGTTCGCTCCGTCGATGCGAGCAAAGTGCAGAAACAATTCAGCGAGGTGAGTTTTGCTCATTTATTTATTTATTTATTCATTTATTTATTTATTTATTCATTTATTTATTTATTTATTCATTCATTCATTTATTTATTTATTCATTCATTTATTTATTTATTTATTCATTTATTTATCCATCTATTCATTCATTTATTTATTTATTCATTTATTTATCCACCTATTCATTCATTTATTTATTTATTCATTTATTTATATATTTATTTATTTATTCATTTATTTATTTATTTATTTATTTATTTATTTATCCATTTATTTATTTATTCATTTATTTATTCATTCATTTATTTATTCATTTATTTATTTATTCATTTATTTTTCCATCTATTCATTTATTTATTTACATATTTATTCATTTATTTATTTATCCATTTAT
>JAGLBE010000287.1 GCA_018260445.1 Psychrobacter sp.
CCCGTTCGCCCTTCGGTCGGTCGAATCTTCGTCGGATCGCGATTTCTTTTTCCCCCGTCTCGCCGTTCTTCTCTCGCCTCGATTTTTACGCGTTCCTTTTCTTCGTTTTCACTATTGTTGTTGTTGTTGTTGTTATAGTTTTTTGGTCTTTCGCGGCTTTTTTGTATTTAACATCGTTCTCACCGAGTTCTTTTGGGTTTATGACTTGGTCGCCCTCGAACATTGATGAACGAAGGATGGTTCGTCGTTTTTAGCCATTTTCCCTTTGTTTTCGTGGAAACCATCTGCCTCGGTCCGTTTTCCGCAAACAAAGGGAAACCAAAGGCGAACCAAAGGCGTTTCTCTGACAAGCAACAACAACAACAACAACAACATTCGTACCAAGTTCTATTGGGTTATGACTTGGTCGCGTCGAACATTGATGAACGAAGAAGGATGGTTCGTCGTTTTTTGCCATTTTTCCTTTGTCTGTGG
The DNA here is from genome assembly GCA_018260445.1 of Psychrobacter sp. Classification (GTDB taxonomy): domain Bacteria; phylum Pseudomonadota; class Gammaproteobacteria; order Pseudomonadales; family Moraxellaceae; genus Psychrobacter. The sequence goes on from JAGLBE010000287.1 coordinate 475, forward strand.
AAAACACAACCGAGGCAGATGGTTAGCACTA
>JAGLBE010000288.1 GCA_018260445.1 Psychrobacter sp.
AAGCACTAAAGTAAATTTATATATATAATATACATTATTTATTTATTATTTCACTATGAAAATTATACATTATTATTAATGTGTTTAATAATAAGTATTAAAGTAATAATCTAACAATTCGAATAAAATTTTAAAATAAAAAATAAATAAAACGAACATTAATATATTAGTAGCAAGCAAATATCGAAATTATTTTAATCCAATAATTATTCATTCGTATAAATAATAAAATAAATTAAAGTGTATGTTTTAAATTTCAACATCACTTCCAATGCTAGAAAAACATTTTTTTTATCGAATTGAATTTACAGTTTTCTGTCAGAATGATTGAAGTGCTTAAGTTTGAAATTGGACCAAAAACAATCAAATACATAAGAAAGTATATTATTATTACTTTGAAATATATATAATATTATTAGGTGTATTGCATTAAGTATACTGCATTAAATGCAATTTTGACTCAATTAATTTCGACTCATAAATTGAAAAAACAATATAATTAAGC
>JAGLBE010000289.1 GCA_018260445.1 Psychrobacter sp.
AAACGTCCAATCGTTTAAAAAGTCTTTCGGCCGCTGGAAAATAGTGCCAAAATACCTAAAATACTCATATCACGGGTGTACAATACTAAAATACTTATTCTTTTATTACATTAATTATTATTATCTACTATTTATTATTATATACTTATGATTTTATTATATTACAATTACACTTCCACGATAATACTTCCACGAGCGATTTACATCGCGTAAATACTTTTTTCCCGAGCGCGATTCGAATGGTCTCGGACCTTCCACGTTACTCCATTCAAAACAATATAAATAATTAAGTAAATCAAAATAAAATAAAATACCGAATATAAGTATTTTAAAGGGTATGTCAGGCGTTAGAAATGCCTCGAAATACCAGTTGTCCCGGCAAAAAAAAAAAAAAAAAAAAAAAAAAACGTTTCCGCGACCGAATACCACGAATAAACTTAAAAATACTTTTTTTTCCCTCTCCTTTCCCTTGATCCCGGCCGATCGCCTTTCCTCCTCGTGGACG
>JAGLBE010000028.1 GCA_018260445.1 Psychrobacter sp.
GGCAACAGGAACGACTCTTGCCAGTAGTGCCTGCCCCTGTGCCAGCCAAGATAGTAGCGAAAAGCGGGATGGGCTACTTTGATTAAAAATAAGTATTGTATAGTAGGGCCTTAGCAAACTACTTTTTAGAGCTATAGCTTTGCTTTAAAAGTAGAGGCTATTCCCGATAAGGCATAGATAACGCCAATGGCTAAGATGCCGATGGGAATGTCATATATGACGATACCCATGACCAATACGGCAAAAAGGAGGGCAACAAAGGGAACTCTTTTTTTGTCAAATTCTTTGAAGCTGTAGTATTTAAGATTGCTGACCATGAGCAGCCCGGATAACACGACCCAAACCGCACAAAATAGCATAATTTGTTTGTCATATTCGCCGACCCAATACGGGTGATCAATGGCGACCATGACGGCGCTGGTGACTAAAATGGCAGCAAGCGGACTGGCTAGCCCAATAAAGTATTTTTTATCGACGACACCAATTTGCACGTTAAAACGGGCCAGTCTAAAGGCGGCACATGCGGTAAATACAAAGGCACAGGCGATGCCAATTCGTCCTAACGGTTTGAGGGCAAAGCTATAAATAAGAATGGCGGGGGCGACGCCAAACGCCAGCATGTCTGCTAAGGAGTCGTATTGTTCGCCAAAAGCACTTTGGGCGTTGAGCATACGCGCGGCACGCCCATCTGCCCCATCAAGGATGGCGGATAAAAAAATGGCAAGGGCGGCAATGTAATACTCGCCTTGGGTACTTGAGAGTATGGAGAAAAACCCTGACAGCAAGGAGGCGGTGGTAAAAGCATTGGGCACAAGGTAAACACCTCGGCTCACCACTGGCTTGCCATTGGTGACTTCTTGTTCGACGACTTCAAAGGTTAGGCCCTCAAATCCTTCGTTATCGCCCATTAATGCTTTGCTATTTTGGGCGTCCCGTTTGGTTGCATGAGTCGCTTGCCCCGTTGGAGGTTTATCAGGGTGGGTATAGTCTGGACGTGGCTGCTTGGATGTGGTCATCATTTACCCCAATCTATATGCTATATGGCATTAAATATTCAACGTTAGCTATTAGCTGTGCTATCAGTGCTATTTAGGACTATCCAACACGCTCTATGACGTGCGTTATGCGCCGAGGGCTATTCGCCAGCCAGCCAGCGTACAGAGACCGCTTGAGTCAGGGGTAATTCTGGTGCATCGGTTGGGCGCAGCAGGGGTTGTAAAAAGGTTAAAATCTCTCGTGCTTTTTGGTCAAACTGCCAAGGCGGATTAATCACCAGCATGCCTGTACCATTGAGCCCTGCCGCCACATCGTTGGGATAGACGTTTAGCTCGCACAATAGCTGACGGCGCATATCGGTACGCTTTAGCTTTTTATAGAACAGCTCGACTGCATCCATGTTTTTAATAGGGAACCATAGCGCGTAGATGCCTTGTGGCCATTTGGTGGTGCAGTAAACCAGCTGTTCGATGAGCTGCGAGAAGTCTTTATGCTCTTGTTCAAACGGCGGATCAATCAAAATCAGCCCACGGCGCTCTTTGGGCGGAATGACCCCCGGGATACCTTCATAAGCATTGCGATTGTGGATACCAATAGGTAGTTTATAAAGCTGGTAGTTGAGTGCGTCGTATTCAGTATTTTTCATCTCGAACGCTTCGGCACGAATCTCCACCTCGGGATGCTGCTCGACATGGTTGCCAATCCACCACGGTGAGCCGGGGTAGACGTGTTTATCGTAGGTTTGCCGTGCTTGTTTAAGGGTATTAACGTATTGCTGAACCGCTGCTGGTGCGTCGCTAGTGTCCGCATCCATAATTTTTTGCACGCCAGCGCGCGCCTCGCCCGTTTTGCGGGACTCTTCACTGCTTAAAGAGTATAATCCACGGCCACCATAAGCGTCTAAAACGTAAAAGGGTTTGCCTTTATCGCTCATTTGGGTCAGCAATTGCAGCAATAAGATGTGTTTGACAACGTCGGCAAAATTACCAGCGTGATAAGCATGTTTGTAATTCATAATTTGGCTTGTTTGGTTGTGGAAGGTTTTATGGTGAAAGACAAGTTGTAAAAAAACAGCTGGGAAAACTTGGTGGTTGAAAATATAGCTATGGTATAGCTATGGTAGCATAGCACAGCCTAAAATGAGCAGTTTAATGGTTACCGATTATTGGCATGAGGCAGCGGTAAAGCGGCTGCTCGGCTTAGGTTGGCGATGACTCAACTTGTGCTATAGCGCAGGATTTAAGCAGCGCCAAAGCTCGGTTTGTGACAAATTTAGAAAATAGGACTGTTAGTCTAATGAGAGCAAAACCTTATGCACACTCTTTTGGAATATAGCATCCCGCCTATATTATCATCTCCTATACACCCCTTGTGGCACGCGGATGATTTTATTGTGGATTGGCAAAAACGCCTTGATGATGATAGCTTAGCCGTTTTTGTTAGCATGGGTTTTTTGATTGTAGATAGTGTCTTTAATAATGCGGCGCTACAGGCGTTACAGTTTGAGAGTGGTTTTGTCGATTATCGTGATGCTTTGTTGACCAACGGCAGCCGGCAGGCAGACATCCGTGGTGACCGTATTCGCTGGATCGACCCAAATTTTATGGCAGGTTCGCAGTATCTAATCTGCGTGGACGCATTGGCGCAGTTTTTCAACCGTACCTTATTTGCGGGTATCCGCCGCAGTGAGGCGCATTATGCCTGTTATCCTGCTGGGTTTGGCTATCAATGGCATCAGGACAACCCTGTTGGGCGCAGTGAGCGGGTTATATCCGCCGTGTTTTATTTAAATGACGATTGGACGCTAGCCGATGGCGGGGCGTTGTCTCTTATTGACCATCAAGCTCAGCAACATCAAGTATTGCCTAAAGCCAATCGCTTAGTGATATTTGACAGCGATTTGCGCCATCAAGTCGAGATAGCTCAGCGTCAACGTTATTCTATCGCCACTTGGTTACGCCGTGATGATATGGCAATACTGCCTTAACCCTGTTCTGAATCCTGCCTTTAATATTGATACAAATACTGACACTCTTTTCCAGACTTTTCACTTTGAGGCATTTATGCGTACAACCGACTTAACCACCCCTACCAACTTGACGACTGATACAGAACAAGCTATTAGCCATCAGCAGGCGACCTTAGATTTGAGTATCGACTTAATGCGCCGTGATTCGGTGACGCCGCATGACAAGGGCGCGCAAGACGTATTGGTCGAACGCCTCAGCCCACTTGGGTTTAACTGTGAGTTTATGTATTTTGGCGATAAAGATGCAGTTGGCGTCAATGCGCAAGTCAAAAACCTATGGGCCAGGCGTGGCACTAGCGACCCTGTGATTTGCTTTGCTGGTCATACCGACGTGGTGCCAACCGGTCATGTCGATAACTGGCAATACCCGCCCTTTGAGCCAACCGTAAAAGACGGCTTTTTATGGGGACGCGGCGCTGCTGATATGAAAACAGCCATTGCGGCGTTTACGGTAGCGGCGGAATGTTTTGTGACCAATCACCCTAATCATAATGGCTCTATAGCGATGCTGATTACCTCCGATGAGGAAGGCCCGTCAATCAATGGCACTGTCAAAGTAATTGAAGCCTTAGAAGCCCGTAATGAGAAGATTACTTATTGTTTGGTGGGCGAGCCGTCTAGCACCGATACGCTTGGCGATATTATTAAAAACGGTCGCCGTGGTTCACTTGGTGGCCTATTGACGGTAACAGGCAAGCAAGGCCATGTGGCCTACCCACACTTGGCGGTGAATCCGATTCATGCGCTGTTGCCCGCCCTCACCGAGCTTGCCGCCGCCCAGTGGGATAACGGAAATGCGTTTTTTCCGGCGACTTCGATGCAAATCTCTAACATTACTGGCGGTACGGGTGCTACTAATGTCATTCCTGAAACGGTTGCGGTGGTATTCAATTTTAGATTTTCGACCGAAACCACTGAAGAAGAATTGCGGGCTAAGACTCATGCTATTTTTGATAAGTATTTTAAAGATATTGACGCTAGTTATAAGATTGACTGGAAACTATCGGGCAACCCGTTTTTAACCGCTGCGGGCAAGCTGGTTGACGCTTGTAAAGTGGCGGTAAAACAAATCACGGGGATTGACACGACCCTATCGACATCTGGCGGCACCTCTGATGGTCGCTTTATTGCCCCAACGGGTGCGCAAGTGGTGGAGCTTGGTGTGCGTAATGCGACCATTCATCAAGTGGATGAAAAGGTAGAAATTGATGATATTGGTAAATTGGCGCAAATTTATGAGCGAATGCTTGAGGAATTGTTGCTGTAAATGCCTCTATATGGCTATAGCTGATAGGTGGGTTTAAGTACTTAAGTATAAGTACTTAAATGTAAGTCATTATACAACTGTAGTGTTTTAAGAGACACGCATAAGCTTATGTTAGGCGCTATTGTTATGCACTGTTGTTATGCACTAGGCTTGGCAATGCGTCTCAGTTTTTATGGGTTGCTTCTTACTATAGTGTAGTGGCTCAATCCGCCTCATCAATCCACATCATTTGAATAGCTTCCAAGATACCCTCGGTTGATTTGGTTGGGTCGTCATCAAAGTTCTCAAGCTCGGTTATCCAGCGGTGCAAATCGGTAAACCGCACGTACTGCGGGTCGGTTTCGGGAAATTTTTCAACCAATTCGATGGCAATGTCTAGGCTGTCTGTCCATTTTAGTTTTTGGTTCATGATGTGATGTCCTTAACTTAAGTAGAAAAAGCGGGAAATTATATTTGTGCCGAAAAATTGCGATTGGCTAGTGTTTTTAACGCTACTGCTGCTTAATAGCGATTTGATTGGCGTTCCAAGTATTGATAACCTCAGTCAACTTTTCGCCCTGCATTCCTAAAAGCTGCGGCGTGAGCTTGCCATTTTCATCCATCAAAACAAACTTGGTAAGGCCGATAGCACGCACTTTGTTTTTGACATAAAAATGATGTTGGAAATAAATGTACTTCTCATCCCAGCCCTCAACCTGACTGTTGACGGTGATTTTATCCAAAAACTTAACCTGTTGTAGATACACCATCTCTTGCATCGAGATGACCCACTTTATGTTGCTATGTTGGGCGCTGATATCTGGCAAGGCATATACACATTGGGTCAGCCAACCGGTGATATTGAGTTCTATAAATGACAAATAGCGATAATTGGGCAGATGGTCCCGAAACCCTAGGTCGTGTGGCAAAATGCGATAAGCTCTTTTAAATGGCTTTAATAGCTGGTTTTGGATGCTGTCTTGATTTAAGACTTTATTTGACGTTTGATTTGCACCCTTTTTCTGCTCACGTTTAAGCAGGTGCATTAGGATATGAAGGCGGACTAGCATGTTCATGGGCAAAACTCTTGGTTGGCTGCAGCGCATTATGGCGGCGGTTACATAAATGGTAATTTGACTGAGACGTTAGTCTATACAGCCACAGCGCACTTGTCAGCTATGTTGCAAAAAAAATTACCTATTACTAGGTTGAAACTTCTATACCCAAGCCCCATTTTCTTACCAGCCCCAAAGCTCATAACAAGGCTGATAGCAAATTGGCTAATGACTGACTTGCCGTCTTGCAAAATAATATTATTCTATGGATTTTGGGGACTGTAGCAACTTGATTGTTAACCTCAATTTTTATAATTAACTCACTCAATTTAATGGAGTATTTCATGAATATCCGCCCTTTACATGACCGTATTGTTGTGCGCCGTATGGAAGAAGAACAAAAAACCAAAGGTGGCCTGTTGTTGCCAGGCTCGGCTCAAGAAAAGCCCTCTGAAGGCGAAGTCATTGCCATTGGTAATGGTCAAATTAATGACAACGGCGAGGTTCGCGCTTTAGATGTTAAAGTTGGCGATAGAGTGTTATTTGGTCAATATGCGGGTCAAACGGTCAAAGTTAATGACGAAGAGTTGTTGATTATGAAAGAGTCTGATGTATTGGGTGTGCTTGAGGCTTAAGGGTGACCCTTTTAGCTGAAGACCCTATTTATCATTTATCATGATTTACTATAAGAAGCAGTGACCTAGATACCTATAGTAAATATAGTAGATATCTACAGACTGATAAAATAGTTTACTATTTGCCTATCTGCTTACTTAAATGATGAATAAGATGAATAAACAGTCAATAGCACTTTTAAATTATTTACGATTAACTAACTATTATATTAACCACAATAAATAAACGGAGTATTTTATCATGGCTAAAGAAGTGAAATTTGGCATTAGTGCCCGCAATCAAATGATGGATGGCGTCAATATCCTAGCCAACGCTGTTAAGGTAACCCTTGGTCCTAAAGGCCGTAACGTGGTGATTGATAAGTCTTTTGGTGCGCCTAGCATCACTAAAGATGGCGTGTCGGTTGCCAAAGAGATTGAGTTAGAAGACAAGTTTGAAAACATGGGCGCCCAACTGGTGCGTGAAGTGGCGAGCAAAACCAACGACGTGGCCGGCGATGGTACCACTACGGCGACAGTATTGGCGCAGTCTATTTTGCAAGAGGGCATGAAATCAGTAGCCGCTGGCATGAATCCGATGGATTTAAAACGCGGTATTGATAAAGCCGTACGTGCCTCTGTAGAGGCCATTCATCAGTTGTCTACCCCAGCCGATGACGACAATGCCATTGCTCAAGTGGGGTCAATTTCTGCCAATTCGGACACTAAAATTGGCGCTTTGATTTCTGAAGCCATGAGCAAAGTGGGCAAAAAGGGCGTGATTACGGTTGAAGAAGGCTCAAGCTTTGAAGACACGCTTGAAGTGGTTGAAGGTATGCAGTTTGACCGTGGTTATATCAGCCCGTATTTTGCTAATAACCAAGACAGCTTAACCGCTGAATTTGACAATCCATTCATCTTGTTGGTGGATAAAAAAATCAGCAACATCCGTGAAATCGTGCCATTGCTTGAGCAAGTGATGCAGCAAAGCAAACCGTTACTTATTGTTGCTGAAGACGTTGAAAACGAAGCGTTGGCAACCTTGGTTGTTAACAACATGCGTGGTGGGCTTAAAACCTGTGCGGTTAAAGCGCCAGGCTTTGGCGACCGTCGTAAAGCGATGTTAGAAGATATTGCGACGTTAACTGGTGCAACCGTTATCTCTGAAGAGATTGGCTTAAGTTTAGAGACGGCGACTATTGAGCAGTTGGGTACCGCCAAAAAAGTAACGGTTGGCAAAGAGAACACCATCATTGTTGATGGGGCTGGTCAAAAAGCCGATATTGAAAACCGTATTGCGTCTATCAACCGTCAAATCGAAGAGTCTACCTCGGATTATGACAAAGAGAAATTGCAAGAACGGGTGGCTAAATTGTCAGGCGGCGTCGCCATTATTAAAGTGGGCGCAGCGACCGAAACCGAAATGAAAGAGAAGAAAGACCGCGTTGACGATGCGCTACATGCGACTCGTGCAGCGGTTGAAGAAGGCGTTGTGCCTGGTGGTGGTGTTGCCTTAGTACGGGCAATGGCGGCTATCAGTGAACTACGTGGCGACAATGATGACCAAAATGCGGGTATCAACATTTTACGTCGGGCGATGGAAGCACCACTACGTCAAATTGCCACCAATGCAGGCGATGAAGCCTCTGTTGTAGTGAATGCTGTAAAAAATGGCGAAGGCAACTTTGGTTATAATGCGGCTACGGGTGAGTATGGCGATATGATTGCTATGGGCATCTTAGATCCGGCTAAAGTGGCTCGTTCAGCCCTTGAAAATGCCGCGTCTATTGCTGGTTTGATGCTAACTACCGAAGCCATGATTACCGACAAGCCAGAATCTGGTGATTCAATGGCTGGCATGGGTGGCGGTGGTATGGGCGGCATGATGTAATTTAGCCTTTAATTCCCATATGGACAAAATGGCTTTGTACAACTTTGTTCATAAAGTTTGATGGTTCTTATGTACAAACTTCACTTTATGTCCTCGTTGTACTTTGCCATTTAGCCCATAAATGCTGTTTATACGCTTTAGATTGTTAAGAAAACCCCGATAGACTTTGGTCTGTTGGGGTTTTTTGTTGGGGTTTTTGCTGAATTTTACTGACTTTGCGCATCCCGACGAAACACCCAAGTGGTCTCATCCGACATCTCATCCACATAATAATACCCTGCCAAATCAAACTGTTTTAAATCTTCTGCTTGGGTCAACTTATTTCCGGCGGCGTACTTCACCATCAAACCGCGTGCGGTTTTGGCATAAAAGCTAATCACCTTAAATTTACCGTTTTTTTCATCCTCAAAGCGTGGGGTAATAATCGTGGCGTTTACTGCTTTTTTCTTAATTGATTTGGAATACTCGTTGGAAGCAAGATTGACGAGCACATTTTCTTCGTTATTAGCAGTCTCCTGCAGACGCTGATTAATCACCTCGGTAATATGCTCGCCCCAAAAATCGTATAAGCTATTGCCGTTCTCGTTTTTAAGCTTAACCCCCATCTCTAAGCGGTAGGGCTGGATTAAATCGAGGGGTTTTAGCACGCCGTACAGCCCTGACAATATTCCCAAATGCTTATTAAGATAGCTAATGGACTCTTTATCCATGTTATACATATCCAGCCCGGTATACACATCGCCAGCAAATAAATATCCGCATGGCTTGGCATTGTCCTCTGAAAATGGCTTGCCCTCATCCCAGCCCCAGTCTTGATGACGCTGGGTATTAATCTCGGCTAAGTCACTGGATATACCCATGAGCTCCTGTAAATCAATCGGCGCTTTATCCTTTAATACGGCCATCAAGCATTGCGAATGTTTAATCAGAGCAGGCTGGCTATAGTGTTCGCTCAAGGTTGCGATCGGTACGGCATCCGTCTCATTTAAGCTTTTGGCAGGCGATAAGACAAAATACATAACAAAATCCTTTAAAAGTTGATTATAGTACAGTGTTTTACGCTAAGATGTCTTTTTTAGGAAGACGATAAGTTTGCCGATTTGTTAATGTTAAATCAAGTTTGTGCCGCTTCTGTGCCCTTATGTAACTGAACAGTCATCATTTAGCAATATCATGGGACTTAGTATTTACCTATAATCATTCTCAATGATGACTTAAGTTTAGCCATTTATTTACTTTATGACCATTTATCTACTTTTAACCTTTGGTTCTACCCAATCAAAGGTTTTTTTTGACGGTCTGATAAAAATAGGCTTTTATCCAAACACCCTATTCAATGGCATTTTATTTTAATATTCGAGTTGACCCCCCAATACCGCTAGGAGCGAATATGATAGTAGGCACAGTTCAAGCAAAGCAGGCCTTTGAGGCACGAGTGGCCATTACCCCAGACTCTGTCAAAAAGTTGACCAAGCTTGGGCATGAGGTGATTGTTGAATCTGACGCTGGGCTACAAGCTTATTACAGCGACCAAGCCTATAGGGATGCTGGGGCTAAGGTGGTCAGTGAGACGGACGTTTTAACGCAAGCGGACATTATTTGCGTGGTGCAAGATTTATCTAGCGCACAACTTAGCCAACTTGCCAGTGGCAAAATAGTGGTGGGCATGCTCGACCCATATCGTAACGCGCAATTAGACGCTTATGCCGCCCAAGGGGTGACCGCTTTTGCGATGGAGATGTTGCCACGCACCCTATCGCGGGCGCAAAACATGGATGTGTTGTCCTCACAGGCCAACCTTGCCGGCTATAAAGCGGTATTGATGGCAGCCAATGAATATGCCCGTCCCTTCCCGATGTTTATGACCTCGGCGGGCACGGTGAAGCCCGCCAAAGTGATTATCCTTGGCGTTGGGGTGGCTGGTTTGCAAGCGATTGCCACCGCCAAACGTTTGGGCGCCGTGGTAGAGGCCAGTGATTTGCGCCCCTCGGTGCGTGAACAAGTGGAGTCGCTAGGCGGAAAGTGGCTGGATGTGCCAATGAGCGAGGAAGAAAAAGAGAAAGCCAAGTCGACCGGCGGCTATGCTTGGCGACCCTCAGAGCAATATATGCAAGACCAAGCCGAAGTGGTCGACAAAGCAGTAGCCAACGCCGATATCGTGATTACCACGGCGCAAATTCCCGGCCGTGATGCGCCGCGCCTGATTCATAAAACCACCCTTGATAAAATGAAAGCGGGCTCAGTATTGGTAGATATGGCGGCAAGCTCGGGCGGCAACGTCGAGGGCATGGTTTTAGGCGACACCATCACCACAGATAACGGGGTACGTATTATCGGAGCGGCCAATATTCCTGCCAGCCTTGCTGCCCAGTCATCTGACTTGTATGCCAACAACTTGGTGAACTTTATCACCACGTTGTTTGCTGCCGATAATAATAATGCTTTGGTTTTAAATATGGAAGATGAGATTCAAACCGCATTGGCGGTCACTCATGATGGTTTAGTGCGTTTGCAACGCCAATAAAGCCGCCTTATTAGGCCGTGTAGAAGGACTACTCGAAAAAAAGCGCATCCAACTGAGCACCTCGCTACACCCCTTTTTGCAACACCTTTTGCAACAACGAATTTTAGACCGTTTTTAGGAGAACATTATGCTTGCGACATTTGCTACGGCATTAGCGACGGCACCAGTTGGCGCAGCTGCCATTGCTGGCGGCACGCCCTTTGTGGCGACATTTACCATTTTTGTACTGGCTATTTTTGTGGGGTATTTTGTGGTTTGGGGCGTGACCCCTGCCCTACATACACCGCTGATGGCGGTTACCAATGCCCTATCCAGTATTGTGATTGTGGGTGCGATGCTACAAACGGTCGTGATAGGCAATGAGGCCATTACCGCAACCAGCTTGCTGGGTGCCTTTGCCGTATTTTTAGCCAGTATCAATATCTTTGGGGGCTTTGCCGTAACCGAGCGGATGCTGGCGATGTTTAAACCTAAAGTCAAAACCGTAAAACCTGCCAATGATGCGCAAGGAGATAATGCATGAACGAGATGAATTGGATTGCAGCGCATGCAGAGTGGTTTTATTTAGTCGGGGCTATCTTATTTGTGATGACCCTACGCGGTCTATCTAGCCCAAAAACGGCCATTCGGGGTAACCGTTTGGGGATGGCAGCAATGGCCATTGCGGTGCTCACCACGTTTTTTTTAGCCGAAGGCCCCGTGCTGTGGTTAATTATTGGCGCCATGGTGCTCGGTGCTATTGTGGGCATGTGGAAGGCCAAAACGGTGGCGATGACCGAAATGCCCGAAACCGTCGCCTTAATGCACTCCTTTGTTGGTTTGGCGGCAGTCGCGATTGCCCTAGCCACCGTGTTACATATTGAGCAGGCGCATAGCACCATTGAACGTTTTGAGCTATTTATTGGCTGCTTTATTGGCGCCATAACCTTTTCGGCCTCGGTTTTTGCCTTTGGTAAACTTGGGGCAAAAAAGTGGGCTAAAACCTTAAATGGTAGCTGGGTCAAGCCTGTACAGTTGATTTTGTTTCTCATTATGCTGGTGTTTGGTGGTATCTATTTTACCACCAACTCCTTGCTGGCGTTTTATGCGATGACCGCTGTGGCAGTGGTCTTTGGTTGGATGTGGATTGCGCCCATTGGTGGCGGCGATATGCCGGTTGTGGTGTCATTACTCAACTCGTTTTCAGGTTGGGCGGCCGCTGGTATTGGGTTTACCCTAGGTAACTCGATGCTGATTATTGCCGGCTCTTTGGTAGGCGCATCAGGCGCTATTTTATCTTACATCATGTGTAAGGCGATGAACCGCTCCTTGCTAAACGTTTTGTTTGGCGGTATGGGCACAATGGCGGCGGTTGCAGATAGCGATGATGGCGCACCCAAAACCTACAAATCTGGGTCGCCCGAAGATGCAGGCTTCTTGATGAGTAACGCCAGCGATGTGATTATTGTGCCTGGTTATGGTATGGCGCAAGGGCGTGCGCAAAATGCAGTGAAAGAGTTGTACGAGCTGTTAAAAGAACAAGGTGTGAATGTGCGTTTTGCCATTCATCCGGTGGCAGGGCGGATGCCCGGTCATATGAACGTATTATTGGCGGAAGCCGATGTGCCTTATGACGATATTTTAGAGATGGATGAGATTAACTCCGACTTTCCTAGCACCGATGTGGTGTTGGTGATTGGCGCCAATGACGTGGTGAACCCTGCTGCCAAAGATGACCCTAACTCGCCTATTTTTGGTATGCCTATTTTAGATGCCTATAAGAGTCAGACGGTCATGGTTATCAAACGCTCTATGAGCACTGGCTATGCCGGTCTTGATAATCCGCTGTTCTATCTCGATAAAACCATGATGATTTTTGGTGATGCCAAAAAGATGGTGGAAGAGATGATACGCACTATTAACGGCGGCGGCCATTAGGCGATTGCCTGTTGCTTATTATTTAAGAAGGCGATAGCTTACAAAATATATTGTTGCTCGGTAGATAAATTGCTCGATGAAAAGATGGCTTTAGGCTATCTTTTTTTATGGGGTTGTGCTTAGTCTATCTGGGTTATATCGTTATCTTGCTTAGCAGAAAGCTCTAATGAATGGGCTACAGTAAGAAACGCTCACAAAAAATTGCTAAGGCAACTTGGCAAATGTAACATAATATGACTAGAAATGACTAGAGACAGAGACAGAGATTTTATTGAAGCAAATGGCTGCCTGATAGCGGTTTAGCACTGATTGACCGGCAATCAGCAAGAGGAATATTGCGATGTTTAAAAAAGGCTCCCACAGTATGACCAAAACCATCATGAGTAGCATTGGCGGCATTGCCATAGCCACGGCAACAGCGTCAACAGCGGCGTTAGCCAGCCCAAGCCTTACGCCCAAAACGGCTGACTATAATTTTATTGCCGACAGCAAATATACCGGTACGGCAACCCGCAGCTTGACCAAATCGGGCAATACGTGGCAGTACACAGTAGACGCCAAAGCGGGCGGTATTGCGACGGCTAAACAGCGCAGCACCTTTAAAATGAGCGGCAACCGTGTTATTCCTTTGACGGCCAGCACCAGTTATAAAGTGCTTGGCCTTGGCCGTACCCACGACCTAAGCTTTGGGGCGGACGGTACGACCGTTAAGAGCACCTACCGTGGCAAAACCTATAATTTTTCTGCACCAAATAGGGCATTTGATGACTTAAGCTTAGAGGCACAGATTAGACAAGACTTGTTAGCCGGTAGTTTTACCGGTGATTATACGATGGTAAAAAAGGATAACATTGAAAAAACGCCGTTTAAAAAAGTCGGCAACTATAGCATTACCGTGCCAGCCGGTACGTTTGATACGGTGAGAGTCGACCGCATCCATGACGATAACGCCCGCTCTACTAGTTTTTGGCTGGCACCAAGCTTGGATTATCTTCCTGTTAAAGTGGTACAGAATAACGATGGCAAACAAATGGAGATGACGTTAACCAAATTGCGCTAAGGTTTGGGTTTGCATTTATTTATCATTTAATATCTATCATTAAATATTTATCATTGAATATCTACAAATTAAATTTGTAGGATTTAGGTCTATTACTGCGTTTTACCAGTCAACCCAGCCTTGCTAGGGGGTATTAGCAAGCTGGTTACCTTATAGAGTAGCTAACCAGATAGCCTTTTATGTGATGCCTCACGTGTCTGCATTGCTGCTATTCATCGATGGCAACACTTTTAATAGCTTAAACATCCCTACATTGATTAGCAAAATAAGCCATGTATCTAGGGCATATACCCACCATACCGTTACCCCATTGCTATAAAAAATACTAAACAGCGTGACTCCGCTCTCACCCAAATAAATCAAGGTAACCATACTACCTAACAATAACGCATAGGGGGAACTGCCCCTTAGCATCCACGGCGTTAGTAGCAACGCTGGCAGCAGTAACAACAGTTGCCACGTTATGCCGCCTATCACATTCGGGCTGGCGCTTAAAAAAATATTTAGCAAGATAGAAAACAGGACACCTCGATACCCCAGCCACAGTAGCCACGTTATTTTCAGCCGCTTTTGCAACGTTTGTAACTGTTGTTGGGCTGCTTTGCTATTCGTTTTGATAGCCGCCTTATCTGCCCTATTTGCAACCATAGTATTAAGCCCAGTCTGCCATAGCCAACGCTTTGGTGGCAATCGCTAAGCGGTACCCTTGTGCGACTGCCAGCGTGCGCTCATCACGGGTGACGGGTTCTTCATGATTTGCACCGCTGACGTGTGTGGCACCATAGGGCGTACCGCCGCGATTGGTACGTCCAAGCTCTGGCTGCGAATACGGTATCCCCAGCACAAGCATCCCATGATGCAATAACGGCATCATCATGGTGAGCAGGGTGGTTTCCTGACCGCCATGCAAGGAACCGGTGCTGGTAAACACACACGCTGGCTTGTTTTGCAAATTGCCTGCCAGCCATAAGGTCACGGTGGTGTCCCAAAAATGCTTGAGCGCACCTGCCATATTACCAAAATGGGTAGGGCTGCCGAGCGCCAAACCAGAACAATTTTTCAAATCATCCATACTGCAATATAAATCGCCCTCATCAGGAATGGTGGGCTTGGCAACGCTGGTTTCTGTCACCACAGCGGGTACCGTACGAATACGCGCTTTGAGCCCCGCATCTTCAATGCCTTGGGCAATGGCATAGGCCAACTCTTTTGTAGTGCCATACTGTGAGTAGTATAATACCAATACATACGGGGCATTTGTAGCACTGGCACTTGATGGGGTTAAACCGGTTGCTTGCATGGTAGTGGTCATCGTCTGCTTTCTCCAGGTTGTCAGGTTGTCAGATTTCAAGGATTTAGGGACTTAGCAATAGAAATGTTGGTACTTGATTGTCAATAGGGTGCATAGAGTGCGTAAAGTGAATAGGGTCAGTAAATAGAATCAATATCTTGCTAGCTCACGTGCCTATACTGTTGTAAGTTTTTATTCTTGTCTTCTCTTGTTTTCTTTTGTCTTCATCTAGGATTAGCCCATAACGTCATCGCAAGGCTTCATTGTGGCATCATATCATTATGACACAAATAATCTGTGCGATGAATTCAAAAAACTTTGGTAAACTAACCATCATCTTCATAGCCGATGCCTAAATAATATGGAAAAATTCTTAAAAAAACTGCCGTTTTATGACCATCCTTGGTTTAATTTTTTGCGCTTTTTGGTGCGTCATTTTTTTGAGGATGATTGTCAGCAAAAAGCCGCCTCATTAACCTACACCACACTGCTGTCTTTAGTGCCTATTTTAACGGTTTTATTGATGATTTTATCGACCGTACCCGCCTTAGAGTCGGTACGTGAGCAAATATCGCAACTTATTTATAGCAATTTAATGCCGCAATCCACCACTCAAGTCACCGATTATCTTAACGACTTTGCCGACAAATCCACTAACTTGACCGCCATTGGTGCCATGGCATTGTTTGTCACCACTATCATGACCCTCACCACCATTGAACGTGCCTTTAATAAAATATGGCGGGTGGATGACCGCTCGGGTGGTCTCAAAAGTATTTTACGCTACTGGACGATTATTACGTTAGGCCCATTGGTGTTGGGGGCTGCGTTTATTCTATCAGGTGCGGTGCAAAGCTTGAGCGTTTTAAACCAACAGGTGGCCGGATACGGGATTGACTGGGCCTTTTGGCTACAACTATTCTCCTTTGCTGTCACCATAGCAGGGTTTGTTGGCATGTATTGGTTTATCCCCAAGGCGACCGTACCCATTAAAAACGCGGCCATTGCTGGCGTTATCATCGCCATCCTTTTTGAATTGCTGAAACACACTTTTGGTACTGTCATGGCAAACTTTACCAGCTATGAAGCGGTGTATGGGGCTTTTGCCGCCTTGCCTATCTTTTTATTGTGGATTTATTTGTCGTGGAATCTTATTTTATTAGGGGTAGAAATTAGCTATACCTTAACTATTTTTGCCACCCGTGAGGTGTATCCACGCCATCCCCTACTCAGCCTTCTTGATATGTTAAATTTGGTGTACGAACGCCATGAAGTGGGCGACACCGTGAATGAGCAGGAGCTACGCAATGTACTTGGGCGTAAAGAGTTGCCCAAGTGGTACACCTATCTTAATTATCTAAAAGATAGCGACCTAATTGCGTTAACCGATAAGGACAATTATGTGCTTAAACGTGATATTAGCCAGATGAGCCTGTGGGAATTTTATAAAACTCTACCCTATCCCTTGCCGATTAAAGATGAGCTCGATGAGATGGACATCGACGATCAACACGCCTGGCTTAACGCCTTGGTCACGCGGTTTATTAACACCGAAAAGCATGCCAAAAGCGAGTTGGATATTCCCTTATCGGCCATCTTTGCCAATAGTGAGCCCCGTCAAGCGCATGAGACCAATGAGCCGATTGTGAACGATGATATCTTTAAGGGTAGCGGGCGTTTTGATGGCGATTATGAGCCTAAAGTCTCTAACAGCGAGGCGGCGGTGAGCACAGACCATGATGACCATCAGGTAATTATTCCTGATTCGCCTAATGACAAGCAACATGATAAGCGACATGACGAGCCAAATAACAAGACGTCAAGCTATCCACAATGGGGCACTGCTAGCACCAATAGCCGCAGCGTGGCGATGATCAAGCCCACCAGGCAGCCGCCTTTAACCCAAAGGGCGCAAAGGGCAATCGCACCGCCGCCTACTAAACCCTTAGCTAAACCGACAGTTAGCAAAAGCCCCAGCGTGACGACAACGACAGCCCCAACCACGCCCCAACCGGCTAAAAAAAGGGGTTTGCTAGGTCTATTTGGCAAGCACAAGAATACACCCCTGATTAGTGAGGATGACAACCCAGACAAACGCCGTTAGACAGTAGACAACAACACAATCAGCCCTATAACCAGCGATAAGACGACAAGTTATCAGATAATTAATAAAATCATCAGGATACGCAATCAGGGTATACAATCAGGGTAGATATAAACATCATGGAACACACCACGGGGCTTAGCGTCCTTGAAATAAGCGCTATATTTTTAAGCATTACTGCCTTGTTGGCTTATGTGAACAACCGCTTTATTGGCTTACCAACCACCATCGGCGTGATGGTTATCTCGCTGGTGGTGTCTATTTGTGCCATTTTTTTGGGGCTACTTGGGTTTGATGACTTGATTGATTATGAAAAAGGGCTATTGGCGCAGCTTGATTTTACTGAGGTGCTGTTAGATGGCATGCTCTCGATGCTGTTATTTGCTGGGGCGTTGCACGTCAATATCAATGACTTAAGGGCGTATAAGCTGCCCATTGCGGTGTTAGCCTTTATTGGCACCATCGTCTCATCGATTTTGATTGCTAGTGTGGTGTATGTCGTCATGCCGCTGCTTGGTTTTGAGTTAAGCTTTATCTGGTGCCTGTTATTTGGGGCGCTAATCTCCCCAACCGACCCCATTGCGGTTATGGGCATTTTGGCCTCGGCAGGTGCGCCAAAGAGTTTAGAGACGGTGATTGCGGGCGAGTCATTGTTTAACGATGGCATTGGCGTGGTGATTTTTGTCATTTTGCTGGGTATTTTAACCAGTGGTGAGATTCCCTCAGCGGCTCATATCGGTCATAGCTTATTGGTTGAAGCGGGTGGCGGCATTGCTTTTGGGCTCATTCTTGGTGGCATCATGTATTACCTGCTTAAGAGCATCGACAGCTACCAAGAAGAGGTATTGATTACCTTAGCCGGCGTGTTGGGCGGTTATGCCCTAGCCAGCCACTATCATCTATCTGGGCCTTTGGCGATGGTGATGATGGGGCTGATGCTGGGCAACCAGGGTCGCAGTTATGCCATGAGTGACGAAACCCGGCACTATGTCGATTTATTTTGGGAGTTGATTGATGAAATCCTGAATGCCATTTTGTTTGTGTTGATTGGGCTTGAGGTCGTTATTATCGCCTATTCTACCAACTTGTTTATCGCTGCTGTTTTAGCCATCATTATTGCTTTAGGGGCTCGCTTTGTGGTGGTTGGCCTGACTACCAAAACCTTTAGTCAACAGCTTGAGTTGCCCAAAGGCGCTTGGAAGGTATTGACTTGGGGCGGTCTACGTGGCGGCATTTCAGTAGCCCTCGTGTTGCAGTTGCCTGTAAGCCCTGAGCGTGATGTGTTATTGGCATTGACCTATGGCGTGGTTATCTTCTCCATTTTGGTACAAGGCTTAACCATTGGTAAGGTGGCTCGTAGCGTCCACCCTAGCCATACCAAGGTGTTAGGGCCAGGCGCTTAAGTTTTAAAGCGCTTAAGTTTCTGAGAGTCTAAGTGCTAGGCGCAGGGTGGGCTTGGCCAATATGCGCAGGGACACCCCGCCTACTATCTATTTATTCACCTAGTTAGCGACACAACCAACCAATAAGCCATTTATGACAACCCTTTTTTTAGACTCAGTCCAACTTGATACCCCGCTCAAGCCTCAACAAGGGGCGATGCCCGCCAGCGTTTTGAGCATTGGTAATTTTGATGGCGTCCATTTAGGGCATCAAGCCATGCTAAACGCTTTACAGGCGACGGCAAAGCAGCATAATCTGGCGACTATGGTGATGATATTTGAGCCACAGCCCCGTGAGTATTTTGCCCAATTACAAGGTCAGCCCCAGATGGCCCCTGCCCGCTTGAGCTCGCAAGACGAGAAAATCATCTTGCTGAAAAAATTTGGTGTAGACACCATCATTGTTGCCAAGTTCGATGCGGTTTTCCGGTCATTATCTGCCGTCCAGTTTGCCGATATGTTGGTTAAAAAACTCAATGTACGGGCCTTAGTGTTAGGGGATGACTTTAGATTTGGTCACGATAGAAGCGGTGATAGTCAGTTTTTGCGTGCTTATGGCCTATCGGTGACCGATTTACACACCATTACCGACACCTCATCAACCCCACATAAACCATCCCTACAAGACACGCGTATCAGCTCGACTAGAATCCGCGAGTTATTGCAAGCGGGTGACCTGATAACGGCCAATCGGCTATTGGGGCATGACTATGCCATTCGGGGCAAGGTGATGCACGGCGATGCGATTGGTAGAACCTTAGACTTCCCTACGGCCAATATTGCCTTAAACCGCACCCATCCCGCCTTGCGCGGCATTTATGGGGTAGATGTGATTATGGTTGACGAGAACGGTCAAGTGATAACGGATGCATTTGACCCTCTCACTAACAATAATAGTGGCTATGCACAAAGCGGTATTGAACATAGCGGTAGCAATCAAGGCGTCGCTGGTTTGCGTCCGCATAGCTTATTTGGTACTGCCAATATTGGCGTTCGTCCTTCAATCGATAAACCGCATGACTGGCGTTTAGAGGTGTTTTTCCCCAAATTTTCGGGCGATTTATATGGCAAAACCCTTGATGTCAGATTCCTGCATTATTTGCATGATGAGCGCAAATACGACGGCTTGGAAGCGTTGAAAGCTGGCATCAAGCAAGATGTGGCGGAGTTATTGGCTTGGCGCCATAACCAGTAGCATTGTCAGCAACATAAAACCTAAACACTCTTATGACAAGCAGCGTTATCAATGATCGTATGATCTTCACGTAATATAACGCAATCTTATGGTATTAATCGTTACACTAAGTTTTGCTTATACTCATCACAAAGAGGATTGAATGATGAAACTATACATATTACCGGGTGCTTGCTCTTTTGTTCCGCATACGGCTCTTGAGTGGACGGGGGCAGATTATGAGCTTGAAATTATGGATCATGATGCCCTTAAGTCTGATGCCTATTTAAGTATCAACCCTCAAGGAACGGTGCCGGCGCTTGTGGATGGCGATACCGTGGTGACTCAGAACATTGCGGTACAGACCTATATCAATGCGCTCTACCCAGACGCTAAGATATTTGGCGCCAATCAAAGCCCCGTCGAAAAAGCCGATATCATGCATTGGTTGGCTTTTTTAAACGCTGATTTACACAAAGGCTTTGCGCCGCTGTTTGCGCCTCATAAGTTTGTGGAGGAAGATACCGCACAAGAAGACTTACAGTCTAATGCTCAAGAAAAAGTCATTAGTATGCTGGACATCCCCAATACCCAGTTGGGCAAACAAGAGTATTTAACCGGCAGTAAAAGCACCGCAGATGTATACCTTTATGTGGTGCTGCGCTGGGCGAAAAAGTTTAATTTGAATGTTGAAAAATATCAAAACTTTAACGCTTTTATTAGCCGTATCGAAGCCGACAAAGGGGTCACTGCTGCCCTTGCTCAAGAAGGTTTAGAGAAGGTTTAGAGAAGGTTTTGAGAAGATAGTGACGCTATAAAATACGGGTTTGTTGATGGATGTTTGTATAAAAAGCCCCGAGTTGCTGCTATTTTAGCAATTAGGGGTTTTTATGGTGAAAAAAGCAGTGGCTTGCGTCCCCCTACTAAAAGACTTTTGTTTTTTACGCCTAAGGGCGCTGATAAGCCGCTTGTGACTTTTCAAGGTTTATAGTAGGCTTGTGCTATAAAGTACACTAAATTTTGTCCAGTAAAGCTTAACGAGCAACGTTTAACGAGCAACGGACGGTGTTGTCCCACGCCGTAAGGAAATAGCACAATGAGTGTCTTACCCCAACAAAGCCCGGTTAAACAGTCTGATGTTGCTGCTGAGGTAGCAGCGCCGCATGAACAAGCTGAGCAGCACCGTTATCAGTATTTGGTATTTATTGGTCGTTTTCAACCGTTTCATAGTGGCCATAAAGCGGTTATCGATGAGGCATTAAAGCGTGCAGACAACGTGATTATGTTGATTGGGTCGGCAAATTTGCCCCGCAGTTTACGTAATCCATTTACCGTAGACGAGCGCACCCAAATGATTCAAGGGGCCTATTTAGAACAAGAGGCCGCCCGTATCCATTGTGTCGGCTTAGATGATGCGCTATACAACGATACGCGCTGGCTACAATACGTTCAAGCCGCGGTTCGCCAGGTAACAGGCGTTTTAAAACCCAAACGTTCCCGTTCAGATATTGCCCTCATTGGTCACTCAAAAGACAGCTCCTCGTATTATTTATCGCTGTTTCCCAACTGGCAATCGGTGTCTGTGCCCAATTATCAAGGTTTATCCGCCACGCCCATTCGTGAGGGCTATTTGATGGGGGCAACGCCCACCAAGGAGCGCACCCCACTGTCTACTCGTGACGTGCTTGAGCGCTTTAAGCAGACCGAGGACTATCAAAAGCTGCACGAAGAGGCTTGGTTTGTCGATAACTATAAAAAGCAGTGGCAAGACACGCCCTATCCGCCCACGTTTATGACGGCTGATGCGGTAGTGGTGCAGTCTGGGCATATTTTGCTGGTAGAGCGACGTAGTATGCCGGGGCGCGGTTTATGGGCTTTGCCCGGCGGCTTTGTCGATCAAAAAGAAACCCTCTTTGATGCCTGTATTCGTGAGCTGCGTGAAGAAACTCGGCTTAAGGTGCCAGAGCCCGTGCTGCGTGGCTGTCGCCATAGCCAGCACACCTTTGATGACCCGTACCGCTCGGCACGGGGGCGCACCATTACTCAAGCCTTTTATTTTCAACTAAAAAATGATGCCAAAGGCTTACCTAAGGTCAAGGGCGGCGATGATGCGGCGCAGGCGTTTTGGTTACCCTTGGCTGAGCTGGATGCCGCAAAGATGTTTGAAGACCACTATGCTATTATTACTAAAATGGTTGGGTTATAACGTTGAGCAGACAAAAATGTGGTACTCTTTATGGATATAGATTAAAGTTTGTTTAACCCCTAATCTATTTATTTTTAACCGCTTTCTGCCCACGCCGATAGACGGCACGGGTTTTTTGTTACGCTAAGGCTCAGCTTTAAGCTTAAGCCAATATTGGCGTAACGTCATTAAGCAGAGGATTTCTGTGATGTTCACGCGTAACTTTAATAATCTTATCCTAAATGCAGACAGCTATAAAACCTCGCACTGGTTGCAATACCCGCCCCATAGCGAGTATATGTCAAGCTATGTCGAAGCGCGCCGCGGCGATTACGATGTGGTGTTTTTCGGCTTACAAGCGTTCATCAAAGAGTACTTACAAACGCCGATTACCCTTAGCAATATTGATGAGGCTGAAGCGGTGATTAGCGCCCATGGTCTGCCGTTTAACCGGGCAGGTTGGCAACGCATGCTCGATAAACACGGTGGCCTATTACCGGTGCGCATTCAAGCCGCGCCTGAGGGTAGCATTGTGCCCGTCTCCAATGTGGTCTGCCAAATTGTCAATACCGACCCCGAATTTTACTGGTTGCCAAGCTACCTTGAAACGTCCTTGCTTCGGGCAATCTGGTACCCCTCTACGGTGGCAAGCTTATCCTATTATTGCAAAGGTGTGATTCAGGCAGCGCTCAAAAAATCTGCCGACAGCACGGCAGGCCTGCCTTTTAAACTGCATGACTTTGGCGCACGCGGGGCGTCGAGTATGGAGACTGTGGCTTTAGGTAGCCTTGCCCATTTGGTCAATTTTTCGGGTACCGATAGCATGACCGCTCTGATTGCCGCAAGCCGTTGGTATGGGATGCACAGCGAGATGCCTGCTTTTTCTATCCCAGCGGCAGAGCACAGTACCATGACCGCTTGGGGGCGAGAGCACGAGAGGCAGGCCTTTGCCAATATGTTACAACAGTTTGGCGGCGAGGGGCATATTGTGGCAGTGGTGTCTGACAGCTACGACTTATGGAATGCCATTGATAATATTTGGGGCGATGCGCTAAAGCAACAGGTTGAAACCATGGGCGGCACCCTAGTGATTCGTCCCGACAGTGGCGACCCCGCTAAAGTGGTGCGTGAGGCGCTAGAACGTTTGGCAGTCAAATTTGGCACCACCACGAATACGAAGGGCTATAAAGTATTGCCCGATTATGTGCGCCTTATTCAAGGCGATGGTATTAATCCACAAAGCCTTGGCAAAATTTTAGACACCATTATGACCGCGGGTTTTAGTGCCGACAACGTGACCTTTGGCATGGGCGGTGGCTTATTGCAACAAGTCAATCGTGATACCATGAGCTGGGCGATGAAGGCAAGTGCCATCAAAATGGACGGTGCTTGGAAAGATATTTTTAAAGACCCGATTACCAGCCGCTCTAAACGCTCTAAAAAAGGCCGTTTGGCGTTGATTAAAGATGAGCATGGCCATATCACTACGGTTAAAGAAGACGCTTTAGCGAATCCTAATGATAATCTATTGCAAGATGTGTTTGTGGATGGTCAGTTATTGATTGATGACTCGTTAACCACCATTCGGCAGCGCACGGGTTGGTAAACACTGATACCTTGAGTGCCTAGCTATTTTTGGTGCCTAGCTATCTTTAAGCCTGTTATGTCGTGAACCCTTATTTTTGGATGAAGGGGAAGGTTAGCGCCTTACCCTTCCTCTTCTGCTTCACCTTTTTCTTTCATTATTGCCTTTCTTTCTTTTTCAACCCACAAACCGACAATAGCCACCCATTATGCATCCAAAAGATATTGCCCTTGCGCCTATTTATTTTGCGCAAGCCTATAAACTCAAACGCTGGTCGCCCAGCCTGCCCGAGCCTGAAGGGGAGCGTCATGGTACTATTCGTCTCAATCCAATCTATCCTCCACATGAGCACAGCGAACAACATAAAGAGAGGTTGGGCGACAATACTGGCTTAGCCCCGCTGAGTATTATGATGGTGGGCGACTCTTCGGCGGCGGGCGTTGGTGTCAAACAGCAAAAAGAGGCACTGCTTGGGCAGTTGATAGATAAGTTACAAAGCAGCCCTTCGATTATCCACAGCTTTTCGGCCATCGAATGGTATATCCACGCCACCACCGGTCATACTAGCTTTGATATCTTGCGCCGCCTTTATGTTCTGCCTGCGCCCAGTCGGCCCACCGATGTGGCTATTGTGATGGCGGGGGTTAACGACATTACTGCCAATACCAGCTCTGAGACCTGGCAACGCCACCTTGGGCTCATTATTGAACTGCTGCAACGAAAATTCAAAGCCAAGCATATTATTTTTGCTAGCCTGCCGCCCATGGCACATATGCCCGCCATACCCCGACCGTTAAGCTCGTTTTTGGGTTCACGTGCTGATAAATGCAACCAAGAATTAGCCGCCGTATGCGAAAATTATGATGGCGTCACCACGTTTGGGGTGGATTTTTCCATACTGCAACTGAGCGCTAAACAGCTGTTCTCGAAGGACGGCTTTCATCCCAATTCCATTGCTTATGAGCATTGGGCCAAGCTTTTATCTAAATTTATTATTGCTATGCTTTAAAGGGCTGTGGTTTGAATGATAAAGCGGTTTAACAAAGGCCAGATGGCTTAAATCAAGCCCTTTTGACGCATCTTGCGATAAACAATGGTGACCACCACAATATTGAGTATTAAAACCGCCAGTTTTAACCAATCAAAGGGACGCACCACCAGATAATACATCTCTAAGGGGATAAATAAGCCATACCCCAGAATGCCAAACCAATACGCCCATGTTTTATCGTGCCACAGCCCATAGGCTTCAATAAAGCGTAAAGCGGCATAGCCCAAGATGCCAAGCAAAAAAAGTTGCCAGTTTTGATCGGCTTTTTCAACCACTCTAATGATGGCGTCGGTTTGCGCCGCAAAAATGGTACCAAACTTGACCAACACCAAAGTTTGCAAGCTGCCAAGCCAATCTAACAAATGGGTGTGCCAACGCCATAACGCTAGCGCTGCACACAAAGCGCTTAACCCTTTGATAATCTCATAGCTTGCCACGGCTTTAATGGCGCTACTCACCGAACGTGCCTCACTCAAAATAAGTCTCCACCACTTTACCCTGTAGCGTTTTATGCAGATAAGGCGTGTTTTTACCGAGTGATAGCATCGTCTCTTCGCTCACTGGCCACTTAAGCTGTGAATCTACCACAATAGCGCCGCCTTGTTGCTGATAAAAAGACTCAATGCCTGCAATACGAGCAGGATTAAGACATATTTTTTCGACCAATTGCGCCGGTGTTAATATCTCATCTCGCACCAGTTGACAACCTAACGCCATAAAGGTATCAAAATTTGAGATGCCCGGTGTCGTCTCGGCAAACGGCGCCTTTTTAGCAGAGCTGTTAAGCGGCTCATGGTGACTGCAAATAGCATCAATAGTGCCTTCTTTTAAACCCTTTAGCAGGGCTTTTTGGTCGGTGTTGCTGCGTAATGGCGGTAACACAAAAGCTTTGGCGTTAAACCCCTCTAAGCTATCATCGGTTAAATGCAGCTGATGCATCGCCACATCACAGGTCACCGGCAAGCCTCGCTCCTTTGCTAAACGCATAATATAAACGGACGATTTACAGGTTAATTGGCTAAAATGGGCGGCAATCCCCGTTTCCTCCACCATTAATAGTTGCTTGGATAACGCCACCGTTTCGGCCAGCCACGGGATGCCTTGCAGCCCATGAAATGACGCAATATAACCGTCATGCGCCACACCGCCGAGCGATAGGCTAGGTTCATTGGGATAAAAAAACACCTTTAAACCAAACGTTGCGGCATACTCTAAGGTGCGCAGCAATACCAAATCGTTGTCAAAAGGACGCCCCGCATTGGTGACAGCGATACATCCCCCTTGCTTTAACCCCGCCACATTAGCAGGGCGTTCGCCCTTTAGTCCAGCGCTCAAGGCACCTAAAATATGCAGATGAATACCGCCATCTTGCCATGCTTTTTCACGCAGCCCTTTTAGCAATGAGCCGTTTTCTAATACGGGGTCGGTATCGGGCGGCATCACCACATGCAAAAAGCCATTGGCTCTAGCCGCTTGCCCCTCTGTTTGTAGGGTACCATTTTGCTGCTGTCCTGGTTCACGCAGGCGGGCGCACAAATCGACTAGCGGTGGCAGCATCCATGTTGTTGGCTGTTGCTCGTGTTGCTCGTGCTGTTTATATGGTTTATGTTGTTCAAAAGAGTCCGCGCCGTTTGCCTCTTGTGCGTCTACAGGATCGTTGGCTACATCATTAACCTTGCTGTCTGTTTGCGGCAAACCTTCGGCTTGTGCAAAGTAGTGGGCTGGCAATCCATTGGGTAGAGCAAAATTTTTGGGTAATAGGTTTAGCATGAGGATTCCATTAGGTGTTAAGGAAGCATTTTTGGACGATATGTTGGCAGTGATATTTTGAGTGTATTTTGGACTATGTTTTTAGACTGAACGTTTAATAAGATAAATCGTGATTTAACATCCAGTCATCTTGAGTCCATATTTATCAAAAACGGTTAAAATCGGCAGGTTAGTGACTGGGTTGGCGTCTAAACTCTCGTTGCCCCTGCATCGCCATAGACAATACTGCCATGCGAATCGCAATACCGTTATTGACCTGATTTAATATGACCGAGTGCTCGCCATCCGCCACGCTTGATGCTATCTCCACCCCTCTATTCATGGGACCTGGGTGCATTACTAAAACATCGGGCTTTGCTTTTGCTACTCGCTCTGGCGTAATACCGTAGCTTTTATAATACTCGCTAGACCCTGCCATAAGCGGCGAGCCAATGCGCTCATTTTGAATGCGTAGCCCTATCAATACGTCACAATCTAGCACCCCCGCGTCAATATCTTCAAACACCCGTACCCCAAAACGCTCGATACCCTTTGGCAGCAGCGTACGTGGCGCAATCACTCGAATATCTTTGACACCCAATGTTTGCAAGGCATTGATATCCGAGCGTGCCACCCGTGAGTGTTTGATATCACCAATAATTGCCACCGATAATTCGGCAAACGGGCGAGCAGCCGAGCGATGAATCGTCAACATATCTAGCATGCCCTGGGTAGGATGCGCATGCCAACCATCGCCGCCATTGATAATGGCAATGTTTGGCGTCACCTCAGTTGCCATAAAGTGCGCCGCTCCCGAAGCCGGATGCCGCACCACAAAGATATCGGCGGTCATGGCTTGTAAGTTCCATAACATATCGCGCAGGCTTTCGCCTTTTTTGGTACTAGAGCGGGCAATGTCAATATTGAGCACATTGGCGCCAAGGCGTTTTTCTGCCACCTCAAACGTTGTTCGGGTTCTGGTTGACGGCTCAAAAAATAGGTTCATGACGGTGCAGCCCTCGAGCTCTGGACAATTAATCAACTGACCATTGCTATCAAAAAAAGTCTCTGCTTTGGCTATAATAGCGATTAATTGCTCACGGCTTAACCCTTCTACCCCTAAAAAATGGCGTAAATGGCCATTGCTATTGACTTGTGGTTTGGTTAAGGATGCCTCAAGCTTTGCGGTTGTGGCATGAAAACGGGTCAGTTTTTCGGTAGGCAACGTGATGTCGGTCATGGGCGTGTCTATTGAGTCGGTCATGGCGATTAACGATATCCTTTATAAACGCATTGGGGTAGGGTATGGCAAATATAGTCAACTTTTAAAGGCTAACTTTAGGGTAGAATATAGGCTAAAAGGACATAAAGCATTTAGCCGCTATTATACCATTCAAGCTCACTGTCTATGCTTAAAACTATGCTTAAAAGCGGTGCTTAAAATCAGTGCTTAAAAAACAGTGCTTAAAAAACAGTGCTTAAAAAACAGTGCTTAAAAAACA
Source organism: Psychrobacter sp. (assembly GCA_018260445.1). Classification (GTDB taxonomy): domain Bacteria; phylum Pseudomonadota; class Gammaproteobacteria; order Pseudomonadales; family Moraxellaceae; genus Psychrobacter. The sequence goes on from JAGLBE010000028.1 coordinate 27,416, forward strand.
GTGCTTAAAAAACAGTGCTTTAAAAGCCAAGGGGCTGTTTGCTGCTCAACGACGATAAATGCAGTATAACCCTTGATAATAGCCATTAGCCCTACCCTGCTAACGCCATTTATTTTTTAAACTTTTTTCTATATTTGCTAAGGCCCTTATTATGACAACGCTAACCGAATACTTCACCGTTTTGTTGACAGACCATCAAACTGATACTGCCAATCATACAAGCCATGCCATGCAGAGTAAGACTGATGCGGATGCTACGCATATCACCGATGCTATGAGCGCCACTATTGATGTCATAAACACTCTGGTACATGCTGGTAAACAGATAGCCGATTTGCTCCGTCAAGGGGCATTAGCAGATATTCATGGCGAGGCCGGGGCCGAAAACGTACAGGGCGAGCAACAAAAAAAACTGGATGTGATTGCCAATGACTTACTGCTAGACGCCCTTACGGCTAATCCACACTGTGCTGGTGTTGCCAGTGAAGAGCTCGATGATGCCACCCCTGCCAATCCCGATGGAAAGCTATTGGTATTGTTCGACCCGCTTGATGGGTCATCCAACATTGATATCAACATGCCAACTGGTACTATTTTTTCCATACTGCCCTATCATAATCAGGGACAAACGGCGCAAAATGCTGATTTTTTACAACCCGGCGACAGTCAGCTTGCCGCCGGCTACCTACTTTATGGCGCGTCCACCATCCTCGCCTTTACGTTTGCGACCGCATTGGATACCGACCAAAGTGGTGTGGTCATGTTTGGTCTAAACCCAGACACTGGTGAGTTTGAGCTGATTAAAGAGTGTATTAGCATTGCAGAAGATACCACAGAGTATGCGATTAATGGCTCAAACTATCGTCATTGGTTGCCGCCCATGCGGCAGTATATCGACGAGGTGCTGGCCGGTACGTCAGGCATACGCCAAAAAAACTTTAATACGCGCTGGGTGGCGGCAATGGTCGGCGATGTGCACCGAATCTTGTGCCGAGGCGGCATATTTATCTATCCGCAAGACACTAAAGATCCCAGTAAAGCTGGCAAATTACGCCTGATGTATGAAGCCAACCCGATGAGCCTTTTGGTTGAACGAGCTGGCGGGGCAGCTACCGATGCGGTTAAGCGGATTATGGATTATCAACCGACTGATATTCATCAACGCGTGCCCGTGGTTTTAGGCAGTAAAAACGAAGTGCAGGTGGTGAGAGCATTGCATCAGCAGCAGCAACTCTAAAATAGCAGCCGATAGAGCCATAGCAGATAACACTGGTTCAGCCTTAAACTTTAAACCTTAGATCCCACTACCCTATTAATGAGAGTTAAAATGACTAGCGCGCCAATGCATAAATTTTCGAACTATCCGGTAATTACTTCGGATAAAAACCCAACCGTTAAACTGGCTAAAGCGTTATTAAGCCAATCTCGGCAACGTAAAAAGGCAGGACAAACCGTACTTGAAGGCGTGCACCTTATTGATGCTGCGCTTGCAAAAGACTGCTTACCCGAACAACTCTTAATATCTTACACCGCCCTTTCGCATCCAGATGTTCAGCCTTTACTGCTATTGATTGGTGAGCGTAATCTTGACAACCGTTTTACGGTGATTAGTGACAGTATTTATGAATCTATACGCACCCTTGGCAGTGGGGTAGATATTATGGCCATTATAGACACGCCGCACCATGATCTCGCCCAACTTAAATCGCCCATTACCAGCGACTGCCTTATCTTAAACGACATCCAAGACAATGGGAATGTTGGCACTTTATTGCGTACGGCGGCGGCGGTGGGTATTGAAACCATTATTTGTACCACAGGTACTGCCCAAGCTTGGTCACCCAAAACCATGCGCGCCGGCATGGGGGCACAGTTTGAATTGACCATTTATGAGGGCGTGGCGGCTGACGAAGTATTGGCTTATTTAAGACTGCCCGTGTTTGCCACCAGCTCGCATACGGACAATATTATTTATCAACAAAACTTAAACCGCCCTGTGGCTTGGGTGATGGGGCATGAGGGTCAAGGGGTTTGTGATGAGATTATGCAAGCGGCAACCCCAGTTACCTTACCCCAGCCCAATGGTCAGGAGAGTTTAAACGTCGGCATTGCTGGCGCCTTATGTATGTATGAAGCGCTAAGACAAAGAGACTATGCGTAAGAGTTACGGTCACAAGACTATAACTATACCCGACTCTCAACTCTTAACGTAGGCTGTGGCTTTAGCCCAGCATTGTTAATAAAAGTGCAGGGTTTGCTGGGCTAAAAGCACCAGCCTACACTGATTGTTAATAAGTTGAGAGTCGGGTAACTATAGAAGAATTTAAAAGAAGAATTTAAACATACGGGTATTGACGCAACCATTTAGTGGCAAGATACTTAACCCCTTTGGTGACCGGTAAACCAGCATGCAACGTTTGCGGGTCGATATCCCCCATTAAATCAGTATTGGCAAAATATAAAGCCGTGCCAATTTTGGGATGCACCTCAAAGCCCAAATTTGGGAATCGGGTTGAGCCGCCGTCCTCAACATCGGATAGATACATTAAAAAGGTGCCTAAGCGCTGACCGCCACGTGCAGTGACCACGCTGCTGCTTTGTTTTGCCGGGTCAAAAAAGTCAAAATGCGGTCGGTATTCGCCGCCATCCTCGTAGCGCAGTACCTGCAAACCTTCGCCATGTTCTACCGGCCAATTTAGCAGGTTAGCAATACGTGCCTCTATTTTTTTGACAATTGCGGTCTGACCCCTTTGATAGCTGGTACTGGTGCTGGTTCTCGCAGTGTGCTCGATAAAGCTGCCATCCTCAGGATTCACCACCCGCGAGGTTTGCAGCTTGCTATCTGCATCGTTAATGACCGCTTGGCACTCCTCTTGCGTCAAGAAATCATTGATAATCGTGATAAATGGCTTATAACAGGTAAACGCAATCGACACCTTTTTGTCTGACAGTTGAATCTGGTTGCTTGCAGTGCTGATATAAGGCATCTCTAAAGTGGCTATATGCTTATTCATTAGCTCATAGGCAGCATCTACCCAGCCTTGTTGGTACAGGTTTGCGGCAATTTTATTTGCAGGCACTTTTTTATTAAAGTTATCGTTTATCCAATTCTTCCAGTCCGTGGGTAATAACATTAAAGCACTCATAAGATAATCCGTATCGTTTTGATGTGAATGGGTAGCGAAGGTGACGTTTGACGTAAGGCGCAAGTAGCAAGCGAGTCTGGGTCTAGCTGAGAGGTTGACCGTTATGCTGCCTATTTAACTGTTTATTCAACTATCTAGGCTCCATGTTCTATGCTCAATACGGTAGCTTTTAATGCCAACCGCTCTCACGCATCAGCATGGGCTAGCTTGAGTCAGCCCTGCCGAGGATGAAGCTATTATTTTATGCCATTTAACTACAAAATACAAAATATTAACCAATTTACCATAAGTCATTAAGATATTAATTAGGTCAAGCTATAGTTAGGCCATAGCAGCAAAACAGTGAAGGAAAACAGAGAAACAAAAAAAATCGCCCGTTGGGGCGATTTTTATCGGTAAATTTTATAAAATCGATACTAGGGCGTGACCTCAATCTAAACGATAATATCTAAATGGGCTAAAAATGGCTAAATTTTGCCAAACATCGTCAAATAGTTGGTTAAT
>JAGLBE010000290.1 GCA_018260445.1 Psychrobacter sp.
TATCTATCCATCCATCCATCCATCCATCCATCTATCTATCAATCTATCTATCTATTTTCTTGGAGAGGAAAGGGCGAGAAGAAGAGGAGAAACCGAAGATTTTTTTATTTCCTCTAAAACGAAAAAAATAAATAAATAAATAAATAAATAAATATTGCTAAATAAAAAAATAAAAATAAAAATAAAACACTGAATTTGTACATAATCACGACGAGAGAAGAGTGTATGCGTGCGCGGCATGTCTGTACCCCACGTATGTATGTATGTATGTATGTATGTATGTATGCATGTGTACATGTATCTAAGTCATAATAAAAAGGTTCAAATTTTTTCATCGGTTTTTTTTTCTTAAAAACTAGCTTTGAAAACAAAAAAATCTGCCAAATAATAAAATTTTCAATTGAAATTGAAACCGCTGAAAGAATTGAATTGACAAAAATAAAAATAAAATAAAAATAAATAAATAAAATAAAACTAAAATCGAATTGCCAAAAAGGTCAGTGA
>JAGLBE010000291.1 GCA_018260445.1 Psychrobacter sp.
ATCTGCAACAATCAAAGAAAATCATTTTTTAAAACAACCAAGTAATTAATAAATTAATAAATTGAATATAAACTATTTCATAGTTCTTATTTTTAAAATAATTTATTTAAAAAGAAATCGAATACTTTACAACAACAACAACAACAACAACAACAACTACAACAAAAATTATAAATGAATAAAGCTAAATTTTTTTAGGTTTAAAGTGTAGTTTTACTATTAATACTCGAATGATTTAATTGAACTGAACTAATAACTTTATTAGTTCATTAATTTAAAATGTTATACGGTTCTTTTAAGAAAATTATTAAATAAAAATGTGCTCAAATTTGTTGTTCCATAAGCTATTAGACAGTATTTATTTATTTATTTATTTAAAATTTAAATATAATTGATTTATCTATCTCTCTCTCTCTTTCTATCTATAGAATTTCTCAAGATTTTTTTATTCTCTAATATTAAATTTAAAATCGGGTTATGGTTCGAATGAAAATTCTCACAGAT
>JAGLBE010000292.1 GCA_018260445.1 Psychrobacter sp.
GGTTTTTCCATCGCTGCCTTTATAAAAGACGTAAACGCCTGCGTTTTATGCCACACGTTGCATTCGAAATGCAATTGATCGACGCGCATTCTCTCTCCCCGATCGAATCTCATTCACCAGTTCAATCAGTCACTCTCTCATCAGGTATCATTCATCCGAAGAAGAACAAAAAAAAAAAAAAAATTCTGCTGAATTGAACTTCATCCCAATTTAGGTTGATTAATATTTGGTCCCCTAACGAGAATTCCGGTGGTTGATAACCGTGCAATATTGCCTCAAATTAGCGTTGAGGAAATGAACATTTTCTTGCAAAGCTATGTAAACTAATGTTTATTATTATTATTATTACTATTATTACTATTATTATTACTATTACTATTGTTTTGTAAAGCTCACGGGCTAGATAATCTGGTTTCAGTGGTCCACTCGAATTGACAAGAGCAAGTAAAAACTTAGTGGAAGTCAACTTTACTCTTCTGACAATAAAGAAAAAGAGTTGGTAAA
>JAGLBE010000293.1 GCA_018260445.1 Psychrobacter sp.
GAAAGCATAAGTTTCATTATTTTTAACATTTTTTAGTCCTTTGTCAATCAATTCTTACTTATCTAAGGGCGTCAAAAATCAACTGCACTTTACATTGCAGTGCGGCTGGTTTTGGAGATTCGTATAAAAAAATAATTAAAAAAATAATAATTGGCTGCAATGGTAGTTAAACTTAGGACTAATTTTACATCAATTTTTATTAACATGGACCTAGGTGAATCTATAAATCTGATTTTTTTTGTCTTTTTATATTCTCTGATTTTTCTTTCTTATTTCTTGCTCTAGCAGATGTGTTTTTCAAAATCCAATTTTTTTTCAAAGCAGTCAAATTTCCACTTGATTATTTCACACTTAAAACTCACCTACCTTTAAAAAAAAGAAGTTTAACAGTTGCCAACTTTTGCACAGGCGATTTCCAAATCCCAGGACAGAAAAAACTCAATACCAGCAACAGAAAACTCCTTTCCAGAAGTCTACTTCCAAGAAGTCGAAAAAAAAGGAGG
>JAGLBE010000294.1 GCA_018260445.1 Psychrobacter sp.
AGTTGGGAAGAGTCGAAAAAGTAAATAGTCATAAGGCCTCGGCGACTCTCGGACGCCGAGATTCATCATCAAGCTGGCATCCGCGCTGGCATCCGCGCTGGCTTTTCGACGATTGCTTCACTCGTAAAAAAAAATAATAATAAAAAAATCTTGACAATTTTTTCAAAGTGACTTTGCACTTTCTCGAACGGGCTTCGACTTCGTCGATGGCAATTTATGGTATTCAGGTGTGAAGTTGCACAAGGTTGTTTTAGGCGCGGTTGTTTTTTTTTCTTCTCCCTTTCACTTTTTAAAACCATCTCCAGAAAATTTCTGCCAAGGGGCTGCCTCATCGTGAAAATCGCGCTAGGATTCGTTTCAAACGAGCAAAATAAATAAATAAATAAATAAAATGGAAAGTTGGCATTCGAATCCAGACTGGGCTTTAGATTTTAGAAATCCCCCCTACCTTCCTTCCATTACCGGACGAATCTCTCAGTTGATTTCAATGATTTTCTTTTCT
>JAGLBE010000295.1 GCA_018260445.1 Psychrobacter sp.
AACTATTTTTTTAAATTAATAATTTATTTATTTATATTTTTGTTCTTCATTAATTTAATTATTAATTTACTTTAGTTATGTTTTTATATTTTGCTTATTATTAAATACTTTCTTCATATTATTAATTAATTTATTTATTTATTTGGTTTTTTATTAATTTAATTATTATTTCAATTTAATTACTAATTTTCTTAATTATTTTCTTTTTTTGTTTATTAATCACTATTTTCTTTGTATTATTGATTTTTTTTCTTTATATTTTTGTTCTTTATCAATTATTTTCTTTAAATATTTGTTTGTTATTAATTATTATTTTTTATATTTTGTTTGTTATTAATCATTTTCTTTATATTTTGATTATTATTTATTTATTTATTTATTATAATGCTTGATTTTCAGCGTCACCAAATTGAATGTTGAATAGCAGGTAATTTGGCACTTGTAGTTTTTATACTTTAACCAAATCAGGCGCGAATGTGCAATGTTCAGGACTAAAAGTAGT
>JAGLBE010000296.1 GCA_018260445.1 Psychrobacter sp.
CACAATCTGCCACAATTTTTCGCCGGAGAATCAAATCTGCCACACAATTTTTCGCCAGAGAACCACAATTTTTTGCCAGAGAATCACAATCTGCCACAATTTTTCGCCAGAGAACCACAATTTTTTTGCCAGAGAATCACAATCTGCCACAATTTTTCGCCAGAGAGCCACAATCTGCCACAATTTTTCGCCAGAGAATCACAATCTGCGACGATTTTTTGCCGGAGAACCACAATCTGCCACAATTTTTCGCCAGAGAACCACAATCTGCCACAATTTTTCGCCAGAGAATCACAATCTGCCACAATTTTTGCCGGAGAATCACAATCTGCCACAATTTTTGCCGGAGAATCACAATCTGCCACAATTTTTCGCCAGAAAACCACAATTTTTCGCCAGAAAACCACAATTTTTCGCCGGAGAACCACAATCTGCCACAATTTTTTGCCGGAGAATCACAATCTGCCACAATTTTTCGCCAGAGAACCACAATTTTTTGCCA
>JAGLBE010000297.1 GCA_018260445.1 Psychrobacter sp.
AAAATATTCAGAAAATTACAAATTCTTTGCCAGTCTTGAATGCTCAAAATGCCATTCCGCTAATAAAAACAAACAAATAAGCATGAGGATTAAGACAAATGACTTAAAGTAAAAAAATAAAAATAAAAAATTATCCCGATGGGGTTGATTTCAGAATGGCTTATTAAATTTTTTATCTTTCTTTCTCTCTTTCTCTCTCTCCTTTTCTACCTTATTTTCCCTCCTCTTTCCCCACCTTTTCTACCTTTCTCTCTCTCTCTCAAAACATCTTTTAACAGAATGAGTTTTCCTTATTAAGCAAAATTGTTGAAGAAAAAACTCAAATCTAACCAATCAAATCGTTAATAACAACAAAATCATTTGACAAAAAATAATTATCCCTTTACTAAAAGCAATGCGAAATTAGATTTTTAGTCAGTCCCTATAGAAGAGACAAAAATAAACTTCGTCCAATTTTTGCTCAAGGATTTCAATTCATTGCTGAGAAAATCAATCAGGCTG
>JAGLBE010000298.1 GCA_018260445.1 Psychrobacter sp.
TGGTGGTATTTCGCTCACGATTCAAGCGTTTTATTTTTATTTCAGGCAGAGTTTTAGACCTAGATTTAAAATCCGATTCGAAACATACAGATATGTTCAATATTAAGGAAAGATCATTTTACATCTAATTATTTATTTATTTATTAATAAGTTGTATAATTCGGCCTGTTGCCAAATCCATTGGCAATTTCAGTTTCTATTCATCATTAGGGTTTAGTTTAATTAACGTATTTAGTGTATTAGCGCATTGCGGGGTTATAATTTAATAGGATATTAATTTTCTATTCTTTATTTTTTCTACTTTCTATTTTTTTTTTAATATTTCGAACTTGAGTGCAAGTTTATTGCATTCTTTTTTATATTTATTTATTTATTTATTTTTATACGAGTATTTACATTGAATTTAATTTAAATTAATTCCATGTTTATTTTTAAATTTAATCAAATTCAATTTTAATTAATTGATTTTAACCTTTATTTTTTATATTTCAATGTTTACG
>JAGLBE010000299.1 GCA_018260445.1 Psychrobacter sp.
ACCACTAGAATCACTAGAATCAGTAGAATCAGTAGAATCAGTAAAATTAATAGAATCTGTAGAATGACTAGAATCATTAGAATCACTAGAATTAGTAGAATTTGTAGAACCAGTAGAATCAGTAGAATTTGTAGAATCAGTAAAATCGCTAGAATCTGTAGAATCACTAGAATACGTAAAATAAGTAGAATTTCTAGAATCGTCGGAATCATTAGAATCACTAGAATCGGTAAAATTAATAGAATCTGTAGAAATGACTAGAATCATTAGAATGTGTAGAATCACTAGAATCAGTAAAATTAATAGAATCTGTAGAATGACTAGAATCATTAGAATCTATAGAATCAGTAGAATTTGTAGAATCAGTAAAATCGCTGGAATCTGTAGAATCACTAGAATATGTAAAATAAGTAGAATTTCTAGAATCGTTAGAATCAGTAAAATAAGTATAATTTCCAGAATCATTGGAATCATTAGAATCACTAGAATCAGTAAAATTA
>JAGLBE010000029.1 GCA_018260445.1 Psychrobacter sp.
TGCTGGAGCAGGTGCCGGAGCAGGCGCTGGAGCCGGAGCAGGTGCTGGAGCAGGTGCCGGTGCTGGAGCTGGAGCTGGAGCCGGAGCAGGCGCTGGAGCCGGTGCTGGAGCTGGAGCCGGAGCAGGTGCCGGAGCAGGCGCTGGGGCCGGTGCAGGTGCTGGAGCCGGAGCAGGTGCTGGAGCCGGAGCAGGTGCTGGAGCCGGTGCCGGAGCCGGAGCAGGTGCTGGGGCAGGCGCTGGAGCCGGTGCTGGAGCCGGAGCAGGTGCTGGAGCCGGTGCTGGAGCCGGTGCCGGTGCTGGGGCCGGTGCTGGGGCCGGAACTACCTTAATAACATTACTATCTATACCATTATAGCCGGCTTTAGTTACCACAACCTTGAGGTCGGTTGCGCTTACACCAGGTGGTAATACCTTGTTATAGTTATAGTGACCTGTACTATCGGTCTTAACTATATCAATAAGCTTGCCAGCAGTAGTGAAAATCTTAATGTCACTATCTGCAACAGGCTTGCCATTTTTATCCGTGACAACACCTTTTAGTACACCATCGGCAAAATTAGAAGTCACTGCAAGATTACCTGATGCATTCGACTCTATCATAGGCGCATTGGTAAAAACACTATCTAAAAGTTGAGTATCTGAACCACCTGTATTACAGGCTGACAAAATCACCGCAGTGACTAAAATCACGCTGGCTTTCAGAGGGGTTTTTAATTGATTGCTCAGTACGGTGCGTTGACTGGCTAACATAGGGTGTTTATTGGGGGACATTACAGTTTCTCCATGGCAGTAGATATAGTCTCTATAAGCTATCTCATTTACCCATCAGTGAATCATTAGGGTAATGCAATAAAATAGAGAGACTAACAATATATTCCTTTATATGTTCAGCTTATTATATTCAATAAGTGGCACGCATAGATAAACATAAAATGATAAATTTGTCAATGAAATTTATCTGGTATAGTCTTGTTAGATAATCTATTTATAAACCGAATACCTATCTCACCTAACTCTTGTCTCATCTGAAAATCTTCATGTATTTGAAGCTCAATAATCTTGATGATTGTAAGCCTTAACTTTACATAATATGATGTGCACATTCTCTAAGGGTGAATGCAGCCCTGACTAACGCAAGCTGGTTACGTTATGCCCGGTATACGATTCACTGACTTAAAATACTTGACATGCTTTATTTGAACCCAAAAAAAGCAGCCAATTGGCCGCTTTTTTTATCTAAACCGTGCAAAAAACACTATTCGCTTTGATAAGACAGTTTAACCCCAAGTGCAAAGCCATCATTGTCTGTAAAATCACTAACAATAGCTCCAGTTGGAATCCGTCCTTTGGCGTCACCAAACATCAGATACTTACCACCGGCAGAGATTGCCCAGTTTTTATCGATATTAAACTTAGCACCGGCGCCAACACTATAATACCCTTCAACAGGACCAAGTGACGTGGTTGGATTACCTGCACCGCTATCCCAACCTAGGGTACCTGACACGGCAAATGCAGGGTTTAAACGTTTGGACAGTCCTAGCTCTACCAGCCATTGATCGTCTGTATAATCAACTAAGTTTAGGTTCGACACAGTATTATACAAGGGTGGCGTAATCGCAAAGTCGCCCCATGGTACCCAACGTACTTTTGCGGTGGCTAACGTCGTGGGGTTAATGCCTGTCTGGAAATCAAAATTAACCGATTGTGGCGTGGTGACTTTCATATCATTGGTTTGACGAGGGTTCATCTGTTTTAACGCAACAATAGGAAAGTTTTCTGCTGCTTTCATATCGTGCTCAATTTCGGAGCGATAGGTCAAGGAAGCTTTTAGGGCAATCTCGGGCTTGCTATATTGTAAACCGGCAATCCAGCCATAGTCTAAATCGGGATTGATACTAAGGTCATACCCCGTTGCTTTTTCATATGCATTGCCGCGTAATGCCACTTTGGCTTCTAAACGTTGGGCAACAGGGCCGCCATAGACTTGAAAGTTTTTAGTCTCACCCAATTTCATGCCCAAAAGTCCAGTGATACTTTGGGTGCTTACTTCGACATTGGTGTTGCCCTTATCGGCCAATCTTTCATCAAGCACGTACTCTAAGCCCTTGAGTTGTTGGTACTGGGCTTGCCCTTGGCTTAACTGCGCTTTGCCGGCATTAATTTTAGGCCGTAAAACAGTTTCAAGTTTAGGGTCCTGTTGTATTGCCGCCTCTGCGCTAGCAATATCCGCCTTGCCTCGGGCTAAGGATTGTTCAGTACCGGCAATTAAACCTTTTAACCCGGCAACGTTGGTTACGCCTTGGCTCTGCCCCAATTGTGATGCAATAATACCATCGACCACCTTAGTTGGTGCACCAACAAAATCATTATCGCCAACATAATCAGCAGCAGCGCCCCACGGCTCGTCATACAAAACGCCAATACTAAAGGTATCATCGATATCGGTTTTCACCCCATAACGAAAAAAGTCATACTCTTCGGCAATATCATCAATTTTGTTGCCGCTCTTATCATGACCAGTCACATCGGCATCAATGTAGGTATACGTGGCTTCGGCATAGGTACCCTCTTGAAAAAAAGCGGTGGTATCTTGACCTGAGCGATCCAAGCCAGCTGCCGAGGCGACGCTCGAGACGCTAAGAGCAGTGAGGCTAATTAGCAAAGGATTAAACTTAAATAATGCGCGCATTTAGGGCTCCAAACTTCCATTTCTGGATATTTAATTTAGGACTAATAGGGATAGGTATGAGAGGGATAGATATTAATAGAGACAACAAACGATAAAGGCTAGTTTTCACTGGCAACAACATTGCTATACGTATCACATCCATAAGTATAGTAATAAAGTCTTTTGCTAAACGCAACACTTTGATTTTATTGTAAATATAATATCTTGCATTTGTTTGACCTATAAACGGATTATTGTTCGATAATTTTCGTCACCAATTTAGTTATCATTTTGCTGGTTAGCCTGTGCTCTCAATTGCACCCACAACGAACCCACCTTGTGAACTTCGACACTGTGCTATTGATATCAGTAGGTCAAGGCTATAAACATTATCAATATTTTCAAAAACTTAGTAGTGAGGCGGAATTTCAAGCCTTGCATCAAAAGTATTTGACGTTGTCTCCCCCAGTTCGCCCCCCGTTAATTGAACAAACATTAGTTGTAATTGCCGCTGCATATCTTGTAACTGTTTATCCTGTTTGCTCACCACGGTATCCAAACTCTCAAGCGTCATCTCTAAATAAGCCACCGTTGCTTGTAAGTCGATAATCTGCGCTTGCAATTTTTGGTAGCTAGATGACTCGCTCTGTTTATTGTCTGGTATAGTCAATTGTTGTTCCTTTTATTGAATGGTGCAGGATGATTTATATCGATGCTGTGGCATTTGCTGACGATTATAACGGCGCACTGCATGATATAATGGCCTCAATTTTAACCTGTACGCCTCAAAATCTTTTTATCATTTATCTTTTATTATCCTCTTATTTTTCTTTATCCATTGACGAATCACGGTAGCGTAAATTTATGGCATTAATCAATCTAAAAGACATTCATCTCGCCTTTGGTGTCGCTCCCGTTCTTGACGGGGTTAACCTAAGTATTGACGCCGGTGAGCGAGTTTGCTTAATTGGGCGTAACGGTGAGGGCAAGTCTACCCTATTTAAGCTGATTGATGGTCGTATTACCCCAGATAGCGGTGAGGTGGTCATCAATAGTGGCGTTAAAGTGGCGATGCTTGAGCAAGATGTGCCCGAAACCGAAGGATGCATTTTAGACATCGTCATGGGTGGCGATAAACAGACTGCCGAATTGCTGATTGCCTATAATCAAAAAGCCGATGCCTGTGCCACGGGCGATATGGATGCGTGCGAGGCAATGGCCGACTTGCAACATGGCATCGATGCGGCGCACGGTTGGGATTTAGAGCGCGAAGCTCGCCAACTTATTACCACAATGGGGCTTGACCCGGAAGACGATTTGTCCTCGTTATCGGGCGGCCGTAAACGCCGGGTGCTGTTGGCGCGCTCCTTGGTCACCAAACCTGATATTTTACTGCTTGATGAGCCAACCAACCATTTGGATGTGGCCAGTATTGAGTGGCTTGAGCAATTTTTAAAAGATTGGCAGGGATTAACCCTGTTGTTTGTCACCCATGATAGGGCGTTTGTGGACAAGTTAGCCACCCGTATTATCGAGCTTGACCGGGGTAAGTTGACCAGTTATGACGTGACCCAAGGCGCAAAAGGTTACGCCCGTTATCAAGAGCTCAAAGAGCTGCAACTGCTGGCTGAAGAGAAAACCAATGCGGTGTTTGATAAAAAATTGGCCGCAGAGGAAGTTTGGATTCGCCAAGGTATTAAGGCACGACGTACCCGCAATGAAGGCCGAGTACGAGATTTAGAGGCGCTGCGCCGTGAGCGACAAGCACGCCGTGAGCAAGTGGGCAATGTCAATATCACCATGACCAGTGGCGACAAAAGTGGCAAGCTGGTGTGTCAAGTTGACAACTTGCATCTTGAGTACGACGGCGATGTATTAGTCGATGGCTTTAGCACCACCATCGTGCGTGGCGACAAAATTGGCATTATTGGGCCAAACGGTGCTGGCAAAACCACGCTGATTAAAGCCATTTTAGATATGTCGGACGATGAAATCATTAAAACCGGCAGTGTGACGTTAGGTACTAACTTAGAGATTGCCTTTTTTGACCAGCTACGTGACCAGCTTGATTTAGAGGCGAGCGTGGCGGCCAATGTGTCCGAAGGCTCTGACTTTGTCGAGGTTGGCGGCCGCAAAACCCATATCATGAGCTATTTGCAAGACTTTTTGTTTGCCCCCGAGCGTGCCCGCACCCCAGTGAAAGCGTTGTCGGGCGGTGAGCGCAACCGGGTACTGCTTGCCAAACAACTGCTAAAGCCAGCCAACATTTTAGTGCTCGATGAGCCCACCAATGACCTAGACATGGCAACCCTTGAGCTATTAGAAGAATCGGTCGCCAGTTTTAACGGCACGATATTACTGATTAGCCATGACCGCTCGTTTATGGACAATGTGGTCACCTCAACGTGGGTGTTTGACAAAGACGAGGACGGCAAAGGCATTGTTAAAGAATACGTTGGCGGTTATCAAGACTATCTCATCCAAAAGCAGCGTGAGGACAGCATAACGTCTAAAGCGACGGTATCAGCGGCGCCTAAAAAAGCGGCGGCCAAAGCGGCAACCGAATCTGGCACGCCGACAGCCAAACGTAAACTCAATTATAACGAGAAACGTGAGCTCGACGAGCTGCCCAAACAAATGGCCGCCTTAGAGACCGAGCAAGCCGAATTGCAAGCCAAATTGGCAGATGGCACTTGGTTTGTGAATGACTTTGCTGCTGCCACTGCTGCCAGCGAGCGCCTTAGTGCTATTGATGAGGCCTTGATGGAAAAGCTGCAACGTTGGGATGAGCTTGAGGGCTAAAGCTTGAGGGCTAAAGATAAGGATAGAGATAACGGGGCGTTCGATACTCCCCGCACGCCCAAAATATCAATGATGTGCTCAATGCACCTTACGATTCAATAGACACGGATATTTTTTTACAATGTTGACACAGACAACCGACCTTACTTTGACAGATACCAAAAACAACTCAGCCCAGCCCAAACGTATCTTGACCGGTATTACTACCACAGGAATACCGCATCTTGGCAACTATGTCGGGGCGATTCGCCCTGCCATTATATCCGCCAAAAATAGCGCTGCGAATGAGGACAAAACGTTCTTTTTTTTGGCTGATTATCATGGCATCATCAAATGCTATGACCCCAAGCAAATCCATGAATCCACCAAAGCCATTGCGGCCACATGGCTTGCCTGCGGCCTTGACCCCGAGCAAGTGGTGTTCTATCGTCAGTCCGATGTGCCCGAAATCCCTGAGCTGGCGTGGATACTCAATTGCTCATGTCCTAAAGGTTTAATGAACCGCGCGCATGCGTATAAAGCTGCGGTGGATGCCAATTTGGCCAAAGCCGCTGTGGATGCTGACCAAGGCGTTACCATGGGGCTGTTTGGCTACCCTATTTTGATGGCGGCGGATATCTTGATGTTTAACGCCACCCATGTGCCCGTTGGCCGTGACCAAATTCAACATATCGAAATGGCACGGGACATTGCCGGCACCTTTAATCATAAATATAAAGACTTGTTTACCCTACCCACTGCAGTTATTGATGAGGATATGCCACTGCTGACTGGGCTTGATGGGCGTAAAATGAGCAAAAGTTATGGCAATACGATTCCACTTTTTGGCGATGGCAACCCACAGACTGACCCCGAAACACAGCTACGTAAAGCGGTGATGCAAATTGTCACCAATTCACAAGCCCCCGATGAGCCTAAGAATCCTGATGATTCGGTGCTATTTGAAATCTATAAAGCCTTTGCCACGGTTGAGGAAATAGCAGACTTTAGCGCGCAATTTGAGCAAGGTATCGCTTGGGGCGATGCCAAGCAAGCGCTGTTTGAGAAAATAAACGCGCAAATTGCCCCGTTCCGTGAGCGTTATTTTGAGCTAATGGCCAACCCGAATGATTTAGAGCAAATTTTACAAATGGGTGCAGACAAAGCCCGTCGCCATAGCCGTAAGCAGCTAGATAAAACCAGGCGTGCGATTGGCATTAGACCGCTTGCTAAACTGAAATAGTAGACCTTATGGATGGACAATGACCACTTCTCAACTGGCAGACCGCTTAGTCCCCAACCAACCTATCGCTATCCAACTGGCAAAGCGGGAGCTGGTGTCTTTGGTACACAATGCCGTTAATTTGGAAGGGGTGATGATGACCCTGCCCGAGGTACAAACCTTATTGCAGGGCATTACCATTGGTGGACATAAACTTAGCGACCAGAATATGGCCTTAAACCAATCGCAAGCATGGCAGTATGTGTTTGCATTGGTGCAAAATAACACGTTTGCATTTGATAAAGCCACTGCTTGTGATATCCATGCTATTGCGGGCAAGGAAGAGGCTTTGCAATGGGGTAGCTTTCGCACTGGATCGGTCACCATTGCCGGGTCAAGCCATGTGCCCCCAGCACCCGAGGATTTAGATACGTATTGGCAAAGTATGACCAACCTTGTCGACAGTCAAACCACTATCTATGACAAAGCCATTACCGCCTGTTTGCAGATGTCTCGCAATCAGTTCTTTTGGGACGTAAATAAGCGCATGGGGCGATTTATGATGAATGGCATATTGCTTAACGCCGGTTTACCTATCATTAATGTGCCTGCAAAGCGCCAAGTTGAGTTTAATACGTTGATGCTTGAATTTTATGATAGCAATGATATGGATAACATGAATACTTTTTTACGCAGCTGTTTGGATGAGCGGTTGTTACAAAACTTTGTTTAAGCACGATTATAAAACAGAACACCAAAAATCTAGCCCTTAATTTTGGATAACCCCTTTGCACTCTCAAGCTCAAACCCTACGCATCTATACCACCCCGGTTGCCAACCTGCCAAGCGACTTGTATATTCCGCCGCAAGCGTTTGCCATTTGGCTTGAGCAGTTTGAGGGGCCGCTGGACTTTTTGCTGTACTTGGTTAAAAAAAACAACTTTGATATTACTGATACGGCTATCTTGCCGATTACCGAGCAATATCTGGCTTATATTAATGAACTAGACAGCGATAACTTTGAATTGGCAGGCGACTATCTATTGATGGCATCGACCTTGATTGCCATCAAAACCGAGCTGTTATTGCCCAAGCCTGAGCATATTAGCGAGGAGCGTGACCCCAAAGCCGAACTCATTGCCAAACTTGAGGACTATGCGCAGATTAAAGAAGCCAGCCGTCGCCTTGACTCATTAATACGCCTAGAGCGTGATGTGTTTATCGCCATGGCAAGCTTGCCCAGTAGCGAGGTGATGCAAGCCGAACTGCCAAACTATGCGCCCGAACTATTGGTAGACAGTTTGCTGAAAATGCAGCTGAAAACCGATTATCAGATGCACAATATTAAAATAGACACCATTCCCCTCGCCGACCGTATTGCCAGTATCAGCCGTCAATTAAGCGGCGCCAAACAAAAAAGGTTCATCGAATTGCTCGATAAACGTCAAGGTAAGCTTGGGGTGGTGGTCAGTTTTGTGGCGGTATTAGAATTGCTAAAACGGCAACTGATTGGTTTGGTAGACATCAATAACGGTAATAACAATCCAGCAGACCCACTTGCAAGGGCAGAATCTAAAGAATTTGGATTAAACCAATTCACCCTGCAATGGTTACGCTAACACTGCTAACTTTAAACCTAAATCTAAATCTAAATCTAAACCTAAATCTAAACCTAAATCTAAACCTAAATCTAAAATAGTCACACAGCCAGACAACCTTTTCACCTATCAACAGGCATTGCATTCTGTGAGCGAACCCGTCCAACCCCCTAACCCAAATACCCTATTGCAAGCGCACGACCACCATGAGCGCATCAGCCGCCATATCGAAGTGCTACTGCATGCCTCCGAAACCCCACTAACGGCCAAGCAGCTTAGCAAATATTTATCTCTATCCAATCAGGAGTTAGAGACCGCTTTGCTTATATTGCAGCAGCGGCTCACCCAAGGTGTGTTAACGCTTGAGCACACTGCCAGTGGTTACCGTCTGCAAATTCAAAGTGCGTATAGCGGGCTGATTCAGCAAGCATTTCCGCAGCGTTTAGAGACTTTAAGCCAAGCGTTGCTAGAAACCCTAAGCGTCATCGCGTATAAGCAACCGGTGACCCGTAGCGATATTGAGCAAGTGCGCGGGGTGACGGTATCGAGCACTATTTTGCGTCAGTTATTTGATAAGGGCTGGATAGTTGAAAAAGGCTATCGAGACACACTGGGCCGCCCTGCCCTGCTGCATACCACGGCTGCGTTTTTGGATGCCTTTGGGTTAGAGGATTTGGATGGGTTGCCGCCGTTGCCTGAGTTGGTGCGGCATCAGGTTGATTAACTCATTAGTATGACGAATAGTGGTCGTAGCCCAGCGCATTTTTAAAATCAATGACAACCAACACTAAAGGTCAAGGCTAAGTCATCGCTACCCCAATCAGCAGGGTAGATACCATTAGCAATAAACTTATCAACGCTAACATACTCCCAATCACATGGAAATTTGACATATCGTGTTTTACAGGGTTGTCGAATATAGTCGCTATGATGGTTTAAATCTTTAACATTCCTTAAGCTATGTTTCCAAAATCGTCTTTGCCACAAACCTCCTTCTCTTTTTTTTAGCTCTTAAAGGCTATAAACGGCTTTAAGCCAAACCAATT
The DNA here is from genome assembly GCA_018260445.1 of Psychrobacter sp. Lineage (GTDB taxonomy): Bacteria > Pseudomonadota > Gammaproteobacteria > Pseudomonadales > Moraxellaceae > Psychrobacter. The sequence continues at coordinate 9,319 of JAGLBE010000029.1, forward strand.
AAATCAGGTTGCTTATCTAATAGCCGCATCAAAGTTATGCTTGCTCCTGTCGGATGACGTGTGCCTTGCTCCCAGTTTTGCAGCGTACGTGAGCTAATATTTAACTTATCCGCAAACTGTTGTTGCGATAGCCCAGTCTTGGTACGAATCGCTTTGATATCAGGCACGTCATAACTGAATTGACGGCTAGGTTTGGCATCACCTTTGGCAATCGCTAGGGCTTCTGCTAAAGATGCTGATAAGTCGTCATAAAATTCATTCTTCATGGTGATATACCTCTTTAATTTGTTGGGTTAGCTTTGATAAGTGAGTCTTTTCCTGACTGGATAAACTTATCTTTTTACTTTTAGGATAGACCAGTAACATAAAAAATATACCTTGAGTATCAACAAAATAATAGATGATACATACCCCGCCACTTTTACCTTTATCCAGTGCCCATCGAGTTTTTCTAACACCGCCTGTACCTTGAATTAAATCTCCTTGTTCAGGATTATGAAGCAAATCAAGCTGTAACTCTTTATAGCTATCGTCATCCAACAATTTAACCACTTGTTTAGTGAAAGTTGTTGTTTCTATGAAGTGCAGCATGAATCCTCCGTTACTATTAGAAATATTATATACGCCATTGACGTAGTTTTCTAGTCATTTTTTAAGCTGCTTGATGGGCTTGAGCATGGTATAAAACTTTGACATTAAGGTATGCTTATAGGGTATTTTAAAGCTTAATATTAACGTCTTGATTTATTACAGCCCAATTTCTGTTGCAGTTCATTGTTACCCAGTCACCTCTCACAACGAATTGGTACATTACCCTCCGCCTTACTTAACTTAAAACCTCAAAAACCCGCAATAACCCCATCAAAATAGCGTATAATATCGCCATTATTCTTGCCCGCATTGTTAATGCACAAAAATAGCCCCCTCCAACATTGTGAAATGTTGCCACTCACCGATTCAAGGATGCCTCCTATGCCTCGTAAACCGCAATACAATCAATATAACCCGTCTCATTCAGATAATAATGCTACCCATCAAGATGTGACCCAAACGACGGGACAAGATGGCAAGCAACAATCCACCTATAAAAACGCCCCAATCCCCAATCATGTGGAATTTCAATTTGCCGAGTCTACCACCAAAGAGAGTACCGCCGGCACCGAAAAGCTGCAAAAGGCTTTGGCACGCATGGGCTTAGGCTCACGCCGGCAAATGGAAGAGGTGATTAAAGCGGGGCGAGTGTCTATCAATCAGGCGCCTGCCACCATTGGCGATAGGGTGAAACAAGGCGATGAGATTCGGGTCGATGGGCGTTTGATTAAGTACAAGGCCGAGCGAGAAAAACGGCGCCGGGTGCTGGCCTATTATAAGCCTGAAGGCGAGATTTGCTCCGCCAATGACCCCGAAGGGCGCGCAACCGTGTTTGAGCGCTTGCCAAAATTGACCCACGACCGCTGGGTCATGGTGGGGCGTTTGGATATCAATTCGACCGGCCTATTGTTATTTACCAATGATGGCGAGCTGGCACACCGCTTGATGCACCCGTCTAACGAGATTGTGCGTGAATATGCGGTGCGTATTTTGGGTGAGCTGACCCCGCAGATGATAACCAATTTGACCAACGGGGTGATGCTCGATGACGGAATGGCGAAGTTTGAGGAAATCAGACCGGGCGGCGGTGAAGGCGTCAACAAGTGGTATCACGTTAAGCTGAAAGAGGGGCGTAATCGTGAGGTGCGCCGTTTGATTGAGTCGCAAGAGTTAAAAGTGAGCCGGTTGTTGCGAACCTCTTATGGCTCGGTCGATTTGCCCAAAGAGCTGCGCACTGGCCGTTTTATTGAGCTCGATAGAAAAGATATCCACCGTTTAATTGAGCTGGTCGATTTACGCCCGCGTGAAGAGATGGGTATCAGCGGTAAGGCAAAAATGAAGAAAGAACGCTTTCAAAAAAATCCGCTTAAGGCTCGCCCAGTAAAGGATAACCGCAAAAAAGGTTAAGTAGTATAAAGTTGTCTTCAAGCAGACGGTATTGATTGTTAACAGCATCCCATCATAAAATGCGCTTGTTATAACATCAGCTAAAAGGCCCTAGACAGTGTCTAGGCCTTTTTGGTAATGACTGTTTAACCATCCTATCTATCTAACCATCCTATCTAACCATCCTATCTAACCATCCTAAGTCAAGCTACCTATCATCAAGATAGCGCTGCATCACTTGCATATCTTGTAATGAGGCACTTTTATAGCCGTCTAATAAGCGGTCGAGTTTGGTTTCGGTATGTTGTAGCATGTCCATTAATAAAGCAGCCGCTTCGTTATGTTGGGCACTAGGTTTAGGGTGCAATCGCTGCTCGTGATTCGCAATACGCTGATAACTGTCTATCATTTCGGGCAAACGGGTGCTCAGCAGTTTACTGACAATAAACTCATTCTCGCAAGTGGGCGGGGTTTGCCCTGATTGCGCCAAGCTCGTTTTCCAGCTTTGATAGAGGTCGGCCTTGTGATCAATACGGGTCAACTGCTCGATAATAACCGGTGGCAAATGCTGTAATTGTTTGGGGGTTAGTGACAATTGCATCAGGGTCGGTGGGGGCAGTTGCGACGGCTCGCTATACACCATTGTACCCGGGGTAATGCCCACGGCACGATGAAAGGCAAGCCAGCTTTTACGGCCGATATACCCAGCTATGACCACAGTGGCTGCTGCCCCTCCCGTGAGCAAAAGGCTCATTGGTGCAACCGGCTTTTACATAATAGACCAGCACTTTGCTGACCCTTTAACCAACATCGACCCTTGACTTGCATAGTTCTCCTTGTCTAAAAGGCTTATACCGTCACACTAACCGGACTTTACTGCTCAAAACGTTGTTTTAAATAGCGGTTGGTAGCCAATAGCTTTTGTCCATCTTGGTGATATGAGGCTTCTAACAGGTCATCAAATTGTTTGTTGACCGTATTTAACACATCCAGCAATGCCTCTTTGCCCGTCATCCCTGAGTTTTTGATTTTTGTGGTATCGGCAATATTGCCATTTAAATCGTGCAGGCGACGATACTCATTAACCGCTTCTGGAACATGCGTATCCATTACATTTTTTATGGTGATATAGGTTTCATTTACCGCGTCTTTATCGTCAATAAAGCTATCATTGTTGGTGTCGCCATATACCAGCTTCAACTTTTCACCTGTCTCGTTAATTCTATCAAGTAAAAGCTTGATGTCACCGGGTAAGCTATTTTCGGGAATATAGCCAAGCTGCGGCAAGGCTTTGTATTCAAGCATTTTGGGCTGAGTTAATTTTTTAAAACCCCGATAGCCCGCATAAACGCCAACCGCTGGCAATAAACCATATAGCACAAACATCACAAACATGGCGGTAAGTTGAGTCATTATTGTTGTCCTAGTGTTGGGTGCGGCTTTTTACATAACGATGCGTCGATGCCAAACGATTGAGCACAATGCTGTGTAGCTCATCGAGCAATTCATCAAGCTCATAATCAATCTCTAAAAATAAATCGGTTAGCATATCGCCTGCAGTCATTGCCCCTTGCACGGTATTATTTTTGGTGCGATGCGGGCTAAAGCGTAGCAGCTGCTCATAATGACTAAGCGCCTCGGGGATGCTCTCGGCAATCAGTTTATCAATCACATATTGACGCTCGCATACCCATTCTTCTTGGTTGCCATGAAGCTCCTCAGACCATTCCCGGTAGCGGCCTAGTTTTTGGTTAATTCTATCTAAAATAGCCACCGCTTCAATCGGCATCGCATTTAGGGTGGCCACGTCAACCACATTCACAAGCTCAGTCATAATCGGAACGGTTCCATGTTTAAGCTGCCAAAGCGTTGCCGCAGCAAAGGGCGGACGATTGGGATGGCGAAAGTTTTGTCTGTGGGCAAGGTAGCGATCGGTTAATGGCGTGGGCGATTGATGATTGCGTACTTGTTGTACGGCTTCAACAACTCGCTTTGCCCTTAACTGCTGATTGTCACGCGCTAGTTTTTCATGATGAGCGGATGGTGGCACCGCGGTATTTTCAGGGTTGTTTGTTGCAACACTACCCGCACTAGCGCCCGCCGCTTCAAATAGGTTGCTAGGATAGTGGATAGGCGGCAAAATGCTGCTATGGTTTGCCAGGCTTTGTTCGTCACCCTGCACAGCTGATTGGCCAAACGACTTCAACATTCTGGTCAGACTAACCACCATACCCACCTTAAACGCTTGTCAACATTATATTGTTTATTTGATAGTCAATAGTGTGTGGGGTGCGCCCTGCCCACCTTTAGATTAACGATACGCTAATGCAAAAAGAGGTTTCTCAACTTACCAATAATAGGATTTAGATAATATCTATTTTATGTTTTGGTGCGCGGGGCGCACCCTACCCCTACTATCTATCCTATCTATCCTATCTATCCTATCTATCCTATCCATCTATCCATCTATCCGTCTATCCATTCATTCAATCCATTCCACCATCAGTTAGACTATATCCGCCACTATCAAAACAGTCGCGTAAACGCTATTCTACTAAATCAAGCCCATGTGCTGTTTTATTTTAGCAGTTTTTTAACCCTTATCGAGTAACCAAATGCTACTAGCTGACTACTTTTCCGGCTTTGGGCTGGGCATCTCTTTAATATTGGCGATTGGCTCACAAAATGCTTTCGTATTAAAGCAAGGGCTAAAACAACAACACGTCTTTTTTATTTGTTTGTTTTGCGCCGTGTCCGATGCGCTGCTGATTGGTGCCGGTGTCGCAGGCTTTGGCGCGGTGACGGCACGCTACCCAAATGTGGTGAGTATAGCCAAAATAGCCGGGGCTCTTTTTTTACTGGGGTATGGGCTGAAAAGTTTATACGCCAGTGCCACAAAATCGCACGCCCTCACCCAACAGGGTCAGCCCGTTGCCAGTTTAAACAAAGCGTTGCTGCTGTGCTTTGGCTTTACTTGGCTTAATCCACATGTGTATTTGGACACGCTGGTGCTGGTAGGGATGGTATCAACAGGTGCTGACAGCAAGGTCGTGTTTGCTATCGGCGCCGTATGCGCATCATTTGTGTTCTTTTTTGGATTGGGATATGGGGCAAGGCTATTATCACCCCTGTTTTTGAACCCCAAGGCTTGGAATATTTTGGATTCTTTAGTCGGCATCTTAATGCTGTTTTTAGCATGGCATTTGTCTATGGGGTAGCTGATGGGGTAGATGACGGGGTAGCCGATTAATTTTTAATGACCCTAGCGCTACACTAAATGAGGAAAAAGAGTGCGAATACCATTGACCAAAATTTCAATCGCCACGGCTGCCAGTAATATCCCCATAATACGGCTCATAATATTAAGCCCGGTATCGCCCAAAAATCGGCTTAAGCGCCCTGCGGCCATCAAGGATAGATAACAAAAAACGCTAATTAATAAACCGGCAATCACTATCGCCAGTTTTTGTTGCCAGCTGCTCACTTGTGCCGAATAAATAATAACCGTTGAGATGCCCCCCGGCCCCACAATCATGGGGATGGCTAACGGCACTACTGCCGCCGAAGTATTGCCCCGGCCCTGCCTATTGTCCTCAAAATTTATGCTGTCGTCGTTTGGCTTGGCAGGATTGCCCTCGCCGTTCATGATATTAATGGCAATCAAAAATACTAAGACACCGCCAGCAACTTGAAAAGAGCCAATAGATATCCCAAGTGCCCGTAGCAACAACTCGCCCGCAAGGGTAAAAAAGGTAATGGTCACAAATACGGTAATGCCACTAATGCGTGCAAAACGACGCCTATCCTTTAGGGTATAGCCACGGGTAGAGTCCAAAAACAGGGTTAACGCGCTGAACGGATTAATCAGTACAACGAATGCCAAAATAATTTTAACAATCTCGGTATCCATAGGTCATGCCTCATCTGGCAAAGTTTAGCAATCTTAGCACAGGGCGGATAGAACACCTATGTCCAAATATGTCAGATGTCCACATATATGTAAAGGCCAGCGGTTAGCGTAAATTGCCTTTAGGTCTGTCAATAGCGAATACTAGAAGTCTTAAACCATACAAATCTTAGATAATAAATATCCAATCGCAAAACTGACAAAAACCTTAAGCCGAAAAATCCATACCGATATCCAATGCGGTTGTGCTGTGGGTCAAGTAGCCCATTGCAATAAAATCGACCCCTGTTTTGGCAACCCGTACCACATCCGCTGGGGTGATGCCGCCCGATGCTTCTGTCTTGACGCTATCACTATGGTGTTTACACTGGGCAACTGCCTCGCGTAGGGTAGCGTCGTTCATATTGTCTAGCAATATTAGCTTGGCGCCAGCGAGCAGCGCTTGTTGTAACTGCGCTAGCGTGTCTACCTCAATTTCAATAGGGATTAAGTGACCCGCCAATTGCTTTGCCTGCGCCATCGCGGTGGCGATATCGCCAGCAATGGCAATATGATTGTCTTTAATTAAAATCGCATCGTCCAGCCCTAAGCGATGATTGCGCCCGCCACCGCAGCGCACCGCATACTTTTGTAAAGTGCGTAACCCGGGGATGGTTTTGCGCGTACAGGTAATTTGGGTGGGATAATCGCTAATTAATTCAACCACTTGGCGAGTGGCCGTGGCGATACCGCTCAGATGGGTCATAAAGTTAAGAGCCGTGCGTTCGGCGGTCAATAAATTGCGCGCATTGCCGCTGATGGTTGCCAATACTTCGCCTTTTTTAACGGCGGCGCCATCATAAGTGTGGGCATTAAATTCAATGTTTTTATCAATTTGGGCAAATGCCAATCGGGCTAAATCTAGCCCGCATACCACCCCATTGTCACGCACCTCTAGGCGCAAAGTGGCGGTTTTATCTGCAGGAATGGTGGCTTGTGAGGTCACATCGCCACGCCGTCCCAAATCTTCTAACAAAGCGGCGTCAACGATGGGGAGCAACAACACATCGTTTAGCGGCGGCTCTTGCAGTTTTTGACTAAGATTAAAGGCAGGACTAGGATTAAAGGCAGGACTAGGATTAGAATTGGCACTATTCATTGTTGTAGACGTGGCGGTCGGCATAGATTGTCCTTAAAGAAAGCGGTGGCAAAAGAAAGCGGTAGCAGCAAAAGTTGGCGGTGCTGATTGGGTAGATTGCGATGATAACTACTATGTGTAATATGTGAAATATGTGGAAAAAAAGACTTCAAGCTCGTCGTCAGGGCTCTAGTTAATAATACTCATTATGAGTATAAATATAGCCGAGTTTATGCCCATTAGCAAGGTTGTCAATTAGCTGGTTGCTAAATAGCCGATGATACCTGGCATCAATTATAAGGCTTGCCTGTTTATGCAACCTCTAAACATTTAGCCATTGCGTTTAGGCAGTTTACTGTCCATCAGCAAGCTTTGTAATTCGATATCAAAGCGAAACCGAAACAACTTAGCTGGTCGACCTCGCCCTGTCTGACGGCTATTGCCCGTTGGCTCTAACAGATTTTGACTTTCAAGCAAGCGTCTAAAATTTTGCTTATGTAGCGTCACCCCAGACAAGGCTTCCACACTTTGCTGCAATTGTAACAAGGTAAATTCTGCTGGCATCAAGCCGAAAATTAGCGGTCGGTATTCAATTTTGGCGCGCAACCGAGAAATAGCAGTCGCAATCACCCGCCTATGGTCAAAGTACATCGGCTCGCCAATGAGGGTTTGCCAATTTTTTGGTAAATGACTGGGCTGATAATTGGGCGATTCGGGCAATAACCCTGCTTCATACAACATCTCGTAGCGTAGCAGTGCATGCTCGGCCACCCATTGGCTAAACTTGTTTTGCAACACGTCGGTTTCTATACAGTCGCACAAATCAAGCGGTGATGGCTCATCTTGCAAGTCACCTGATTGTTTACCATTAACCGGTGTCTTGTCTGCCTGCAAGCCATCTTGTTGCCACTCACAGCCCCAGCACAAACCAATGCGTTGTAGCCGTTTGTGCTGCTCTTCCTCGCTATCGGCTGCCCTTGCCCAAAGCAGCAACTGCAAAACGATAGGTTGAATATTGACCAACACATTGTTATCCAGATGGTTTTCCCAAGGAAAATAATCATACCAATCGCGCCACTCAGCCATGTTGGTATTAGCATTATTAACATTATTAGTATTTGAATTTGAATTGCTACTGCTATCGGTGGTGTCTGTTTTATAGGTTTCTTGCTTAGACCTTTCTTGCTCCGCCTTTTCTTGATTTGCCGTTTGTTGATTTGCCGTTTGTTGATTTGCTGTTTCTCGTTTCAAGTCTGGTGGATAATTGGGGTTATACGCCTGAATATCAGATTCCTGCACCAACCCCATATAGCTCACATACACCAAGGCATGACCCTCTTTGTTGCGTCTATTGGTATCCACAAAGGTATATAACTGCTCAATATACCCAAGCGACTGCCCGGTTTGCGCCTCAACCCACTGGCGTACGCCAGCCTGCAACGAACGATGCAGCGGCATTAACGGGCCATTGGGCAGCAGCTTACCCTTATCGACCGTCAACACCCGAGCGATATTATCGGTAATGGCGATAAGCACCGCCACCACTTCGGTCGTGCCGCTACCTTGCTGGTGGGCATTGGAAAAAGACAGGCTCATAACTAGCAAACCGATTATTAATAAAGAGCAATTAGTATATCGCCAATCTGCTTGAGTTGCAGTACAAAGCAACGCGCGGGTTACATTTTATTGACTCAGCCGATGATTAGTGACCCACCGCTTATTACAAGGCTAACAAACAACTTTGGATATCTTAATGTCAAGCAAGCGTTAGTTAAGCAAGCATGAATTGTTTTATAACACATTGGGTTACAAAAATAACTTGTATTTATGCTCAATTCGAGCATAATTATACCTAAGCGACTTCATCCACCCAGTTTTGAGTGTCCTATTTGAGTGTTTTAGATGAGATATCCCATTTTAGGTACAGGACGCCACCTACTAGGCCAGCCAAAGGAAAACGACGATGACCCCAATTTTAAACCCCCTGCATCCTGATACTAACGCTGCTCCTAAGGCGGCTGTTACGGCTATGTCTTCCGTTGATGCTATGACTATTGATGCTATGACTATTGATACTATGACAACTGACGGCAGTACCGGCGAAAAAACCAAAGTATATCCTTATGAGTCGCCAACGTTAGCGCAAAGCAGTGGTCAAGGTAGTGGTAAAAGCAGTGGTGAAAGCCGTGGAAAACTTACCCTAATTGATATTGAGTATGCCAAGGCCAAACTGCCCGCAGAGCTGCCGCGTAGTGAGCGTTTACAGGTAGAAGCCAATATCAAACGCTTACTTATAGAGCACAATGCGGTGCTGGTGGCACATTATTATGTCGACCCTTATATTCAGGATTTGGCCTTAGCCACGGGTGGCTGCGTGGGCGATTCGTTAGAAATGGCACGCTTTGGCAGTGAGCATCCAGCCGATACGTTGGTGGTGGCTGGGGTACGCTTTATGGGCGAGTCGGCCAAAATATTGGGCATGAATAAACGGGTATTGATGGCAGATTTGGAAGCCGAATGCTCGCTCGATTTGGGTTGCCCGATTGACAAGTTTAGTGCCTTTTGCGATGCGCATCCCGACCGCACCGTGGTGGTGTATGCCAATACGAGTGCTGAGGTGAAAGCCCGTGCCGATTGGGTGGTCACCTCCTCCATCGGTTTAGAGATTGTGACTCATTTGCATGAGCGGGGCGAAAAAATCATTTGGGGGCCAGACCGCCATTTAGGCAAATACATTCAACAAGAGACTGGCGCTGACATGCTGCTTTGGCAAG
>JAGLBE010000002.1:0-266 GCA_018260445.1 Psychrobacter sp.
AAAGGGATGCGTATTATCGACAAACTCGGCATCGATAAAGTACTTACCGATATGCGTATCGATGGTCAAAAAGTATAGTCAAGTATAGTCGTGGGCTATGTGGCTATTTGGTATTAAGCTTGCCACTATATCATACTCATAGCTGTTGTATACGACTATGATACACAGGATAGCCTAAACCACGACTGTCTGACGTTTACAATTTAATAGGAATCTACCATGAGAGACAAAATTAAGTTAGTATCTACTGCAGGTACTGGGTATTT
>JAGLBE010000002.1:276-181428 GCA_018260445.1 Psychrobacter sp.
TGCCTGGCAAAATGGAGATTAAAAAGTTTGATCCCAAAGTACGCCAGCATGTTGTTTTTAAAGAAGCAAAAATCAAGTAGCAAGCCAAGTAACGAGCTAGGCTATAGCTGGGCACACTAGCAGATAAACAACCTATAATAAAAAGGGGCTATCATTAATTGATAGCCCCTTTTTGGCTGTTGTGATGCTCATTTGATAGGTTTGGTAGATTAAAGATTTACTATAATCCACGATAACCTATTAATAAATGCTTTTTATAGAAGTCAAATAGAGTAGTGGACTGGCTATTGATAGCTATTGATAACTGTGAGTCGGCTACTGGCTTAACTATCAAGCTACAATGCTCTGGCTAGCTATAATGCTCTGGCTCTTCATCAAAAACATTGGCATGCCAACGGCTGACCTGCTTGCTCATCACCGCTTGAATGGCCGCATGGATCATATGATGGCCAATAGACTGGGCATCGCCACCCACCATTTCATGTACTTTTGCCGAGAAATCAATGGTAACAAGCGGGTCCTCGTCACTGTTACTTTCACGTAATATAATCTGACCTTCGTCACTTTCAATCAACTCAAGTACAGTCTCTTGAGCAAATCCTTGCTTTTGTGGCAAATCGTCCAATTCCCCATCGGTTTGGAACACATCTTTTTCTACATCAAATACCATGCTGTACTCCCGTCTATAGCAAAGTGTCTTACCCTATACAATGGACGCTTTGACAGCGAATTTCAAGCTATTTTCGCAATTTTATGCAGCCACCGCTTGCAGGCTGGCGACTAGAGTCGCTTTGAGATAATTGACGATAATCCTATCCTTAATTAAGAAAAGCTTAAACTAACGCCAATAACGCAATTTTGCCAAAATAAATAACAAAGCCACAAACATGCCCAAATAATAGGCGTTTTTTAAGGCAAAAGTAGGGTCGCGATATTTAAAAGGCAAAGCCACTACCGCCGTAGCGGTTGGAAACAATACCAGCATCAGTAGCCAGTTCTCAAATACGATAAGCCAACCCTGAAATCCTTCGGCTTTACGTAAGCCCGCCAACCCCAGTAACAGACAGGCTAGGATGAGGGCTTTGATTAAGCCTTTAGGAATGTCCTTGGGATAAGGGTAATAAAACGAGTTAGGGTTAAACATTGACACATTCGCATCCTTATCTATAAACCAATAAACTATAAATGCTCATTAACTATAAGTACCCATTAACCACAGCATGGTCACGCAAGACAACAGCCAACCCAAGCTTAAAGCGTTGCGGCGTTGAATGTTGGCATCTGTGAGTCGATTCATCATCCAGGCCCCAAGCCAAAATAGCAAGGGGATGCCTATCACAAAAGCAGGCACGATAACCGCTGCATGCTGTAGCACCGATTGCCATGCCTCGCCTGTCAGTAGCCGAAACACGTAGCCCGCCAAGCTCAATATCAGTGAAAAGATAGCCAAACCTCTGGTGATACCTAAAGGTACCAAGCTTGGGGTAGTATCACTACTCTGCCCATTTTGGTCAGTCTGGTTTAGGTCAAGCGGTGGGGTGGGTTCTTGGTGATGCATAGGCCTGCTTATAATGTTATTGAGGGGCTTGTTTTAGTCGACTATCTGTTGCTAAATTTATTTAAACTTGGCTAAATCTTAGTAGCACCCACTAAACTGAGCTCGGCACGCATGGCGTCAATGGCTGTTTTATAGTCGGGTTGATTAAAAATAGCGGAGCCTGCCACAAACATATCTGCCCCTGCTTCGGCAATGGCACGGATGTTACTGGCTTTGACCCCGCCATCCACCTCTAAGCGAATATCACGGCCACTGGCATCAATCAAGGCGCGCACCTGTTTTACTTTAGCTAACGTCGTCTCAATAAACGACTGACCACCAAAGCCCGGGTTGACGCTCATTAGCAAAATTTGGTCAACCTTGTCCATCACATAATCCAGATAATGCAAGGGGGTGGCAGGGTTCAATACCAGACCACATTGCGCCCCACCTTCCTTAATCAGTTGTAGCGACCTATCAACATGATGAGTGGCCTCGGGATGAAAGGTGATGATGTTAGCCCCGGCCTCTAAAAACTGCTCAATCATGCCATCAACTGGGCTGACCATCAAATGGACATCAATAGGCGCCTTGATGCCATAATCACGTAAGGCCTTACATATCATGCTTCCAAAAGTGAGATTGGGCACATAATGGTTGTCCATCACATCAAAATGAATCACATCGGCACCAGCCCGTAACACGGCATCCACCTCCTCCCCCAACCGTGCAAAATCTGCAGATAAAATAGAGGGGGCGATGAGATAAGGTTGGGTGGAAGCCATAAGGAGGATACCTGTTTGTTGAGTTTTGGGTTAATTTTTTAGGGTTTTGGATAATTGGCAATGGCGATATTATAATACGTTAACCGGGTAACGATGCCACTGATTGCGACTGCTTCGCTTGCTGGCTGTATTCACGGTTTAAATCAGGTTGCCGATGACTGACTACCTTGCAAGCGGCTTTATACTGTCGCTTTATATTGCTGCTTTATTGCTGCTTTATAGTGTCGCTTTATAATGATGCTCAATATGGTCATCCATCACACTTTGCACAAAATAATAACTATGGTCATAGCTGGCATGATAACGCAGAGTTAGAGGCTGCCCCACCGCTTGGCAGACTTTTTGAATCTTATCCGTTTGTAGGTGATTGTCCTGATAAAATTCATCGGCCTCGCCTTGATCAATCAAAATAGACGGATATTGCTTGCCTGCCTGTTGAATCGCACTGACCGCATCATGCTGCGACCAACTTTGCTGACTATTATCCGCCCCAAAATAGGCTTGATAAGCCTCCTCCCCCCACTGCGACTCGCTAACAGCCGCTATCGGTGCTATGGCTGATACACTAACAAACTTGCTAGGATATTTAAAACCAAGTAGCAATGCGCCATGCCCGCCCATAGAATGCCCCATCAAGCCAATACTGCTGATGGTAAATAAATCCGTTACCAGCTCGTAAAACTCATTGATGATATAGCTTTGCATCTTAAAATGAGTCTCCCAAGGGGCTTGGCTGGCATCAACATAATAGCTGGCGCCTTGACCTACGTAATAACGCTCATCGTCGGCAATGTCACTATTGGGATTGGTCGACGATTTTGGCGAGGTATCAGGCGCAATAAAAATAACTCCCATTTCACTACATTTTTTTTGAAAATGGGCCTTGTGGGTTGGGTTATCTGGGCTACAGGTTAACCCTGATAAAAACATAATAGCAGGGCACGTTTTTCCTGCTAAGGCTTTATCGGGCAGATAAATACTAAAGGTCATGGTGCTGTTCGTGGCGCTAGACTCATGAGTGTAATAGTGTTGTTCGCCATCAAAACAGCGGTTATTACTGGTTAAGGTTAATATCGACATGGCGCAATCCTTTATTTTATTATAGTTATCGTTTACCTCACCCTCAACTTATTATCCTAAACTTAAACACTGAAATAAGCCATGTTTTTAGATGTAGGGTGCGCCCCGCGCACCTTTAGAATAATAATATATTGGAGAGATACGATTCTCAATTTAACGATAATAGAGTTTTGATGATATTTCTTTTGTGTCTTGGTGCGCAGGGCTCATCCTACACGCTATGGTTGCATCGAAGGTGCGGTTTAGCCCCGATTATAGCAGCTATACTTGGCACAGCATGGGGTTGCAGGCACTTGGCAAGAGGCGTTATCGAGGCAACAGGAACGACTATTGCCATTAGTGCCTGCCCCCGTGCAAGCCAAGATAGTAGCGCAAAGCGGGATTAGCTACCATGATAAAACCTCCAAAATTTGAGAGTGGGGTATAGTTATCGTTTAGGGTTATCTATCTTTAGCGCTACCACTAGGCAAATAGCCCTTATCTAATCAGTATTTGATGACGCTACGAATACAGTCAGGGTCACTTAATAACTCAAATCCTTTGTTGATTTCATCATGGCGTAGGGTGTGGGTAATCAGCGAATCCACCTCAATCAACCCTTCCATATACCAATCTACAATAGTCGGCACATCAGTGCGGCCTCTAGCACCGCCAAAGGCAGAGCCTTCCCATTTGCGACCGGTCACCAGTTGAAACGGCCGGGTGCTAATCTCTTGCCCAGCCCCTGCCACTCCAATAATAATGCTACGCCCCCAGCCTTTGTGGGCGCACTCTAGGGCTTGGCGCATCACCTCGACGTTGCCAATACATTCAAACGAGTAATCGACGCCGCCATCGGTCATTTGCACAATGCGGTCGACGATACTCTCGTTATGGTCTAAATCGTTTGGATTAACAAAGTCAGTCATCCCAAAACGACGACCGATTGCCGCACGGCTAGGGTCAATATCTACCCCAATAATCCGCCGTGCGCCGACCATTTTGGCACCTTGAATTACATTAAGCCCAATGCCGCCAAGCCCAAACACCGCCACAGTCGCCCCTGCTTGCATTTGCGCCGTGTAAACCACAGCCCCTACCCCTGTGGTGACGCCGCAACCGATATAGCAGACTTTGTCAAAGGGGGCGTCTTTGCGAATTTTGGCCACGGCAATTTCGGGCAACACTGTATGGCGGGAAAAGGTGGACGTGCCCATATAATGATGGATAATTTCACCATCTAGACTAAAGCGTGAGGTGCCATCGGGCATTAAACCTTTGCCTTGGGTGCTACGAATGGCTTGGCAGAGGTTGGTGGCAGGGTGTAAGCAAAAGCTGCATTCTCGGCATTCTGGTGTATATAATGGAATAACATGGTCGCCCACTTTGAGGTCTTTGACGTTTTTACCAACCTCGACAACCACGCCCGCCCCTTCATGCCCCAAAATAGACGGAAACAGCCCCTCGGGGTCGGCACCCGACCACGTATAATAATCGGTATGGCAAATGCCCGTGGCTTTTAATTCGATGAGTACCTCACCCGCTTGTGGGGGCTCAAGGTCGACTTCGTGTAACGTGAGCGGTTTATTGGCTTCCCAAGCGATGGCGGCAGTGGTTTTCATACGCATCCTAGTCGTGTTGTTTGAGTTATTTTAATACTTTTGGCTAACTTTACGAGATGTTAACTCACTTTAGCCAGTTTAACACAGTGGTTTTTAACATCAGTAGTGGCTAAGTTATGAATACGTAAACCGTCAAGTCCTAAGCCTAAACCCTTAGCATAAGCCCTAAGCATAGACGATTGATATTGCCTCTTCTATTTTATTTCTATTATCGTTATAGTAGGGGTTGTCTATCTATTTAATTACTTTTTATTTACTTTATTGAACCCTCATTTCTTTGCAAGGCTAGAAACTGTTGACTTGGTTATCCTCCCTCCATTTAAGTTTTGATTATGTAGCAAGCAGCCAAAAAACCCGCCTGTTTCATCGTTTGCATACCGGGGCCTTGATGGTGCAGCGTGCCTTATATCCCGAGCCGGAACTTAACCAAAATACGCAAAGCAAGTCGCAAGCTGGTATCTGCCATATTTATGTGTTGTATCCCCCTGCTGGCATTGCCGATGGTGATAGTCTACAATTAGAGTTTAAGCTCAATAGCAACAGTCATGCGGTAATAACCACGCCTGGGGCAGGTAAATGGTATGGACAGCGTGAGTCGATACGCCCGATAGCAAGCAATAGTGCAACCTCAACTACTCAAGAGGTTAGCTGCAAGAATGCTGGTGCTGGTGGTAAAACTTCTAGCACCGGTCAAACAAAACAACCTGCCGCGAAACAACATATTGATGCACGGCTTGACGAGGGTGCAATTTTAGAATGGTTGCCGCAAGAAAGCATTTATTATAATCATTCGGTCGCGCGCGCCGTTAACCATTTTTATCTGGCAGCAACCGCGAGTTTGCTAACTTGGGACATTGCAGTGTTTGGCCGCCAAGCCCATTGTGAGACGTTTACGCAGGGTCATTACGGCAACCGTTTAGAGATATGGCGTAACCAGCAGTTACTGGTAAGCGAGTATACGTCGCAAGCCGCCGCTTCTCGCTGGTTTAGCTCGCCACTAGGATTAAATCGTCACCATGTGCATGGCTCGTTTTGGGCAGTGCCAAGTGGCGAGGTGATTGCGCCACAACATCGTGATAATCCTCTAAAAATGGGCGCATATTTGGATACGATGATAACGCAGTTGCGAAGTCTAATCGATAAGCGGCAGTTGCCGATTGTGTGTACCCACAATTATCAGGCGATTAATATCCGTTATTTGGGCGGTGATGTGCGTGCGTGCTTTGACGCCTTTTATCAAGCTCGAGAGTTATTAAGACAGCACTGGTATGGCTTGCTGCTGCATCGCCCTAGAATTTGGGACACCTAGCCACGCAGGCTTTGGGCGCAATACCTTGATAATCGTTGATTTTGAAATAACCCTATTTGAATAACCCTATAGTCAATCATATTTTAAGGACGTCTGATGCAATTAACCCCGACTGAAAAAGACAAACTGCTACTGTTTACCGCTGGCATGGTCGCCGAGCGCCGCAAAAATAGAGGGGTGAAGCTCAATTATCCCGAAGCCATCGCTTATATTAGTATGCTGCTGATGGAAGGGGCACGCGATGGCAAAAGCGTAGCACAGTTGATGAGTGAGGGGGCAACCTATTTGTCCAGCGATGACGTGATGGACGGCATTGCCGATATGATTGCCGATGTGCAGATTGAGGCCACCTTTCCAGACGGTACCAAGCTGGTCACAGTACATAATCCGATTGTTTAATAGCTTTTGTGTCTAATAAAGTTAAGACTAAGATAAGATTTGTTGATTGACAATAAAGCACTCTATCACTCTCTATCACTCTTTATCACCTAGGAAATAAATAAGGATAACTATGCAATTGGGGCAATTGGGGAAAACAGGAAAAGCAGGCGAGTATAAAATAAGAGCGGGTGAGATGGTGTTAAATGCAGGGCGTTCGGTGCAAACGCTCGAGGTGGTCAATACCGGCGATAGACCCATTCAAATTGGCTCACACTATCATTTTTATGAAGTCAATAAGGCGTTAAGCTTTACCAGAGAGTCCACCAAAGGCTATCGCTTAAATATTTTATCGGGCACGGCGGTACGCTTTGAGCCGGGTCAAGCCCGTACGGTTGAATTGGTCGCTATTGCGGGCAAGCAAGAGGTCTATGGCTTTGCAGGTGAGGTGATGGGCAGCGTGACACCCATACTAACCGACGCCACCTCACAAAAACGCATTGATAGGCGCGTGTATGCCGAGCATTTTGGCCCCACTACGGGCGACAAAGTACGCCTCGCCGACACTGATTTATGGCTTGAGGTCGAGTATGATTTGACCCATCAGGTAGACGCTGAGCCAGATACCTCATCACAATATGAGCGCACTCACAGCCTTTCAAGCAATGAAGATTCGATGCCGGTAAGTGGCTCGCAACATGCTGCACCCGTTGCCACTGATACCGATAAGGCTATTAATAATGAAACCACGGCTGCATTGCCTAACCTAAGCATTGGCGAAGAGGTGAAATTTGGTGGCGGCAAGGTAATTCGAGATGGTATGGGGCAATCGCAATTGCTTGGCGCCCAAGTGCCTGACACCGTGATAACCAATGCGCTCATTGTAGATTATAGCGGCATTTATAAAGCAGATGTGGCAATGAAAGATGGGCGCATCAGCGGCATTGGCAAAGCGGGCAACCCGGATATTCAGCCCAATGTCACCTTACCCATTGGCGCGGCTACCGAAATTATTGCCGGCGAGGGCAAAATTTTGACCCCAGGCGGCATTGACAGCCACATTCATTTTATTGCCCCACAGCAATGCGAAACGGCATTAATGTCTGGAATAACCACTATGCTAGGCGGCGGCACCGGCCCTGCGCAAGGCACCCTTGCCACTACTTGTACCCCCGGTGCCTATCATATTCAAAGCATGCTAAAGGCCACCGATGCCATCCCAATGAACATTGGCTTTTTGGGCAAGGGCAACGTAAGCCTAGCACAGCCCATTGTTGAGCAGATTACAGCCGGTGCTATCGGCTTAAAACTGCATGAGGATTGGGGCACCACGCCACAAGCCATCGACAACTGCCTGAGCGTTGCAGAGGATTATGATGTACAGGTCGCCATTCATAGCGACACCCTAAACGAAAGTGGCTATTTAGAGAGCACCCTAGACGCTTTCAAAAACCGCTGCATCCACACCTTTCATACCGAGGGCGCAGGCGGCGGCCATGCTCCCGATATTTTAAAAGCCATTGGCGTAGCGCATGTATTGCCCTCCTCAACCAATCCGACCCGACCCTTTACCGTTAACACCATTGATGAGCATTTAGACATGCTAATGGTGTGCCATCACCTAAGCCCTGCAATCGCCGAGGACGTGGCATTCGCTGAAAGTCGTATTCGAAAAGAAACCATTGCCGCCGAAGACATATTGCATGACCTAGGCGCTATCTCGATGATGAGCAGCGATTCGCAAGCGATGGGACGGGTGGGCGAAGTGATTATTCGCACCTGGCAAACCGCTGACAAAATGAAAGCGCAGCGTGGTCATCTTGCCCCCGATAGCTCGGCAAAAACCGAGCAGGATTTAGGGCTTATCTCGCTCGCTGCAACCGACAGCGAGCAGGACAACGACAACTTCCGAATTAAACGCTATATTGCCAAATACACCATCAACCCAGCAATTACTCATGGCATTAGCGATGAAGTCGGCTCGATAGCCGTGGGTAAATGGGCAGATTTAATCCTTTGGTCGCCCGCCTTTTTTGGGGTTAAGCCCGATTGCATTATCAAAGGTGGACTGATCGCCGCAGCGCCCATGGGTGACATCAACGCCTCTATCCCAACCCCGCAGCCGGTGCACTACCGTGGCATGTTTGCCAGCTACCCCAAAACGGTGGCGCAAACCTGCATCACCTTTATGTCACAAGCGGCGATTGCATCCGGCGTAGACAAACAGTTGGCGCTCAACAAGGTGATTAAACCAGTGCACAATATTCGTCAAGTGCGTAAGCAGGATATGCGCCTGAACAGCCATTGCCCAGAAATGGATGTGAACCCAGAAACCTATGAAGTGTATGCCGATGGCGAATTAATGAGCTGTGAGCCTGCCGAGCAATTGCCAATGGCGCAGCGTTATTTCTTGTTTTAAAAAGATAGACAGTTGGATGAGGTCAAATCCATCCGACCTATACAAAAATTGGCAGATAGCCGCTATCATTCATCACCTTTAAGCCAAACCCTTATGAAAATATATAGCCAGCGTATAGCGCATGACCATTTATCCGAGGCGCAATTGGCGACGATTGAGCAGCAGTACCAAAGCCAGCACTATTTATATCTAGATTTTGACACTCGCCAGCGCAGCCGCTTTAAAGCCACCACCCAAGATGGTGAAACAGTGGGCGTTGATTTGCCCCGTACCGACACTTTAAAAGACGGCTGTGTCTTAAGCGATGGCAACACCAATGTGCTACAAATCAAAGCAGCGAAACAACGCCTCATTGCGGTTAGCGCCGATGATGGGTTTAGCTTGATGCAAGGCGCGTATCATCTGGGCAACCGCCATGTGCCGTTAATGATAACGCCAGATATCCTATACTTTGAGCCCGACCATGTGCTAGAGGCCATGCTGCAAAACCTTGGCTTACACACCACACCTGTTCAAGCCCCATTTGAACCGGAAACGGGGGCTTACAAAGGCGAGCAGGCGCATAGCCATTCGCATAGCCATGCCCATAGCGGCGATGCGCACAGTCATGCACACGCTGCACATACTCATAGCGAATCACATAGCCATTCGCATGATTGAACTTGTTAACAGCGCTCAGCAACACGCTGCACTGGGTCGATTAATGATGCTGGCATCCAGTAACCTGCCCATTGGTAGCTATACCTATTCGCAAGGGATTGAGTCAGCGATTGAAGCGTGCTTAATCAACGATGAAGCCAGTATGTTGGCGTTTATGCAAGACTATCTCGAGCTGGCGTTATTGGGCTACGAGCTGCCACTGCTGGCGTTGATAGTGCAAGCATTAGCCAATGAAGATGACAATTTAGCAAACGCTTTAGGGGCGGATTATCACGCCAGCCGTGAAAGCAAAGAATTTTTGTATGAATCTGACCAATTAGCGTTATCGTTAGCGGCTTGGCTGGACGAGGTGCTTGAGTTAGACGTACCCGACCCCTTGATTGCGCAAGGCTTTTTGCCGGTGTTTGCCACTATCCATGCGCATTGGCAACTGTCGCCCGCACAGGCGATGACCACCTATGGCTTTGGGCAAATTGAAAACATGGTGCTGGCCGCGGTCAAAACTGTACCGCTTGGTCAAATGGCAGGACAACGGATTATTTGGCAATTGCAACAAGCGTTAAGCGTGGGCATCACGCACATAAGCCACAAAATTGAGGCAGTTTATCAAAATTTTCACCAAGGCGATATTGATGGTAACGTCGATAGCGCAGACCGTCGACCAGCGTTAAGCAGGTTATATAGCCAGCTCAATATGTCCGCCAATTTGCCCAATTTAGCCCTGCTATCTTGTCAGCACGAACGCCAATACAGCCGTTTGTTTCGCTCTTAATGGATAGCGTGTTGTCTCAAGACCGTATAAAGACTGTTTAAAGACTGCTTAAAGATTGGGTTGCACCATTTTACAGACTGACAGACGCTACGCGGCGCGCGGGGCGTACCCTACTACTGGCACTTGGTCAATGTTATCATCGCCCGACGCTAAGTGGTGCGCGGGGAGCACCCTACTACTTACTTACTTATTTATTGTTCATTATTAAGGATATCTCTATGGCACTTACGCCAAAAAACCCAACCGGCAACTCGGCCAACACTGACAACACTGCCACTACCCTATCTCCTCTGCGTCTTGGTATTGGCGGCCCGGTTGGCTCTGGCAAAACTGCCTTAACCTTACGCCTGTGCCAAGCGCTACGTGATGACATTAATATGGCGGTGGTCACCAACGACATCTACACCAAAGAAGATTCAGAGTTTTTAACGAAAAACAATGCCATGCCTGCTGAGCGCATCCGGGGCGTCGAAACCGGCGGCTGTCCGCACACCGCCATTCGGGAAGATGCGTCGATTAATTTGGCCGCTATAGCAGAATTACAAAATCAATTTGACGGTTTAGAGCTGATTATCATTGAATCGGGCGGCGACAATCTCGCCGCTACTTTTAGTCCCGAGTTGTCTGATTTAACCCTGTATGTGATTGATGTGTCCGCGGGCGATAAAATCCCCCGTAAAGGCGGCCCCGGTATCATGAAGTCCGACTTGTTGATTATTAACAAAACCGACTTAGCCCCTATGGTAGGCGCATCCTTAGAGGTGATGGCTCGTGATGCTGCCAAAATGCGTGGCGACAAACCGGTGGTGTTTAGCAACATGAAAACGGGCGACGGCTTGGACGATATTATCGCCTTTATTAAAGACAAGGGCATGATTGGCACGCTGGGTTTTAATGCAGTGACTTAGTACAGTCTTTTAATACAGTCTTTTAGTACAGTCTTTTAATACAGCCTTTAAGTACAGTCTCTTGCTGTTGTGCGGCTAGAGACACAAGGCAGCTCGACACTAAACGCTTGCTATGCCAATCCTATGCTTATGCTTATCCTATGCCTAGTTCGGCCTTCATCGCCTCTACAATTTTAAATTTTTGAATCTTTCCGGTGATGGTCATCGGGTAACTGTCCACAAAGCGAATGTATTTGGGGATTTTATAATGGGCAATATGGTTATAACAAAAATCGCGAATCTCTTGCTCAGTAAGGGTTTCGCCGTTTTTGGGGATAATCCAAGCGGCTACTTGCTCGCCCAACTTGTCATCGGGCACCCCCACCACTTGCGCATCCAATATTTTGGGATGACGGTATAAATAGTTTTCCACTTCGGCAGGGTAGATATTTTCGCCACCCCGAATTATCATATCCTTGCTGCGCCCAACGATACTGATATACCCCTCACTGTCCATACTGCCCAAATCGCCTGTGTGCATCCAACCGTCCACAACCGCTTCATCCGTTTTTAGCTTGTCATTCCAATAACCCTGCATCACCGCATACCCCTTAGTCAACACCTCGCCAATCTCACCAATTGGCAAGGTTGCGCCCGTCTCTGTATCCACGATTTTCACCTCCAGGTGCGGTTGTACCAAGCCGACGGTAGACACTCGTTTTTCAATAGCCGTGGTAGGCAAGGTTTGTGTTGATTTTGGGCTGGTTTCAGTCATGCCATAAGCGATGGTCAGCTCCTTCATATGCATCTCACTGATAATACGCTCCATCAGCTCGCGTGGGCAGTTGGCGCCGCCGCTAACACCGGTGCGCAAACTGGTTAAATCATAGTCATGACATTGCGGATGGTTTAACAGTGCCAAAAACATACTTGGCACAGCGTGCAGGGCGGTGCATTTTTCTTCACTAATGGCTTGCAGCACAGCTAGAGGCTCAAAACTGCTACTCGGATACACCAAGGTTGCACCGTGACTGAGCATGGTTAAATTGCCCAGCACCATGGCAAAGCAGTGGTATAACGGCAACGGCAAACACAGCTTATCGTCTGTGCTAAAGCATAACGCCTCACCCAAATGATAGGCATTGTTGAGCAAATTTTTATGGGTTAGGGTGGCGCCTTTTGGCGTGCCGGTGGTGCCACTGGTAAACTGGATATTAATGGGGTCATCCGCTTGCAAAGACTGACTGCGCTCGATAAGTTTAGGGTCATCGGCACGCCCCTGCGCCATCCAATCCGAAAATTTTTGCACGAAGTTTGGTTGCACAGGGCTATCAGGCGCATCTATCCAGACAATGCGCTTTAAATTAGGCAAAGATGCCAATTCTAAACCATCATAATGCTGATGATAAATTTCGGGCGCCATCTCCTGAATCATCTCAATATAATCGCTGGTTTTAAAATGGCGCATCATCACCAAGACTTTGCAATCTACTTTATTCAGGGCGTATTGCAGCTCAGAGATGCGGTAGGCGGGGTTGATATTCACCAACACAACGCCCGCTTTGGCCGTCGCCAATTGCATCAGCAACCACTCGCTATTGTTATGCGACCAGATACCAATACGCTCACCCTTTTCAATCCCAATGCTTATCATGGCGCTAGCCAACTGATTGGCCTTGTGTTGTAGCTCGCCATACGTCCAGCGAATCGCTTGATGCCGAGAGACTAGGGCTTCTTTATCGGGGTTTTTTTGCACCATAGCATCAAAGACAGTGCCAATGGTGGCGTCTATAAGCGGCGTATCGGTAGGGCCAATATCATGGCTTTGGGACAAGGGGGTATGACGTGAGGCGGCATTAGGGTAACGTTGATTTAATAAGGCTCTAAATAGGGTTTGAGACATAGCAACATCCTTGTGGTTAAATACATTTAAGCGCCTTGACATCCTTTGCAGGGCTTAACAAAATGGTAACGCATCAGCAGCTTTTGTAGTATAGCTATAATATAACGGCATGCTTAGTTTTACCATATCTTTGCTCTTTATCAAAGTAAAAATCTAAAAGTAAAAAAGAGACTCAAATGGAGTCTCTTATCTTTAATAAACAGTTTGCTAAACAGTTTTACCAACCGGTTAATCAACCGGTTAATCAATCGGTTAATCAATGGATAGGCCATGTCGATAGTTGACAAGATAGTCCCTACGAGCGCGTTCAGTCCAGCAGCGCTTAGCCCTATTTCACTCTATCTTCACCAACCACCACATCACCCACAATATCTGGGCCTTCATGACCTAACCAAGCATAAATACCGCCGCCCAGCGCCGCACCAACAATTGGCGCTACCCAAAACAACCAAAGCTGTGATAACGAGCCGCCGCCGACGAACAAAGCAACTGCGGTAGAGCGCGCGGGATTGACTGAGGTGTTGGTAATAGGAATACTGATTAAGTGAATAAGCGTTAAGCCCAAACCAATCGCAATCGGGGCAAAACCAACAGGGGCACGGTGGTGGGTTGACCCCATGATGATAATTAAAAAGACAGCGGTTAATACGACCTCAACGATAAACGCCGACATCATGCTATAGCCACCGGGTGATAAGTCGCCAAAACCGTTGGTGGCAAACGCACCTGCTGCTGCTGGGTCAATGTTAAAACCTGCTTGACCATTGGCAATCATAAAGATGACAAAGGCACCAAAAGCGCCGCCCAATACTTGCGCGATGATATAACCGGGTAACTCAGAGGCTGGAAAGCGCTTGCCCACCATGAGACCAATACTGACCGCTGGGTTAAAATGACCACCCGAGATATGGCCAAAAGCATAAGCGCCAGTTAAGACGGTTAAACCAAATGCCAGTGCAACGCCCAAAAAGCCGATGCCTAGTGGATTGCCATCTCCGCCAAAGTTTGCGGCGAAGACTGCGCTGCCACAGCCGCCAAACACTAGCCACATGGTGCCTAGAAATTCGGCTGCCAATTTTTTTGTATTCATTAGTTATCTTCCTTGCAATAGATTCATAGGTTTAATGTCTGTAATTTCCGTTTTTTTCGTCACTGAGGCACTGATTTAAAACTTTACAACTGTTTAAATCACCGCTTTTATACCCTAAAAAACCACTTATGTCTAACTATTAAAGCCAGATAGCATTTTATGATGAGTGAAATACGCTCGTAGTTACGATAAACCCTAGACGCTATCGTTTAAGGCACAGTTGCGCTCTGTTTAGCCTAATGCAATGAACAGCGGTTAACGCTAGGTCAGGCAATTTAAACCGTAGCCGCTTTACCATTTTGCCACTGAGCAACGTAACCGTAACCCTTCTGTCAACGGCTTAAAATGTCAGGTAAAAAACTTACATCCAGCAACCTTTACCCTACACAAGGCGGGCGTAACCTTTTTTTTGTAATCGGAAATGGGTCAAATCACAACAAATGGTCACATAAGAAGCCATTGATTCAATTATCATAAGGAGGTGTAAAAATATACGATTATTGACTATTTGACTTAATCTGTATTTATTTTTAATTTATTTTTAATTTATTTTACGTTTAATTTATTTTATGAGGATTGTACTATGAAATTTTTATCCAATGAACGTGTCATCAAATCTCTAGTAAGCGGTGTCATCTTGAGTAGTGTTGTGGGCTTAACGGCTTGTCAGAATATGCCAAATATGCCGATGTCTCAGCATCATGATGCTAAGGGTATGCCTCATGCAAACATGAGTCATAGCCAGTTAAAAAATGAGCATTTAAGCGAAGGGCAAATTCTTAAGGTATTGAGCGTTGCTAATATGGGTGAAATCATGCAAGCTCAAGTGGCTATGCCCAATTTGCAAACCGCACAAGCTCGTAGCTACGCTCAAGGTATGATAGATCAGCATACCGATAATGAAAATAAAGGCCGAGCATTAGCCAATAGTTTAGGGTTGCCACCACAAGCAAGTCATACCAGTAATGCGTTGCAAGTCGATAGCAATAATCTGGTGACCAAGCTTAGCAAAGCCGCTAAGCCTGCTGATAAAGAGTATATTATGGGTCAGATTATGGTGCATGATAAGGTGTTAATGACTATCGATAGTCAGCTTATGCCAAGCGCTAAAACCCCAGAATTACGCCAATTTTTAGCCCAAACGCGTGCTGCTGTTGCCATGCATTTAGATATGGCGAAAAAGCTTGATGCTACAATGTAGTTGCTATTTATCATCATTAAACCTATCTTTTATTAGGTAGGTTTTTGGATGTTGCTAAGCCCTATAAGCTGATATTCAGCTTATAGGGCTTTTTTTATGGTGAGTTTTATTCTTTGATAAGCTGTCATAAGATGAGTTGAATTTATCAAACCTTAAACAGTAGATACATCAGTCAAATATCTTAAAACTGTCTTGGCTGGATAACTGTCTACGTGGTAGCTCTAGGTCAATATCGGCGACCGCAGGGTTGGACTGGCTAAAACGCTCTACTAGGCTTTTAACGGATGGGCTTTTTTCAGGTTTATGAATGATAGCAACGATTTTGCGATTTTTGGCAACGCTAACGCTTTTACCTTGTTCTACTTTGATAAGGAATTACTGCAACTTTTCTTGGATTAGGGGCGGTAAGGTAGCGATTTCGACTATCATAATTAGCATCCCCTATTTTTGTTAATTCCTTGAATTGTAACTTGATTGAGTGGTAAGGTCAAAAGGTGAACGGTAGATATTATTGGGTGTTTATATTTTTCAAGCCTTGAAGAAATGCAGAAAAAACGTAACTCACTGATGTTCATTTGATTTTGGCTCATTGGTTAAGTTTGGTGGCGCTATTGTCAACCCATTCTATGCTTGCTATGTTGTAGGCGTTGCAAGCGTATTTAACGCCATTTTTTGAGTGTCGTACCCCCGCAAATTGAACTTAGCTTCAAAAGGCGCATCAAGACCCGCAACCGGTAACAAAACAGTCACCTCGTCAGACGTTGTAAGCTGATTAAATAGGTATACACCGTCGCTATCTTTTACAGGTGTTAATTCGCCATCCTTAACTGTCATACTATAAATTCTAGTATCGTTGTTATCAAGCTTGATAGGAATTGTACAGACAGAGCCGCAATAAAACCCACTATCAGCATTAAAACTGATTGTTTTTTTAAGACCGGAATCGTTAAACTTCCTAACCGTAAGTGATGCCCGATAATCAAAATAAGTATTTGCTGAGGCAACGGTGGCACTGACAGCAGTTACGACACCATTTACTTCATTACTGACATACCTCCAAAAGGCGTTATTGTTACTATTATCCACATAATCAAT
Source organism: Psychrobacter sp. (assembly GCA_018260445.1). Classification (GTDB taxonomy): domain Bacteria; phylum Pseudomonadota; class Gammaproteobacteria; order Pseudomonadales; family Moraxellaceae; genus Psychrobacter. The sequence continues at coordinate 16,994 of JAGLBE010000002.1, forward strand.
CCCGCCGCCGACGCTGGTGCCATTAATCAACGGTGGTAAACCTTTATATCCCTCTTCAGTACAGGCGACAAGCGCCAAACCTACCAACATGATAGCAATGAGTTTCATATCCATAATCCTGTCGAGTAATTGCTTAATCATACCCTAAACCGGTCACTATCAGCACGCTTTTTCTTCTTTCTTTTTAGAAGTTTGCACAGTATTGATAACCTAATATCAAGTGTGGCGGGATATACCATGCCGTAACATCTGGCGCCAGCTTATAGGCTTATTTGCCTACTACCCAACACCAGTGACGCCTAATTTGGACAACAAAAAAGGACTCAAGCTGAGTCCTCTTTTTTTCGCAACATGTTGGTTTATCAAAAATTATTTCAGCAACAACTCATTCACCCGCTTTAAATAACCGGCGGGGTCTTGTAGCTGACCGCCCTCGGCCAATAAGGCTTGGTCAAATATCACTTGGGCCAGCTTATCAAAATCGCCGTCAAGCTGGTCACTGCTCTCCAATTTTTGAATCAGCGGATGGTTCGGGTTGATTTCCAAAATAGGATGGGTATCGGGTACTTCTTGCCCCATTTGCTTGAGCATTTGAATCAACTGTGGCGACAACTCGCCCTCTGGCGTGACCAACAATGCCGGGCTATCCACCAAACGGTTAGACACGCGTACGTCCTGCGCCCGTTCGCCTAAGGCGGTTTTGAGCTTATCCACCACGGGCTTTAGGCTCTCTTGCGCTTTTTGGGTTTCTGCCTTTTCGCTCTCGTCTTGTAACTCGCCAAGGTCAACCGCCCCTTTAGCGATGTTTTGCAGTGGCGTGCCATCAAACTCAGTTAAAAAGTTCATCGCCCATTCGTCAACACGGCTGGTCATCAAAATAACCTCGATGCCTTTTTTCTTGAACAACTCGAGTTGCGGACTATTTTTGGCAGCCACTAGATTTTCAGCGGTGAGGTAATAGATGGCCTTTTGTTCATCCTTCATGCGCGCTTTATAATCGGCAAAACCGGTCTCAAAACCCTCATTGGTGGTGGTGTGATAGCGCAACAACTTAGCAATACGCTCTTGGTTGCTGGTATCTTCGCCCAGTCCCTCTTTGATAACATCGCCAAACTCGCTATAAAACTGCGCAAACTTGGCTTGTTTATCAGTATCTTCACTGTTGGCTAAGCTTGCTAACAAGGTTAAGATACGTCTTGCGTTACCGTCACGAATGGCTTTAACATCGCGCGATTCTTGCAGGATTTCACGGCTCACATTCAGCGGTAAATCGGCAGAGTCAATCACGCCTTTGACAAAGCGCAGATACATCGGCAATAACTGCTCGGCATCGTCCATAATAAACACCCGCTTCACATACAACTTAAGGCCGCGTTGATGCTCGCGGGTATATAAGTCATGCGGTGCTTTTTTAGGGATGAATAATAACTGGGTGTATAAAACACGTCCCTCAACCCGATTGTGCGTCCACGCTAAAGGTGACTCCATATCGTAGGTGATGTTTTTATAAAACTCGTCATACTCTTCATCGCTAATATCGGCGGCGGCGCGAGTCCATAAAGCACTGGCCTTATTGATGGTTTCCCACTCGTCGGTCAATACCATCTCGCCGCCAGCGGGCGCATCTGACTCATCCTCCTCCTCTTGCACATCTTCTTGCCAAACTTCTTTACGCATTTGAATGGGCAAGCTAATATGGTCAGAGTATTTATTGACTAAGGTTTTGATTTTGGCACGGTCGAGGTAGTTGTCCTCGCCTTCGCTAAATTCTGGTTTAAGATGCAAGGTAATGGCTGTGCCACGGCTGTCTTTGGTGATGGCTTCGGTGGTAAATTTACCGGTACCATCCGACACCCAGCGCACCCCTGTACTGGCCGGTTCGCCCGCTTTTCGGGTTTCAACCGTGATGGTATCGGCGACGATAAAGCCAGAATAAAACCCTACCCCAAATTGACCGATTAATTGACCATCTTGCTTTTGCGATTGTTTTTGCGCATCGGATAATTGCTCTAAAAAGGCTTTGGTGCCTGATTTGGCAATGGTGCCCAAGTTTTCGATGGTGTCCGCTTCGTTCATACCGATACCGTTATCAATAAAGGTAATGGTTTTGGCGGCGTCATCAATGGCAATGCGTACTTTTAATTCGCCATCGTCTTCATACAAGCTATCATTGGCAGTGGCTTCAAAGCGCAACTTATCGCAGGCATCCGACGCATTAGACACCAATTCACGCACAAAGATATCGGCATTGGAGTATAGCGAGTGGGTCACTAAATGCAATAATTGCGCAACTTCGGCTTCAAAAACGTGCTGTTTGGCTTCGCTAGTGTCACTAGCGCTGTTTTTAACCTCAGCTGTTTCGGTATCGGCTGTTTCGGCTGTTTCGGTATCGGCTGTTTCGGCTGTTTCAACAGTCTGTTTCTCGGCACTCGCCTTCTCAGTTTGGTCAGCCTTATCAGCTTTGTCAGTCGCTTTGGATGTTTCTGTATTTTTTGTATTTAAGGTGGCATCTGTAGTGTCGGTCGAGTCTATTGACGTGGTCGTGTTGTCGCTCATAAAATCCTCTTCAATAATTATTGATTTTTTTAGGCGCAATCGCTGATGGTATTATTGATCAGGATTGCTTAACAGTAACTAATCGGGGCACTGCCACAAATTTCAAGTTACCAAACGACAAATAAGCATTTAAATTTATACAAAATAAGGCTACACTAATTTATATTATTCAGATTGCTATGTATGCCGCCCGAAGAATGAGACTGCTTATGCCAGATAACAACGATAAATTTAACCTATTTGGAGATTTATCCGATAGCGAAATTGAACGTTTTTTACTCGATAGCGCCGATACGGATTTAGAAACGCTTGAAATCTTAGACGATGAGCACCTAGAGCGAGACAATGATTTAACCCTGTACGATAATGTGTTAATCCATGATGATTTGGTAATGGATGACGATGTCGATCTCCATGATGGCACAAAAATTGGTAGCGACTCGCTCACTCGTGCCAATAGCGTGGCTAAACACCGCTTGCCAATGCCAGCCACCCAAAAATTGCGACAGTCTACCAATAAGCTAGAAAAAGCGCCAAACAAACAGTTGAAGAAAGATGAGGCGGAAAAAGTAGGAACTGGCGCTAACAAAATAGAGGTCATTGATAAGATAGAAGTCATTGATAAGGATATTGTCGCTACGCCCATCGCTGTAACCAAGACAACAACCTCAATAACGGTCGTCAAGAGTGAGTTTGACCGTAAAATAGACGCTATTGAAACAAGTATGCACGCCTTTAAAGCCCAGTTAAAGACCATTGCTGCGCTTTCTGACAGCTTTCACGACACCTCGTCAACAATGATGCAGGCGATACGCGATTTAGAAAACCATGGCGATGATGACTTCTCTATTACGTATGAGCAAGCCTATCAAATGCGCGGTTGCCTACTGGCTGCGCGGCGAGCGTTTAATGAGGTGCCAAACTTTTATGATTTGGTGGAGCAGGCGTGGGAGTATGACCTGTATACGTCACAAATGCGCCGTAAACAGCACCATGACGACCAATGACGACCAATAAAAAATTAAGCAATGAATAGCGTTATCCATCAGCAGCCTCATCTCAGCTGCGCCCAAACCCTAGCAGCCCGACTTGTGGACCAATAGACCTCTACACTTGCGTGGTTGGAATACGCAGCGCTTTGGGTAGGCTAAAAGTAACGTTTTCTTCAATACCAGCGAGCTCATGTGGTAAATTGCCACCCCAAGCTTGCAGTTGATTGAGCACCTCTTGGATCAGTACCTCAGGTGCCGATGCGCCAGCGGTCACGCCCACTGCTTGCACCGAGGCAAACCATTGTTTATCCATCTCACCTGCATTGTCGATAAGGTATGCGGTACAGCCCATCCGCTCGGCCAATTCGTGCAAACGGTTAGAATTAGACGAATTGGGCGACCCCACCACCAACACCACTTCGCAGCGGCTGGCCAAGTCCTTGACTGCATCTTGCCTATTTTGGGTAGCATAGCAAATGTCATCTTTGCGCGGGCCTTCGATACTCGGAAACTTTGCCCGCAGCGCATCAATCACCACAGCCGTGTCGTCCATCGACAAGGTGGTTTGGGTGACAAAAGCTAGGCTTTTGGCATTGTTCACTTGCAACTTGGCGACATCGGCCTCGCTTTCGACTAGGTGAATCTCGCCGCCATAACGACGGCTAAAACGCCCCATAGTGCCCTCAACTTCGGGATGACCTTGATGGCCGATTAAGACGGCATCCATGCCGTCGCGGGCAAATTTTGCCACCTCGATATGCACCTTGGTGACCAGCGGACAGGTGGCATCAAACACGGTTAAATCTCGGCGCTTGGCTTCATCTTCAACCTCTTTTGACACCCCGTGTGCTGAAAAGATGACGATAGCGCCATCTGGCACTTCGTTTAATTCTTCAACAAACACAGCGCCGCGGTTGGCCAAGTCGGACACCACAAATTTGTTGTGCACCACTTCGTGACGCACATAAATGGGCGGCTTAAAGCGGGCTAAAGCTTCGTTAACAATCGCAATAGCCCGGTCGACACCTGCGCAAAACCCTCGAGGGTTAGCAAGATAAATTTGCATAACATACCTTTGCAGTCAATAATGTATGAATAAACCTTCATAATCGCTCAGAAGTATTTATAATGAGCATATATACCATATTTAGGGTGCATTAAACAGACCCTAGCGGCCCTCATTTTTTTGATCAGCTAAAGAGACCCCTTATGTTAGGCTCACTTTTTATTATTACCGCCGCCTCTGGCACGGGTAAAACCTCGTTGGTCAAACAACTGATTGCCACCACCAACGATGTGGCGGTAAGTGTCTCGCACACCACTCGCGCGCCACGCCCTGGCGAGGTGGATGGTCATGACTATCATTTTACGAGCCAAGAGGCGTTTATTGGCGGCGTTAAAGCCGGCGACTTTTTAGAGCATGCACAGGTTTTTGATAACTTTTATGGCACCTCGCAGCGCAGTGTGACCAAACAGCTTGACTCTGGTATCGATGTTATCTTAGAGATTGACTGGCAAGGGGCGTTGCAGGTTAAAAAAATATACCCCAGTGCAACGATGATTTTTATTTTACCGCCCAACAAGGCAACCTTGCGTCAACGCTTATCAAGCCGTGGGCAAGACAGCGAGGCGGTAATTGAAGCCCGCCTAGCCGGGGCAGCTTTTGAGATGAAGCAATATGTGCATTTTGAGTATGTGGTGATTAATGACCAATTTGAGGCCGCCTTAGCAGAGCTTAAAGCCATCATTGTGGCCAAGCGCCAAACCATCGAGCGCCAACAGATACGATATGGCGACACCATCACCGAGTTGTTAAAGGCTTAACCCTGTTTTAGGGAGGTGTGTTTTGTAGCATCGTTTAATGTAGCATTGTTTAAAAAATATGGCTTTTTAACGCCTAAACTTGTTATACTACTTGATTATTATCGACATCGCTTATAAAGTGATAACAAGAGGGTTTTATGGCACGAGTCACTGTAGAAGACTGCTTACATGCAGTAGACAACCGATTTGAGCTGGTACTGGTAGCCAGTAAACGTGCGCACCAATTGGCTAAGGGCTACGCTGAACCACTGGTTGAGGTGGATAATGATAAGCCGACGGTGTTGGCCTTGCGTGAAATAGCCGCAGGCTTAGTCACTAAAGATATTTTAAATCAACCGGACCACCACTTTGCTACCAACTCACTAGATTTGGCCTTGAGTAGCGGACACGGTTTCTAGTAGCACTTGATGCTGGCGTGGGTATGGGTGTATAGCTATGGGTGTATAGCTGGACAGATAGCCATAGCCATAATCGTTAGTGTTTAAAGGCGCTAGTTAGATATTATCCTTATTAAAAACCGCGAAACACAATTTGGGTTTCGTGGTTTTTTAGTGCCTGGTTTTTAGGTTTTGGTGCGCCGTTTTTGGTGCTTAATTTTAGTCCTCAATTTTAGTGCTTAATTTTAGTGCTTAGTTTTAGTGCTTAGTTTTAGTGCTTAGTTTTAGTGCTTAGTCTTTCGTAATCCGTTGTTAACGTCTGATTGCCATGTTAATGTTCAATAAATCATCTTAAGGCGTTTGATAAGTTTTATAAATGCCAATCTTCGGCACCCATCTGCACACTTTGGCTTAAAAATTTGCTAACTTATTCAATGAACAGCATATTTAGTCAGTTCGTGTTTCATCTATCGGCATCAATAATGCGTTTAACGGCAGATGCGACGATGCGTAAAGTCAAAGTCATATCGTCAATAAGCCATGATATTCGTTTAATTCAGCTTTTTAACGATGTACTATTGACTTAAAACGAATTTTACGATTAATTAGAGGATTGGCTAACATTGTTAAACGCTTTTATTTGCGGCTTGTTTAAGGTTTTTGCCATGCCTCGTCATGCTGTGCTCTGCGTAATAAAACCGCTAGGTTTATTGACTAACACCCATTTTTAGTTATACCCGTTTTGCCAATACTTGTTTACAAAGGATAGCCAAATGACGTCCCTATTGCCGTCCGAACCGCCTAAAAAGCTGGTCACACAAAAAGAGCCTATCATGTCTTCTACAGCGCTAAGCGATGCAAAAGCGCTTGTTACTCCTGCTAAAAAAACAGCGGTGACGGGTTTGACGACAGTGCTTGCAGGGCATGACAATACTGTTACCCCCAAGTTCTATCCTCAAGGCTACCCTAAACTAAGTGCTTATTTGGTGGACGAGGCGTTAAGCAATTTGATGCGCGCGGTCGCTTATTTATCAGACAGCGAGAAACAAGATGTGCTCAGTGCGTGTCAGTTTGGCGATCGCGCCCATATCAAGGACTTTCGTAAATCGGGTGAGCCATATATCACCCATCCCATTGCCGTAGCAGAAATTCTTGCCGGTTTTCATTTAGACCGTGATACGATTATTGCTGCTATTTTGCACGACACGGTAGAGGATACCGACGTCACCCATGAGGATTTGATTCACCATTATGGTTTGACGGTGGCGCTATTGGTTGACGGGGTCACTAAGTTAAAATCGACCACCCGCAATAAGCGCCAAAACAAAGCGGCGACCTTTCATAAAATCATCTCGGCAACCCTGGATGACCCTCGGGTGTTGATTATCAAGCTTGCTGATCGGTTGCACAATATGTCCACCCTCGACGCGGTGACAGAAGACAAACAGCGTTCGACAGCAGAAGAAACGCTAAGTTTTTATGTGCCCTTTGCCCGTTTAATGGGGCTTAACGATATTGCCGACTACATCGAAATTTTGTGTTATCGCAACCTTGACCCCGTTATGTACACCACAATGTCTGATAAACTGTTGCAGCATGGGCTTGGGCGTCAATATCAAAAAGACAGCATCGAGCAATATCTAAACTATGTGTTACAGAAACACAAATTGACCGGCCATGTGCGGGTGCTTGAAAACCAAGTGGTGATTTACCGTCAGTTTTTTCGTAATCGTGGGGAAATTAATGACCTATTGCGCCATTATGCCTTTGAAGTGGTTCTGCACCGCGTCGAGGATTGTGATTTGCTGGCGAACTATTTAATTAAAAAATACAATATTGCCAATGAGTATGTTGCCGACAATATTCGTCACCCCTTGCCGGGGGGCAACCAATCGTTAACCCTGACGTATCGGCGTGACAATGACACGATTAAGGTGATTATTTTAACCAAAAAAATGCAGGATGCGGCACGTCTTGGGGTGATTGGCTCTGAGCATGCCTCGGAGGTCAGCCGCTCGGTAATTAAGGCCTCACTGCGCAATATGCAGGATTTAATTGACTCTGGCAAAGACAACCAAGGCGAGAGTTCAGAGTACGAAAACTTGGTCGAAACCATTGATGAGCTAACCTCATATTTTAACAGCCGCAAGCTATTGTGCTATAGCCCCAAAGGGCGGGCTTATGAGCTACCCCGCGGCGCCACTGCCCTGGATTTTGCGTATGCCGTAGGCCCCAAAGTGGGCAACATAGCGGTTGGCGCTATTATCGATGGCCAAGAATCGACCTTAGGCTCGGTGCTAAAAACCGGGCAAACGGTTGAAATCGAAGTGGATAAAAATGCTAAGCCGAAAGCGGAATGGCTGGGCATTGTGGTCACCAGTAAAGCCAGCCAAATGCTGCGGCGCTGGTTTCGAGAGTTACCAGCAGACGAGCGGCAACAGCATGGCCAGCTGGCACTAGATAGAGCCCTTAGAACCTATGGTAAGTCTATAGATGATATCAGCGCAGCGGATTGGTCAGACTTGTTGCAGTGGCAAAATACTAACAGCAAAGCTGATCTATTCGAGCAAATGAGTGCAGGCAACCTATTGCCGCAGCTCGTGGTATCGCGCCTGTTTAGTGATGATGTGACCAAAATCCATGCCAAAGCACAACAAAGCGGCTTTGAGCTGCCCAATCAACTGTTATCAAACGCCAATGGCGTTGAGGTGCGTTTTGCCGGCTGTTGCAACCCTATTTTTGGCGACCCTGTGCTGGGCCATCTGACTGCTCATGGTTTGGTATTACATCGTCATAAATGTTATTCCATATTAAATAAGCAAAATGATAAGCCTTATGAGTTTGTGCAATTAAATTGGCATAGTGAGGCTGAAATTGTGCAGAGTATCGAACACCCCAGCGAGCGGCCGCACTTTACCGCTTATTTGCAAATTCATCTCACCCTAAATGACGAGCAGGTATCTCATATTTTATATACGTTACGCCAGCTTAATATTGGCGTGCAAAAAATCGATACGCAAACCAGCTCTACCATAATCCATGTCACTGTGCGCAGCCGCAGTCACTTAAAAGAGGCCATTGAAGCGCTGCGACCGCAAGTGGGCTTTGGTACTATTCGCCGCCTTTATCATTTATAAAAGCTTAAATAATAGCGTTTTGAACGATACAACCTAGCTCTTTAATTCTTTAAATCTTTAAATCTTCAAAAAGGAATCATCATGACCCGTCAAACCCTGCATACCGACCATGCCCCAGCCGCCGTTGGCACCTATTCACAAGCTGTCAAAGTGGCTGGTGCGGGTGCAAGCACGGTTTATGTGTCAGGCCAAATTGGTTTAGACCCAAACACCATGACCTTGCGCAACGGGTTTGCAGCTCAAGCGGCCCAAGTCATGGACAATATCGAAGCTATTTGCCTAGCAGCTGGCGGTAAGTTGAGCAATGTGGTTAAGTTTAATGTCTCTTTAACTGATTTGGCCGATTTTGATGCGCTAAATGCCTTGTTTGTTGAGCGTCTCGCCGAGCCTTATCCAGCACGGGCAGCGGTGCAAGTAGCGGCATTGCCCAAAGGCGCGGTGGTTGAAATTGAAGCGATATTGGTGATTGACGCCTAGATTGTGGCAAACTGTAGAAGATGCGCGGCGGTTCGCATAATGCTAGACTAGACGACTATTGATTAAAGAGATTGTATAACGATGCTGATTCGTGTCGCCCTTCCCGTACCTCTTTATCGTGAGTTTGACTACCTGCCGCCAGTAGCGTCTAAACAAGAAACCCTTCTAAATGTTGACAACAATCCGCAGATGACACTGCCGCCTATCGGGGGCAGAGTGCAGGTATCGTTTGCCGGGCAAACCTTAATCGGAATCGTGGTGGCGTATGTCGCCAAAGCCGATAGCGCTGTGCCACTTAGTAAGCTTAAGCCGATAATATCCAGTATAGATGCTAAAGCCATCCTAAACGACCCTATGCTAACGCTGGCCCGTTGGCTGGCGCATTATTACCACTATCCTTTGGGCGATGTGTTATCCGTGATGTTGCCAACTTTGATACGTCAAGGCAAACCCTTAGATTTACTGATTACCCATTGGCGCATAAAACCTCATATTGACGATACACATTTTAGTAGCAATGCTCATCGCCAAAAGCAGCAGTTTGCGATGCTTAAGCTGCATGGCAGTAAAGGCGCGAGTGAAGATACCTTATTGCTAGAGGGGATGCAGCGCCCCTTTTTAAAACGCCTCGAACAAAACGGTTTGATAGAACATTATGTTGAACCCAAACAGCCGCCCAAACCGGTCACATTAGTAAAGCTGCCCTTATCGCTCAATGACGAGCAGGCGCATGCTGTCGATACCATTGTGCAAGCCTTTAACCAAAATACTTATCAGGGCTATCTGCTCAACGGCATCACCGGAAGCGGCAAAACCGAAGTGTATTTGCAAGCGATGCAGCCGATTTTAGAGGCGGGCAAACAGGTGCTGGTAATGGTGCCCGAGATTGGCTTAACCCCGCAAACCCGGGCCCGTTTTGCGCAGCGGTTTGCCGCCAATATTTTACTGCTGCATTCGGGCGTCAATAACACCCAGCGGCTACAAGGCTGGGAAGATTGCCGCCAAGGGTTCGCCCAAATCATCATTGGCACGCGCTCGGCGGTTTTATATCCTTATGCCAATTTAGGGCTGATTGTGGTGGATGAGGCACATGACCAATCCTACAAACAGCAAGATAGCCTTAGATATCATGCGGCAAATGTGGCGCTGTATCGCGGCTATCAAGCCAAGATTCCTGTGGTATTAGGTACCGCCACGCCAGCGCTTGAACATCTTAAACTTATTGACGATAACAAGCTGACTGAGTTGCCGCTTACCCAGCGGGCAGGCAATGCGAGTAAAGCAAAACTGCAATTGGTTGATGCGCGCGACAAGCCCACCAAATATAGTGACTTGCCGGTTAATGATGTCAACCCCAGCCCAAGCTCATCGCACACTCAGGTGCGCCCCAATTTATTACCCAACCTACAAAGCGCTCAAAACACTGGGCTCACCGATGCCACTATCGGCGCTATTGCTAAAACCCTAGCCGCTGGCGAGCAGGTGTTGGTGTTTTTAAATCGGCGCGGCTATGCGCCTATTTTATTGTGTGCGGCTTGTGGCTGGCAAGCGGACTGTGTACGCTGTGAGGCGCACATGACTCTACATCACAGTCAGCTAAACGCCCGCCAGCCCAGCTATTTAAAGTGTCACCATTGCGATTGGCAGTCCGCTATTCCGCTGGCTTGCCCAGATTGTGGCAGTGGCAACCTAGACGCTGTGGGCATGGGTACCACCCGGTTGACCGAAAGCTTGCATGCATTATTCTCAAACCCGCAAACTAGCAAACGCCCCTATCCCATTATTCAAATTGACCGTGATACCACCCGACGTAAAGACAGTTGGGAGGATATCTATCGCCGCATCAATACGGGCGAGCCGGCCATATTAGTAGGCACCCAAATGGTCGCCAAAGGGCATCACTTTCCCAATGTCACGCTGGTTTGTATGCCCAATGCCGATAGAGGCTTTTTATCGCCAGATTTTCGCTCGCCCGAGCACACCGCCCAGCTGATTATCCAAGTAGCAGGGCGCTCGGGGCGTGGCAGCAAGCCAGGTAGAGTATTGATTCAAACCGTGCAACCGGACAACCCGTTGCTACTAAAACTGGTGCGTAATGGTTATCTTGAGTTTGCTAAAACCCTATTGGCAGAGCGCAAGATGCTAGGCTTGCCCCCTTACACCCATGGCGCCTTAATACGCTGTGAGGGCAAAACCTTAGAGCGGGCGACGCAAGCCTTAAAAGATGCCCTGACTATGTTGCCGCCCAACCAGTTAGCGGTGCTAGGCCCTATTGATGCGCCAATGAAAAAGAAAAACAGCCGGTTTCATGTGCAACTATTATTGCTGGCCAAACAGCGACCGCACTTGCACGCAGTACTTGACCAGTGGTGGCCAAACGTTTTACAACTGCCCTCTGCCAAATATCTAAAGCTCACGTTGGATATTGACCCTATTGGTTGGGCATAGCTTCGCGGTTAAAATTTGCCTTCACGCTAGCCTTAACCGTCGCTATCGTCAGCAGCATTCATCCTAGTAATCTTCTTAGCAACATCTTAGCAACCGCCCTATTCACAATCTTAGCCACAATCTTAGCCACAGCGCTATAATCCGCCGTATAATGCAGTATGCCTGAATCAGTCAAAAAGCCTATACCATTACAGAGGTATTTATGAGTGCCCCAAACATCAATAAATCTACACAAGTTACCTCTACACCGCCCGTCACGACCAATTTAGCCCTAGATCATCATCCGCCGCATTTTCACGATATTCCCAAAGCTCGGGACATGCGTGCACAGCGCCGCACCTTACTATTTAGCTTTTTGATTATTACAGTCTTTATGCTGGTCGAAGCCGTTGGCGGTGTATTGACCCATAGTTTGGCATTGTTGTCGGACGCCGGTCACATGCTCTCAGATGCCGCTGCTTTGGGCGCCACCTTATTGGCGTTTAAAATTGGCGAAAAACAGGCCAATCAGCAAAAAACCTTTGGCTACAAACGCTTTGAGATACTGGTGGCGGGCGCAAACGGTGCTACCTTGATTATCATAGCGTTGATGATTATGTATGAGGCAATAGGCCGCTTTACCACGCCGCAAGCTGTGGCCTCTAAAGGGATGTTGATGATTGCTATTATGGGCTTGCTGGTGAACTTACTGGTGGCTTGGCTATTGCATCGGGGTGGCGCCGCGCATACGCATGAGCATAGTAATGATAATGATAACGCTCATGCGAATAACGACCACCCCAGTCCTAAAACTGAACCTGACGCTACACACCCTAACCAGCCCGCTTCTAGCGAAAAAAATCTCAACATGCACAGTGCCTATTTGCACGTATTGGGCGACTTGCTCGGCTCGGTGGCCGCCATTATCGCCGCCTTAGCAATGCTGTGGCTTGGCTGGTGGTGGGCGGACCCTGTGGCATCTATTATTGTGGCGGTGTTGATATTGATAAGCGGCTATCGGGTGGTAAAAGCCTCTGCCCATATTTTAATGGAGGGCACGCCTGATGAGATATCGCTAGACGCCGTTGCCCAAACCATTCAAGCCCATGCGTCCGTGATTACCGTTCACGATTTGCATGTGTGGAGTATCACCAGTGGGCTGCATGCGTTGTCGTGTCATGTGGTGGTCGATGGCGATATGCGCATTACCGAAGCCAGTGCGCTTATCCATGAGCTTGAGCATCGCTTAGAAGCACTTGGCATTCATCATACCACCATTCAAGTGGAGTCTATTGAGCATCCGCATAACCGTATGGATGCGATTGTCTGTGGGCTTGATGAGCATCATACGGATGGCCATGAGCACCGGCATACTCATTAGGGTCAAGGTCACTCAATAGCCTACATTAAATAGCTTAATACAGACCCTGTCACGTTAACGTTTAGCCATTAGCTTTTTATAAACAGCGTGCAACAGCGGCCAAACCAGCCACAGCAAAGCGACCAAAATTAGCGCAAACCCTAATAGCATCCATCCTATTCTAATGAAATAATCGGCTTTGCCATCCCAAGCTGGCGTGATTTCTGGCCCCATGGTCGCCATGATGGCAAACAGATAACTTAAGACAATGAGAATGCTAGCGACCAGCACTCTAATAAAAGCTTTCAATAATTTAGTGCTTACACTATCATTTGGCTTTATAGTTAACCCTTTCATCATAACAAACTGTCCCTTATCAATACGCCTATTATTCGTCATAGTCACGGCAGCCTGCTGCTTGTTTATTCAAATAACACCTTATATTCTTTAAATTACAATTATCTGTCGCCATAGGCAAGCGTTTGCTACGCCATTTTTGCTATACTAACCGACAATTTTAGGCGCTATTTTTTAACGCTACTTAACTGACGCTAAGAGTTAACCGACTACCATGGAAAATTTAAACGACTGGATACTGAGTCTGATGGACACGCTAGGCTATATCGGCGTTACCCTGATGATGTTTTTAGAAAACGTGTTTCCGCCCATTCCCTCGGAGCTGATTATGCCGGCTGCCGGCTTTGCCGCGGCGCAAGGTGAGATGCAGCTACTTTGGGTGATTGTCGCCGGCACCTTAGGCTCGGTGCTTGGGGCATTGCCGTTATACTATTTGGGCACGGTGTTTGACGAGCAGCGCCTACTCAAGCTTACCGAAAAGTATGGTAAATGGGTGTTGGTCAAACCTAGCGACATCACCAAGGCCAATCACTGGTTTAATCGCTATGGCAAAGCGGTGATATTTTTTGGGCGCATGGTGCCTGCGATTCGCTCGCTCATTTCTATCCCTGCGGGGATGAATCGCATGCCACTGCTGCCTTTTTTAGGGTTAACGGCTTTAGGCTCAGCGATTTGGACAGCGCTTTTGGCCTATGCCGGCTATACCCTGGGCGCCCATTACGACCAAGTCGAGCAATACATTGCCCCCATCTCAAAAGCCGTTGTTGCTATCGTACTTATCGCTGCTATTGTCTTTATCGTTAAACGGCTTACAAACCGCCCACTTAAGCGTAATTAACTGTTTAAATCCGGTTTAACGAGAAAAAGGCTGGCAATCATCCGATTACCAGCCTTTTTTGTTGCCAAGCCCTTATGACTAAGCACTACTGCATACGGCTTACTGTTTACTGCTTACTGCTTAAAACAATACCCGCACTCGAATCGTCTCGGCAATCGCATTCAGTTTTTCTAACGCTAGGGTCGAATCACTGTTATCAACATCCATCACCAAATAGCCGACATCGCCCTCGGTCATTAAGCTTTGCGCTAAAATATTAATGCCTGCTGAGGCAAACGAGGCATTAATTTGCGCCAACACGCCCGGCACGTTTTTATGGATATGCAGCAACCGGTGTGCGCCTGCTTTTAGCATCACGCTCACTTCAGGGAAGTTGACCGCCGTTAACGTATCACCCATATCCGAATAACGCACAAACTTTTCGGCCACTTCCAAACCGATATTGGCCTGTGCTTCTTGGGTCGAGCCGCCAATGTGCGGGGTTAAAATCACGTTATCAAACTTGCGCAGTGGTGATTCAAACTCTTGATCCGCAGACTTTGGCTCTTTTGGAAACACGTCAATGGCAGCGCCCAGCACCCGCCCGGACTCTAACGCAGCGGCCAAATCATCAATCTCAACACAGGTGCCGCGTGCCGCATTGATAAAATAGCTGCCCTCTTTCATCTGGTCAAACTGCTCTTTTTTCATCATATAACGGGTGCTTGGCACATCCGGCACATGCAAGGTGACAATATCGGCCGTATTTAACAGCTCGTTTAGGCTGCCCACTTGCAGCGCATTGCCCAATGGCAATTTGGTGACCACATCATGATAAATCACTTTCATCCCAAGGCTTTCGGCCAATACCGACAACTGTGACCCAATAGAGCCATAACCCACAATGCCCATCGTTTTACCACGTACTTCGTGCGAGTTTTTGGCCGACTTGCCCCAGCCGCCACGATGCACGGTGGCATTTTTTTCGGGAATACCCCGATACAACATAATCGCTTCAGCCAGCACCAATTCGGCCACCGAGCGGGTGTTGGAATAAGGGGCATTAAAAACCGGCACGCCCTTATCACGCGCCGCATCCAAATCCACTTGGTTGGTGCCGATACAAAAGCAACCAATCGCTATCAGCTTATCGGCATGCTCGAGCACTTCACGGGTTAACTGGGTGCGTGAGCGAATGCCAATAAAATGCGCATCTTTAATTTTTTCAATAAGCTCGTCTTGGTCAAGCGCATGGCTTAAATACTCAATATTGCTATACCCTGCCGCATCCAACACCTTGAGGGCATTGTCGTGCAAGCCTTCGAGCAATAAAAAACGAATTTTGTCTTTATTCAATGATAACGCCATAAACAACCACCTATAAATAAGATAACTTTTCCGAAAAGATGCGCCTTATCTTACACAAAATTGCGCCATGATGTTAGAGGGTAAGGACAATTATTAGTCGATAATTGCACCTAATTGAGCCTATTGCGGTGACCTGCTAGGTCATCGACCCCAGTTAACTGTCTTTGTCAGCTTTGTCAGCTTTGTCAGCCTAGGTCGTCTCGCCAACTTCTTTCTATTGAGGCGGATTGATAGGCAGATGTTGTAGTGATGCGCCCATAATTTGGCTATAATAAACGCATCATTCAAAATACCCCTCTGTTTTACCCCTCTGTTTTGCCCATTTGAGACCCTCATGACCGCATCTGACCCAAGCCAAACCCCTGATACTGATACTGATACTGATATTGATACTGATATTGATACTGACGCTCACACCCTAACGCCTGCGCATGAACGTGCTCATGCTGATAGCGCCAAGCAAGCGGCGGTTAGTGAGCCGACGTTAAGTGAATATACGTGTAACGCTGCTAAAACGACGACCGATCCTAAGGCGTTACAGAATTTGCTAGATAGCCTTCTTACTCAACACGGCTTTGCGACCAATCAAATCAAAACCGATGGCGATAGCCTTCAACATTGGGGCAAAGACTGGACCAAGCACTTTGCGCCGGCGCCCTCTGCCATTGTGTTTCCCAAATCCACCGAGCAGGTGCAAACCTTAATCCAATTGGCGAATCAACACAACATCGTGCTTACCCCAAGCGGCGGCCGTACGGGTCTATCTGCGGGCGCAGTCGCCAGCAATGGTGAAATTGTGGTTAGCCTTGATAAAATGAATCGCATTGGCAAGTTTCATCCAGCCGACCGTATGGTTGAAGTAGACGCCGGGGTTATCACCGAGCAATTGCAACAGTTTGCCGAAGACAAAGGGCTGTATTATCCCGTTGATTTTGCCTCGGCCGGTTCCAGTCAGATTGGTGGCAATATTGGCACCAATGCCGGCGGCATTAAAGTCATTCGTTATGGGATGACTCGAGACTGGGTACTGGGATTGACCGTCGTCACTGGCAAAGGCGATATTTTGCAGCTGAACCGGGGCATGATAAAAAATGCGACCGGCTACGATTTGCGCCATTTATTGATTGGCGCCGAGGGAACATTAGGCATTGTCACCCAAGCGCAAATTAAGCTTGCGCGGGCGCCGCAAGAGTTGACCGTGATGGTGCTTGGCATGGATGAGTTTGACCATGTGATGAACGTTTTATCCGCCTTTCAAGCCCAACTTGATTTGACCGCTTTCGAGTTTTTTGACAATGTGGCGCTGGATAAAATTATGGCAACGGGCCATGTGCAAGAGCCGTTTGCAGCCCGCAGCAACTACTACGTTTTGCTAGAATTTGAAGCACCCTATGCGCCGATTATGGACAAAGCGATGGCGATGTTTGAGCAGTGCTTGGACAGCGGCTGGATAGTGGATGGGGTAATGAGTCAAAGCATCGCTCAAGCGACTGAGCTTTGGAAACTGCGTGAATATATTTCTGAAACCATTGCGGTATTCACCCCGTATAAAAACGATGTTTCGGTGTTGATCAGTCACGTGCCCGCATTTATCCATGATATTGAAACCATTGTCACTCGCCACTATCCCGACTTTGAAATCTGCTGGTTTGGCCATATTGGCGATGGCAACTTGCATCTTAACATTTTAAAACCTGAGACCTTGAGCAAAGACGACTTTTTTGCAAAATGTCAAAGCGTGAATGACTTGGTGTTTTCTACGGTGCAAAAGTATGGCGGCTCGGTATCTGCCGAACACGGCGTGGGTATGACCAAAAAACCCTATTTGCAGTATAGCCGTAGCGCCACTGAAATTGACTATCTGCGCGATATCAAAAAGGTCTTTGACCCCAATGGCATTATGAATCGAGGTAAGTTATTTGATTTGTAAATGGCTAAATAGTGGTCATGATAGTATGACAACCAACAGGCGCAAAAAAAACCCACTACCTGCCCATCATGCAAATAGTGGGTTTTAATGTTTATTCGCTGCTAGATTATCGGCTGTTGATAGTGAACGTGATTAGCAGTGAGTGTTCATAATTAGCACTGACTAGCACCTAGCAGCAATAAGCGCTAACATCGGTTTTAAGCATCAGCAAGCAACGCTATACATTCAGCTTAGCCTTTACGCTTACTTTCCAGCCGCTGCCGCTTGCGTTGCCGCCACTTCAGCCGCAAAGTCTTCTTGCTTTTTCTCGATGCCTTCGCCCACTTCAAAACGTACAAACTTGAGCACGGTCACGCCTTCAGCCTTCAGCACATCACCTACTTTTTGCTCATTGTCCATGACATACGCCTGACGTACCAAAGTGACGTCATCTAAGTACTTACGCAAGCTACCTTCAATCATTTTTTCGATAATGTTATCCGGTTTGCCAGATTCACGTGCTTTGGCTTCTGCAATCTCTTTTTCACGGGCTAAAATGTCCGCAGGCACATCGGTGTCATTCACAGCAACCGGGTTAAACGCCGCAATATGCATGGCAAGATTTTTACCTGTGTCTTCTGCGCCGCCTGCAGTAGAGACGACCACACCAATACGCAAACCATGACGGTAAGTGGCTAAGTTATCACCTTCAATAATTTGGGCACGGCGGACTTGGATATTTTCGCCAATTTTTTGTACCAAAGATACGCGAGCTTCTTCAACGCTTTGGCCATTGCCATAATCCAGCGCTGCGATTTCGCTGGCATCCGTCACGTTGTTTGCCAATGCAACCTCTGCTACTTTATCCGCAAACGCCGTAAAGCTATCATCTTTGGCCACAAAATCGGTTTGGCAATTGACCTCTAACAAAATGGCTTTATTGCCTTCGGTGGTGATAATAATCGCGCCATCAGCGGCGATGTTACCCGCTTTTTTGGCCGCTTTGGCTTGACCAGACTTGCGCAAGTTATCAATGGCGGTTTCGATGTCGCCTGCAGTTTCTTCAAGCGCTTTTTTGCATTCCATCATGCCAAGGCCAGTACGGTCACGCAGCTCTTTAACTAATTTTGCAGAAATTTTGGACATATTGTTATCTCTATTTGAGTTATTTATGGGTATAAAGTGGCACTATATAACGATAAGTATACGTTTTTAAAATGACAAGGGCATGACGAGGGTTTCCACATCATGCCGCAATAAATCATCGGTGACTCTACATTGAGTACAAACATCAGGTTAGGGTTTTAATAACGGCTGCTTGCCGCTTGTATATGCCCAAAACCTTACTTATTGCCCTAAATCAGCTTGTGCTTCTGCAGGGTTGGTCACCGCTGGTGCTTCAATTGCTTGGGCATCTGCTGCTTTAGGCGCTTCTTCTGCTTTAGGCTCAGTCACCGCTGCTGCTGTCTCAGCAACTGGCGCAGCCGTTTCAGCTTGAGCAACTGGCGCTGCTTCATTGGCGACTGGCGCATCAGGGGTGGCGCCCGCTTGAGTTTTGGCGTACTCTTTACCGGCAATGATAGCGTCGGCCATACGGGTAACGTACAAGGTTACGGCACGAATCGCATCATCGTTAGCAGGAATCACATAATCCACGTTATCGGGGTTGGAATTGGTATCCACAATACCGATAACTGGAATGCCCAAGTTTTTGGCTTCTTTAATGGCAATGGCTTCGTGGTCAACATCGACAACAAAAATAGCGTCTGGTAGCCCGCCCATATCTTTAATACCACCCAAAGAGCGCTCAAGTTTTTCCATCGCACGGGTACGCTCTAGTGCTTCACGCTTGGTCAGCTTAGCAAAGGTGCCGTCTTCTGCTTGCTTCTCGTATTCTTTAAGACGAGTGATAGACTGGCGTAATGTTTTCCAATTGGTCAACATACCACCCAACCAGCGATGGTCAACATAGGGCTGACCAGCGCGGCGAGCTTGCTCTTGAATGACGCCACTGGCTGCACGCTTGGTGCCGACAAATAATACTTTGTTGCCTTTAGAGGCGAGGTTATTCACAAAGGTCAACGATTCATTAAACGCTTTAACCGTATGCTCAAGGTTAATGATATGAATTTTGTTACGCGCACCAAAGATATATTGGTTCATCTTTGGGTTCCAAAAACGAGTTTGGTGACCAAAGTGAGCGCCGGCTTCTAACAGGTCGCGCATTGGCATCTTAGTAGGACTGTTTGACATAGAATTTTCCTGTAGTTTGGGTTATGCCTCCACATTACCTGAAGCACCGATTTGTCGACACGCATTTGCCTGCTATCATTTAAACCTTTAAAGCCGCAATATTTATGAGCAGTCATGGGTTTAGACGTTTAATAAGCGATGCAAATTAGTCAAGCCGACAAACACCCGGCGATTCGTTAGCGCAATGTGTGTGTCATTGATTGATGGGTTGATGGTTAGTAAATATTTTTATATCGCCCCAGAAGAATAAAGCAATCAGAGTAGATATAAAAATAGGCGGTTATTCTATCATGAATTTAGCTTTAATAGAAGATTTCGGCTTAAATAAACTAAACGCCTTAGCAATAGGCGCAAATATCATTGCGCAATCAGTACATTCAGCTTAGGGAGTGACATAATAGGCTTCTTTTAGCCATAAACGGCTACTTTAAACCACCATGACTTGCTGCAACCAGACTTGTGAACCTATATAAGGCTTACCGTGATTATTAAGCCTATAGTGATTGGGCGAACCAAAAGCTGCCTGTGGTATAATAACCTTCTATCAACGCTTACCTAAGCACCCATTTGAACCCATTCATTATAGTTGCTGCAGCTTAAGAATAACGGGTTAACCGTCTTGAAATGAGCAGGCTATATTAAAGCTAAAAGACAACACTTATGAAAAATACCAATGATTTAATCCTTGCCCCTGACGCCATCGAAAAAATGCGCATTGCGGGCAAACTTGCCAGCGATGTTTTGGTGATGCTCGATGCGCACGTCAAAGAGGGCGTTACCACCGAGGCGCTCAATCAACTTGCCCATGACTATATTGTCAATGAACAAGGCGCCATTCCTGCGCCTTTGAATTATGGCCAGCCGCCATTTCCAAAATCGGTATGTACGTCGGTCAATCATGTGGTGTGTCACGGCATCCCAACCGACAATAAGGTATTAAAAGACGGCGATATCATTAATATTGATGTGACCGTGATTAAAGATGGCTATTATGGCGACACCTCAAAGATGTGGATTATTGGCGAGGGCTCCATCATGGCGCAGCGCATTTGCGACATTGCCCAAAAAGCGCTGTACGCTGGTATGAGCACAGTCAAAAATGGCTCGTATTTGGGCGATATTGGGGCGGCCATCCAAGACGTGGTCGAGCCAGAACGCTTTAGCATTGTGCGCGAGTTTTGTGGTCATGGCATCAGCAACACCTTTCACCATGAGCCGCAAGTGATGCACTATGGTAAAAAAGGTACCGGGATGCAATTAAAAACCGGCATGACCTTTACCATTGAGCCCATGATTAACCAAGGCACCTGGAAAACCAAAGTATTGCCCGACCAATGGACGGCCATCACCAAAGACCGCAAACTATCAGCGCAGTGGGAGCATACCTTGATGGTGACCGACCATGGCTGCGAGGTATTTACCAAACGCGATGAAGAAGACCTAAGCTTTTTAATAGCTTAAGGCCTAAAACTGGTTAAGATTTGTCGCTGACTTATGACGCTTTACTTATCATGCTTTGTTGTGACCCTTTGTTGTGACCCTTTGTTATGACGCTTTGTTATGCCCCCTTTGTTATGCCCCCATTGTTGTGACCCTTTATTATGACGCTTTGTCATGCCCTACCCCTGCCTATTTAGTCTGGAATCTACTATGTTTATTTCTGATGCGAGTCATCCTCTTGAAACGCCCGTTATCACAGCGCTGCCTGATTTGGATACCACAACCAATCGCAACCTTGGCATCCCCACTTGGTTAAAACAGGTTGAAGCCGATATTGCAACCGCATTAGACAACGGCGTTGACATACGCCAATTGGTGGCACTACGAGCAAGCGCGATTGATAGCCTGTTGATTGAGTTGTTTACCCGTCACGAGCTCGATAAAACCAGCCTTGCTTTATTTGCCGTAGGCGGTTATGGACGGGGGGAGCAATCGCCGCACTCTGACGTGGATATTTTGCTATTGGCACCCGATGCCCTCACCGAAGCCGAGGGGCTAAAAGTCAATGCCTTTGTGGCAAGGCTTTGGGATGTGGGCATAGAACCGGGTCTTGCCGTACGCAGCGTCGGCGACTGTTTACAGATGGCAACCGATGTGACCATCGCTACGAATTTATTAGAATCACGCTTATTGGCAGGCAATCCTTCGCTTAAAATGGTGCCAGGCGAGGTGGTCGAAAAAGTATGGTCGCAAATCAGCTTTTATGAGGCCAAAATGGCCGAAGCGAAATCTCGCTATTTGCGCCATAACAGCACCGAGTACAACCTTGAGCCAGATATCAAAAATGCGCCCGGTGGGCTGCGTGATATCCACATGATTGGCTGGATTACCAAGCGTTATTTTCGCATCACCAAGCTTTATGATTTAGTACCACAAGATTTTTTGACCGAAAAAGAGTTTGATGAGCTGATGTTTGCCGAAGGTTTTTTATGGCAAATCCGCCATCACCTGCACCATCTCACTGGGCGTGATGAAAACAAGCTTTTATTTGACTATCAGCGCGATATAGCAAGGCGGATGGGCTATAAAAGCGGCCCGGATGATGCGCCAAATGCCGCTGTTGAAAACTTTATGCGCGATTACTATCGCTGTGCCATGCAAATAGCCTCATTGTCCGAGATGCTAAGCGCCCATTATTATGAGACCATTATCGAGCCACGTTTGCCCGAGCATGAGCGGCCCAAAAAAACCCTGTTAAATGCCAAGTTTAATCGCATCGGCGAGCATATTGCCATCGCCCATCATCATATCTTTGCTCAGTACCCCGATGCGATTTTAGAGATGTTTTTGTTAATGGGGCAACACGGCATCAAATCGATTCGTACCCGCACTTTAAGGGCACTAAAGGTTGCCGCTCGCGGTATTGATCACACCTATCGCAGTAACCCACTGCACCAGCAGCTATTTTTGGACAACCTAAAAGAGCAAAACTATTTGTTTCATCGGCTGCGCATGATGAAACGCTATGGAGTGTTGTCCAATTATATGCCCCAGTTTATACCGCTGCTTGGGCTGATGCAGTACGACTTATTCCATCGTTATACCGTCGATGCGCATATTTTGCTCCTGGTGCGGATGTTGCACCGTTTTACCCAGCCAAGATATCAAGACGAATTTGCCTTGGTTGGCTCGATTTATCAGCGTATCGAGCGTAAAGAAATTATCATTTTGGCGGCCATTTTTCATGACATTGCCAAAGGGCGTGGCGGCGATCATAGCAAGCTTGGTGAAATCGATGCTATTGAGTTTTGTACCACCCATGGTATGAGTGAAGCCGATGCCGGCCTTGTGGGTTGGTTGACCCGTTATCATTTATTGATGTCGATGACGGCACAAAAAAAGGACATCTCAGACCCAGAAGTGATTGCCCATTTTGCAGCGTTGGTGGGCAACGTGACCCATCTGAACCATTTATATGTGCTCACCGTAGCCGACATGAATGCCACCAATCCCCAGCTGTGGAACAGTTGGCGGGCGTCGCTGATGCGCCAGTTGTATACCCAAACTCGGCGCATTTTAAGGGCGGATTTGGACGCCCCAACCAACCGTCAAGACATGATTGCCACCACTCGCCAGCAAACGCTCGCCCTCTTAGACAAGGTTGACCATCAGCATATGCAGCGTGATGCGGTATTGGCGCTTTGGGATGAGCTTGGCGATGAGTATTTTTTGCGCGAGATACCGGACGTTATCATGTGGCATACCGAAGCCATTTTAAACCATCCACCCATTGGTAAAGCATCCGATGCCGATAGCGAGCCACTGATTGCGCTGCGTGAGCATCGAGAACTGGCGCTCGATGCGGTGCAGATTTTTATTTATACTCAAGATCAAGCCAATTTATTTGCGGTGACGGTGGCTGTTTTTGCTCAAATGGATTTGGACGTGTTGGACGCACGTATTATTACGGCTACCCGTGATTTTGCCCTGGACTCTTACGTGGTGCTCGACCGTCATGGCACCCTATTAAAAGACCCTAATGCGCGCCAAGAGTTGACCACCCGTTTGATTACCGCTTTTAAAAATCCCGATAGGCCAAAATTAGTCCGCAAGCGCCTGCCCCGTCAACTTAAAAGCTTTGACGTGCCGACCAACATTTATTTTGAGTTTAATGCGGCCAGTGGGCAACATATGATGAGCCTTACCACCCTAGATCAGCCAGGCTTACTGGCCCATATCGGTCAAATCTTTTTAAATGAAGACATTGAAGTGCATGCTGCTCGTATTACCGTGCTTGGCGAGCGTGCCGAGGATATGTTTTATATCAGCGATATGAATGATGCCATATTAAGCGACGCTAAACTTGCACAGTTAAAATCAACCCTGATTGAGGAGTTAACTTTAGATAACTAGCAGTTACAATACCTACTATAAACCCTACGCAAACTCCCTGTAAGTACCGCATTTATCTATAGTACAGTGCATGGTGTTATATAACCTAATACCTTGTTAATAGTACCTTGTTAATATGTCTTTATTTTTTATCCTGTGTTACTGGCCTGTTT
Organism: Psychrobacter sp.; assembly: GCA_018260445.1. Classification (GTDB taxonomy): domain Bacteria; phylum Pseudomonadota; class Gammaproteobacteria; order Pseudomonadales; family Moraxellaceae; genus Psychrobacter. The sequence goes on from JAGLBE010000002.1 coordinate 41,353, forward strand.
GCTTATGCGCTTATCTGTATTGAACGTGGCTAAACGGCCGATTGGAGCGCCTCTTCGGCAAGATACTATGCGCTTGGTATCTGCGCTCGCTGCAAAAGGCTTTATGGATAAAGGCTTTATTAATAAACCCTTTATCAATAAAATAGGGAGGCAACCCAATAAACCAAACACCTTTAGGGCACTAAAAAAAGCGCTGTTGGTCACTGCTCGTAGTATGGCAGCTTGTACTGTCTGTCTCTCCATAGCGCAGGCCAAGCTTCCAGCCCCTATTGAAAACGCTTTAGTCCAAGCGCATATTCCGGCTACAAATGTCAGCATGATTATCATGCCGGTCAAACAACTGACTTATACGGGCAATCAAAGCAGTAGCAGTATTAGTTATAGCAGCCCCGATGCTGTTAGCATTTTGTCCAACTTTTTACCAGAGGAGGATGCTGTCACTACAGATGCCGACCATCAGCAGCCGCTTATGCATACCCCTAAGCGGCAGTCGACTGACCGCCCCTCTAGTGGCTTACTGGTGCGCCATTTCCCTAATGTCCTGCGTACTCCTGCAAGCGTTATGAAACTGGTGCCGACGTTTATCGCCTTGGATGTGTTAGGGCCCGAGTTTAGGTGGGTGACTAACATCTATCATACCGGCATCGTAATCAACCATACTTTATACGGCGATTTGATTATTCAAGGCAGTGGTGACCCTAAACTCACCCACAAACATTTGGCTATTGTATTAGCCCGGGTCAAACAGCATGGTATCTATCGTATCCATGGTGATATTGTGCTCGATACCTCTATCTTTCAAGACGTTACCAAAGATCCTGCCGATTTTGACGATCAAGCGTCGCGGCCTTATAACGTGAGCCCTGATGGCCTACTCATTAACTTTAATAGCCTCGAGATAAATGCGGTCGTGCCAAGCAATGCCAGTGCCGCAAAGCTATTTTACCGCCCAAAACTGGCAGATTTCAGCCTGCCAAAACAGTTGCCACTGCGGCAGGCAAACTGCGATTCAATAGCCGCTAGCCTTGCGCCGTCTTGGCAGCAAACGGCGCTCACCTTTCATAACAAATTTCCCAACGCCTGTAATCTGCACACGTTTTATCTGGCCTATCCTAATGGCAAAGACTTTGCAAAACGGGCTATCAAGCAACAATGGCTCGATTTGGACGCCACGTTGAGCGGCCACGTCGTGAGCACAGAGCACCCCCGGTTAAATCGTTTTGATAATTATCTTACCCAAAATACCAGCATTGATACGCCCCCTACGCCTTGGCCAATGTTGCAAACCTTAGCTGCCTCCCCCTTACCGATGGTTACCTATGCCTCTGCACCTTTGTCGCAGCAACTTTATGATATCAATCATTATTCTAATAATGTCATGACCGAGCAGCTGCTACTGTCGTTGGCGGCGTACAAAAAACCGGTTAACACGGGCCTTGATGTTGAGCATCACGCCAACCTAGCCAATAAACCTGATACCGATAAGGCCGCCAATCAATCTGGCAAGTTGCCGCCCTCATCCTCCTTAGCGCATACCGATGCATGGCAGCTAACAGAAGGTAGGCGCCAAGCCCAGACCGCAAACTACCCCAAAGCTTTCGCCTTGGTGAATCAGTGGTGGCAAACGCACCTGACCTCAAAGCCGCCTTATCTGACCAATGGATCAGGGTTATGCCGAGACTGCAGCGTTACGGCAGATAGCATTGCTGAGTTATTAGAGCATGCTTATCACCATCCTGATTTTTATACTTATCTAAATTCTTTAGGGGTTGCTGGCATCAGCGGTACTGTTCAAAACCATGCGCAGCGCTTACCCCATTCTGCCGCCATAGGCCATGCTTGGATAAAAACAGGCACTCTTGACAATGCGGCCGCAATGGCCGGATATGTGCATAGCGATTCGGGGCAAGATTATATCGTCGTTGGTTTGATTAATGACCCAAATCACCTTAATACTAGCGGCGCACGTCATGCGCTAGATATCATGTTAGACTGGACTGCAAGACAGTAGTTTTTAATCCTAACCTAGGCGCTTCGTCCATTTATGCAGCCCTTCATTAGGCGCTATGACCCTATAGACTATGACCCTATGGAGTAGATAAGCATTTATTTTGTAGCCGCTTAGCTGGGTGATTTGTCTCACTGCCAGCTTAATTGGCAAAAATATAAGCGTGTTTGCGCAGGGCCGCACAAAAGTATTCGAGGAAACACACATGGATAGCCTTTTTTTTTAACAGTTGGGACACCCTGCTACGCATTGTCATCTCGGCAGCGGTGGTATACGTCGGTATCGTTTTATGTCATAAAGTATCGGGCAAACGTGCCACCTCGCAGCTCAATAATTTTGATTGGGTCGTCACCGTCATGATAGGCTCGATTGGTGCCAGTACCATTGTGCTAGAAAGCGTGCCCATCATTGAGGGCATGGCGTCAATTGTCACCTTGTTGACCCTGCAATACTTGGTGACAAAATATGCGGCTGTCTCTCCTGAATTTGCCAGTCTTATCCTATCCGAACCCCGGGTTGTTTTTTATCAAGGGCAGTTTTTGCCCGATGTGATGCGTCAAGAGCGTATCACCCGCCAAGAAATCGAATGTGCGATGCGCAGTGACGGCATCCACAATTATGAAGAGGTTGCTGCTGTGGTGTTTGAAAGCGATGCCAAACTGACGGTCATCCCCAAGCGCGACAATGCGAAACGCTTTGATGAAAATGGCAACCTTAAGCCTTCTGATACCCTTGAGGTATTGGGTTAAACCAACTTGCTTATTCACTGTGCTTATGACAAGTGTCTTAGCAGCCGCACGCCGCCCTTACCGCATTGCGTCCGCTGAACTAATAGGTTTTTTATGAAAAAAATGGCATCTACCTTGCCTTTTGTTGCTGCGGTATCCTTGTGCCTAAGCTTAACCATGCTGCTTGTAGGCTGCATGAGCGTTGCTAAGCCCCGTTTTGATATTGACGCTACGACCTATCAGGCTCAAGCCCAAGATGAACGTATCAAGTTTATTGTGCTGCACTATACTGCCGAAGATGATGCCAACTCAATACGTTTACTGACCACCGCCAATGTCAGCGCCCACTATGTCATTCCACAAAGCGCCACGCCCAAAATTTATCAACTGGTCAATGAGGACAAACGGGCTTGGCACGCTGGTCGGGGTGGCTTTGCCGGTAGAACCGCCCTGAATGATAGCGCTATTGGTATTGAAATTGTCAATCCGGGCATTCAACCCCAGTATCGACATAAACCGCATGCTGTCAATCTAGAAACGCTCAATAACAATGGCTATCACCCCTATGCGCATTACGCCGACTTTAGCGAGTTACAAATCCAAAAAACGGCGCATCTACTCCAGTATTTAACCGCTAAGTACGCTATCGAGCCGACGCATATTATTGGTCATTCGGACATGGCACCGTCGCGTAAAATTGACCCGGGCGCAAAGTTTCCATGGCAGCGCTTGTATCGTGAGTACGGTATTGGCGCTTGGTATGACGACGCCGATAAACTGTATTTTATGAATGAGAGTGATTATAACAGCCATACGATTGCCGATATTAAGCAGGCGTTTCGGGACTATGGCTATATGATGAACACAACAGATGAGTGGGATAGACCCAGCCAAAATGTGATTTATGCGTTTCAGTTGCATTTTAGGCCGCAACAGCCCACGGGGGTTATGGATTTAGAAACCTATGCCATTTTGCGCGCGTTGATTAAAAAATATGGCATATCCTAAACCGTCGCTAGACCTTTCCCAAATATTCAGAATTAAGAGACACCAACCATGCAGATATTAGCCAGTGATTGTGTCAAACAGCAACTCACCATGCCAATGGCCATCGATGCCATTACCGCCTTACTCAAAAGTCAACACCAGCACCCAAGTTGGGTAAAAACGCCAGAGCGCTTGGTGATAGCCACCTCAAAAGAAACTAACAACATCCAGACAGGTAGCCATCTCTCTATGCCCTGTGTGCTATTTGATGGCAGTCATGAATACGCTGTGGTGAAATTGGTGACGATTTGCCCCGATAACCCCCAGCGCAACCAGCCCACCACGGTGGCCACCATTACGGTTGCGGACAGTGCAACCGGTGAGACGTTAGCCTTGATGGACGGTACTTATGTCACCCAAGTGCGCACCGCAGCACTATCGGGGATTGCGACCAAATATCTTGCCCATCATGACAGCAGCACTGTGGCCGTAATCGGCACAGGCGGCATGGCGTATGAGCAACTTAATGCCGTACTGACGGTCTGCCCAAAGATAGCTAAAGTTACCCTATGGAATAGAACCGCCGCAAAAGCACAAGCGTTTAAAGAACACTTTATGGAGAATTATCCGCAGTGGCAGGTGGCGCTTACGGTGTGCGAGCAGATGCAAGATGCTTTAGCAGAGGCGGACATTATTAATCTGGCTACCCGAGCAACGGATGGCCTGTTTGAGAGTGCGCAAATCAAGCCCACAGCGCATATTAACGCCGTGGGCGCCTATCAGCCGCATATGCAAGAGGTCAGTAATTCGGTGCTGGCGGCTAGCTCGCAGGTGTTTATTGATGATATCGAGGGCGGCCGTCATGAGGCAGGCGATTTGATACAAGCCGATGCCAACCCAGATTGCACCTGGCATTGGGATAAGCTGAGCGGTCAACTCATCGATTTGGTCAATGCGGTCAAAAAAGTTGAGACTCAAGTCAATAAAGGGGTGACGGTGTTTAAGTCGGTCGGTGCCGCAAGCTTTGATGCGGCGGTGGCATTAGAGGTTGCTCAAGCTGCTGTGGCTAAAAATATGGGTCAAAATATTAGCTTATTTTAATCGGGCCTTTTAGTACAGCATTTTAATAGCACATTTTAATAGCGCAGCGGCTAGCTTATAATAACTTTAGCCTATCTTAAACTATGTTTTAATAAGGTTTATCTATGCAGGACAGTCATCTATCCAGTCATTTACCCGACCAGCTTCATGCACAGCGTCACAGCCTGCTAAAAGACGTTGACTCAAGCGCTCTGCCCTTAGGGGCTATTGCTACCTTAACTTGCGTGCGTACCGGCACCGTTCAACCCTTTACCCGTGAGCAAACCAGCGCCATTAATAAAGCGCCTATTCAACAAAGCGTGGCGGTAAATTATATGGGGCTGTTAACCGATGAGCAAGCCGACCGTCGCCATCATGGTGGTCATTTAAAAGCGGTACACCAACTGCCGGTTGCAACCTATGCCAAGCTAAACGCCGCCTTTGATTTGCAAGTTGCCATTGGCACTTTAGGTGAAAATTTAACGACCGAGCCGGCCAATGGCTTTAAAGACATGGATGAGTCTAGCGTGTGCATTGGCGATGTGTTTCAGTATGGCGGTGACCCTCAAGCACCTAGTGACGGTTGGGTACAGCTGCGTATTGTCCAACCACGTCGCCCCTGCTATAAGATTAATGACCAAATTGGTCAGCGACCTAAGCTGCCTAATATTGCTGCTTGGATAAGCCAACAAGGCATTGCTGGCTGGTATTTTCAAGTGGTTCAAGATGGGCTACTCAATCATGATATGCCGGTTTATCTGATTGAGCGGCCGTATCCGTTTGCCACCCTTGAGCGGCTATGGCAGTTGGCCAATTTAAAAACCAAAGTAGCAGCGCAAGAGATTGCGCCGTGGCTGGCTATAGACTGTTTAGAGCAAAGCTGGAAAGCCATACTGACTAAAAAATCAAAGTAGGCAAAGCGGGAAAAGTAGGTAACATGATAAAACATCTGGGCGGACTCTACGGATTATTATAGGATGTGTCAATAAGCCTATGTTGAAGCGCTTGCCAACAATAATATTCAGGACTTGGCTCGCTAAGGTGTCATGTAAAAAGGCTAAGAGGCTTATACACTCTCAAGCATTCCCTGCAAAAATATCCAAACACAAAAAGGGTGAGCCACTTAATGACTTACCTTTTTATTGACTTCAAATTCAGCCCTATTGATAGATAGCTGGTGGGTTACGCTTCGCTAACCACACCCTACGCAATAAGCCAATCTAACCAACTTCAACGCACCCAAGCCCTAGCGTTTCTAAACATCCGCATCCAGGCGCCGTCGTCGCGCCACTCATCTGGCTTCCAGCTATGGTTAATGGCGCGTAAATTACGTTCGGGATGCGGCATGATTAAGGTGACACGGCCATCGGTGCTACATACGCCGGTGACCCCACCTGCTGAACCATTCGGATTGAGCGGATACGTTTCAGTCGGGTTGCCGCTACTATCCACATAACGCATGGCGATTTGACCATGCCTGCTCATGCCCTCAATTTCAGTATGGTCAAGGGTCGCAAAGCCTTCACCATGGGCGACGGCTATCGGTAAGATGCTGTCTTGCATCCCTTTGAAAAATAGTGATTTGGTACGCTCAATTTTCACATTGACGGTGCGCGCTTCAAAGCGGGCCGATTTATTATAGGTAAAACGTGGAAAATTCTCTGCTCCGGGGATTAAGTCTTTAAGCTGTGCCATCATTTGACAACCATTACACACACCTAAGCTAAAGGTATCGGGACGGGCAAAGAAACGCACAAATTGCATGCGCAGCTCGTCATGGAACAAGATAGAATTTGCCCAACCTGAGCCTGCACCCAACACATCGCCATAGCTAAAGCCGCCACACGCCACTAACCCCTGAAAGTCACGTAAATTCACTCGGCCTGCCAGCAAATCACTCATATGCACATCCATAGCATCAAAGCCTGCCCGCACAAAGCCTGCCGCCATCTCTAGCTGACCATTGACACCTTGCTCGCGCAATATCGCCACTTTGGGGTTGCTACCATTGGCATCAGCTTGGCTGTTTAGATAGGGTTCTTCAATTTTTTGGTTAAGGACATAGTTGGCATGGGCGAATAAACCGGTGTGGGTAGGGTCAGCGATTAAGTCAAATTCTTGCTGGGCACATTCAGGATTATCACGGCGTTTGGCAATTTGATAACTCACTTGCGACCAGGTTTGTTGTAGCTCACTGCGGCTAAACGTCAAAGCTTGCTCGCCCATGTGTAATGGGGTAACAATCGTGAGCTTGTCCTGATTGGCACCCCCCTCTGGCGTCTGTATCGTTTGACCGATTAGGCTCATGATGTCAGTCACGCCATGTTCGTCAGCCAATGATATCACTGCGGCAATATGCTCGGGTAATACTTGGATCACCCCGCCCAATTCCTCTGCGAACAGCTGGCCAAGCAAATTGATATCGCTTAAATTAAGCTGAATCGCTTGACGACTGGTAAATTGCATCTCGCAAACGGTTGCCAATACGCCCCCATCGCCAATATCGTGATAGGCAGCAATAACCCCTTGTGCATTGCCGGCTTGGATAAAGTTAAAAAAGTGAATCAGGTCTTGGGGGTTGGCGAGGTCTGGGCATTCGTTACCAAGCTGACTTTGGGTTTGGGCAAGTATCGAGCCACCCAAACGCAATTTGCCCTGTGATAAATCGAGACGGTACAGGGCAGCATCCGTATTAATTAGCTGTGGAGTCAGCACCTTGTTGACGTCAATCACTGGTGCAAAAGCGGTTATCACCAAACTTAATGGACTAACTACGGATTTATCAACCGCCTGACTCACACCGTCTGCATCCACCACCTCTGTCCAGTTCGCCCGCATAGATAGCGAGTCTTTACCCACAGGAATAGCGATGCCAAGCGCCGGGCATAACTCTTCGCCTATAGCATAAACCGCATCGTAAAGCGCCGCGTCCTCAATATCAGTGCCTGTTGCCGCCATCCAATTGGCCGACATCGTGATGTCAGACAATTTAGCAATGCGAGTGCCAGCAATATTGGTAATCGCCTCGCCCACTGCCAAACGGGCAGATGCGGCAGGGTTAATCAGTGCCACGGGTGGACGCTCGCCCATACTCATGGCCTCGCCCACATCGGACTGCAAGCCTAAGGTGGTCACGGCACAATCCGCTACGGGCACTTGATAGCGGCCAACGTACTGGTCTTGTACCACCATACCAGTGATGGAGCGGTCGCCAATGCTGATTAAAAACGATTTACTGGCGACGGTGGGATGACGCAATACGTCATACACGGCTTGCTTGATATCAAACATTTCATTGCCATCTGCCAAATCGAGTGGCGTTAGTTCTTGAGCTAGCGCCAGCGCACCACGCGCAAACGACCGCTGCATTTGTGGGGTGCCGCCTAGTAAGACCTGCATCGGCATATCCACGGGTTGCTGACTGCCATCGGTATCGAGCAAGCTGTCTGCAACCTGTAGGTGACGCACTTTAGTCGCAGTGCCCAAAATGGCATACGGGCAGCGCTCACGGTTGCAAATGGCATCAAACCTCTCTTTACTTTCAGGACGAATCGCCAATACATAGCGCTCTTGCGCCTCGTTGGACCAAACCGCCATCGGCGACATACCCGCCTCAAGCGAGGGAATATGGCGCAGGTTTAATATGGCGCCCATGTCATGGTCATTCACCAATTCGGGCATGGCATTGGATAATCCGCCGGCGCCCACGTCATGAATCGACACAATCGGATTGCCATCTTGGCTGTTTTGACTCACTTCACTGTCGTTGCCAGCCAATGCCCAGCAGCGGTCAATCACCTCTTGGCAACGACGTTCCATTTCGGCGTTGTCGCGTTGCACCGAGGCAAAGTCTAGACCCTCATCCAGCTCGCCACTGTCCACCGAGGATGCCGCCCCACCGCCTAGACCAATTTGCATCGCCGGGCCACCGAGTACAATTAATAAATCACCCGCACTAATGGCATTTTTTTCAACTAAGTTGCGCTTAATGTTGCCATAGCCGCCCGCTATCATAATGGGCTTATGGTAGCCGCGCATTTGGCTGCCATCTTGATCGGCACTTAAATCCAATTGAAACGAGCGGAAGTAACCGCACAGGTTCGGGCGACCGAACTCATTGGCAAAATTCGCCGACCCAAGCGGCGCCTCGGTCATAATCTCAAGGCTCGATGCCATACGATCAGGCGTGCCGTAGTCTTTGCTATTTAATTTGCCCGATTGCTCCCATTTCTCTGGCAAGTCCGGCAAATGCAGGTGCGAGACGTTAAAGCCAGTTAGCCCAGCTTTGGGTTTACCACCACGTCCCGTTGCGCCCTCATCCCGAATCTCACCGCCGCAACCTGTCGATGCGCCGGCATAAGGCGCAATGGCAGTGGGGTGATTGTGGGTTTCTACTTTCATTAAGATATCGATTGGCTCTTGATGAAAGTGGTATTGATGCAGCTCGGTGGATAGCGCATCATTATCTAAAGAGCCAGCCTCTAAAGAGCCGGGACTTCTAAGGTTAACAGGTGTCGGATAAAAGCGCTCGGCCGTAAAGCCTGCCATCACCGCCGCATTGTCTTTATAAGCGGATAGGATACCTTCTGGATGCGTCTCGTGGGTGTTGCGAATCATTTTAAACAAGGATTTGGGTTGCACCGCACCATCAATCGTCCACTTTGAATTAAATATTTTATGCCGACAATGCTCGGAGTTGGCTTGGGCAAACATCATCAATTCGACATCGGTAGGATTGCGCTGTAGCTCATCCACATAAGCCGTCATCAAATAGTCAATATCATCCACCGATAAGGCAAAGCCAAATTGTTTGTTGGCGGCCTCAAGTGCGGTACGACCTTGACCGATAATATCAATATGATTGAGACGAGCAGGGGTATGGGCATCAAACAGCTGCGCTAACTTGCTGGCATCATACACCAAGCTTTGGGTCATTCGGTCATGCAGTATCTGTTCGGCTGCTTTTGGCAACTGTGTTAGCAGAGGATGGGCGCCAGCGTTGCCCGTGAGTACAAACACAATCACCCGCTCTACCCGCTCAAGCGGCAGTTCACAATTATTAAAAATATCTGTTGCTTTGCTCGACCAGGGTGATATGGTACCAAAACGCGGCGCCACCATGACCATACACTGGCTCGCATCTGCCCCAATAGCGTCAACACTTTGCCCTTGATTTAATAAATCCAATGCTTTTTGTCGCTCATTATCCGCCAGTTGCCGAGACAACACATAAACCTGCTGCGTCTGGATATCGGTGACGTTTAAGTCAGTTTGGCTATTGATTTGCGCCATAAGTTGCTTGGTTTTAAAATCGGTTAAGAAACGCTGTCCAGCAAGGGTCATCATAGGGGTGGTCTCTTTATGCAGTAGGATATTTAAACTGCTGGATTATAACAATTTTAGCGACCAATTACTGGCAAAAAAATACCCAGCTCAAGTGGGTATGGGTTAGCAAATGATGCTGTCTGCTTAAAGCTTACTCTCAGGCCATGCCATTTTTAAACGGTTAAGCCGTTAAACCGTCAAGTCAATAAACTATCAAGCCATTACCCGCTGCCCACCATCGATAGGGATAATGGTTCCGGTAATGGCACTGGCGGCATCGCTTACCAATAATGCCGCCATAGCGCCGCAATCTTGTGGGGTAACCAAGCGATGGATGGGCGCGGCCGCGGCTTTATCCAATAACTCATCAAAATGACCAATGCCCGATGCCGCTCTGGTGGCAATAGCGCCGGGCGATATCGCATTCACCCGAATATTTTTGCCACCCAATTCTGCCGCCAAATACCGCACGCTGGATTCTAACGCCGCTTTGACTGGCCCCATCATATTGTAGTGATTGACCACCCGCTCCGACCCAAAAAAGCTGATCGCCAGCATAGCGCCGCCATCAACCATCAACGGCTCGGCCAGTTTTGCCATGCGCATAAACGAATGGCAAGAAATATCCATAGCCATCAAAAAACCCTCTAGGCTACAATCAATCACCCGAGCGTGTAAATCCGCTTTGGGGGCAAAGGCGATGGAGTGCACGATAAAGTCTAGCTTTCCCCATTTATCTTCAATTTGCGCAAATACAGTGGCAAGCTCTGCATCATTTTGCACATCGCAGGGCGCAAAAATCTCGCAATTTAAGTCCGGCATCAATGGCTCGGTAAAGCTTTTGGTTTTGTCATTAAGATAGGTGATGGCCAACGTTGCGCCTTGCTCTGCCATGGCTTTGGCGCAGGCATAAGCGATAGATTGATCATTGGCAATACCTATCACCAGCCCTTTTTTAGCGGATAAAGCGGACATCCTATTCTCTCCTAGTAACTGGATCACTATCTAAGCTATACGCTTAGCTATCTTGACTCTAGTAGCCAAAGTATAACGATGCTAAGTTGCATAGTTATTAAATTTAGGCCTTACGCAAAATATGATTGAACAGCGTCATAAAGTGACTGGTCATTATTTTTGGCGCGGCTTCGCTCTACCTTTAGACGATTGAAAAATAATTGCCAGTCGTCACATTTTTTCAATAGGCGTAAGTCCTAAAATTCTTTTAACGACCTTGCACATACCTGCTACTAATTACGTAACGTCATGCTTGGTTACAAAGGCTAACAGGGTCTTACTTGTCGTGCCTATACATCTTTGAGGCGAACACCTAAAATTCTGCATAGCCAGTTCCCTGGCCAAATAAACCAATAACACTTAGCACTTTTTTAATTTAAGGATATTATTATGACAAAACAAGACAAAATAGCCAAAGCGATGGGTATTATTAAGCAAGTCAAATATGCCATGTTTAGCACTGTGAATGCAACTGGCGACGTGCATGCTTGGCCGATGACCACCACCAAAGCCGATTTAGACAATCAAGCCATTTGGTTCATTGGTGATAAAAACTCTGACCTCGTCGCTGACCTAAAAATTAATAAGCGTGTTGGTTTATCTTATGCCACCCAAGATGAAAAAAACTATTTATCGCTGAGCGCTAATGCCGAATTTGTAGACGATAAACAGAAACTTGAAGAACTATGGTCGCCTGTTTATGACGCATTTTTTGAACAGGGTAAAGAGGATGACGATATTCAGTTGATTAAAGTGATTCCACATGGTGCTGAATATTGGACCAGTGGTAGCAGCCTTATCAATACGTTTAAAATGATAAAAGCGATGGTACAAGAGGGCGAAACAGCCGAAGACATGGGTGATAACGCAACGATTGAATTTTAAACGCACCCTATTCTTTTCTAATTGAGAACACACTTGTAAAAAAACGCCTAAATTTAGGCGTTTTTTTGGTTTGCGGTAGCTAGGGCATAACCCATGTATGGTGGACTAACCCTGTTTTAAATACGGCCAGGCCGCTTTCATATAAATCATCATCGACCATAAGGTGAGAATAACCGCCGCCACCATCAACACATAGCCTAAGATTTCAAGCGACTCTATATTGATTAATAATACGGTAATGGCAACCATCTGAAAGGTGGTTTTCAACTTGCCCACATAGGACACGGCGACACTGGTACTGGCGCCAAGCTCTGCCATCCATTCGCGCAGTGCAGAAACAGCGATTTCGCGCGAAATAATCACTATGGCAGCAATTGACATAATGATGTTGGGATGCCATTGCACAATAACAATCAGGGCGGCGGCGACCATAAGTTTGTCGGCAACCGGGTCCAAAAATCGCCCAAAGGCAGACTGGATATTCATTTTACGCGCTAAATAGCCATCGAGCCAATCGGTAATGGCCGCCAAAATAAACAACAAGGTCAGCAGCATATGGCGCAGCATGCTATCGCTAAAGGCATCCATATTCATGCCGATATTGGCAATCGCATTGTCCGAAATCATGGGCACCCCAATGCCCAACGCCGGTGGCCAATACGCAATCAGGATAAACAGCGGAATCATGGCAATGCGGGCAATCGTTAAGTTATTGGGCAAATTATAAATGCTTGCCGAGACGTCAGTGTCGGAGGTCGTTTTGGTCATAATATTATTTATACTAACGTTTAATGAGCGTAGCTTAGCATTTTCGCTATACATTAGTAAGCCTAATATGCACAACTTTTCGCAGTGGCAGTATTGCGCTAGGAACGAGAGGGTATTTAAGCCAATCGGCAAGCTTATCTGTCAGTAAACGTAAAAGTAGATGGTTTTAGCGTCTAAAGGCTATATGATTATCCTATACACATGATAGATAGAGTGCTATTTTGCCGGTTTCCTCAATCCACAGTTTCTCCTGCAGTGGGTTTTTTTTGCCGCTTTTATGCGTGACAACAGGCTTGAGCGACTACAAGCCCGCCCTAACTCAAATAGCCATCAAAGCGAACAACGTCATTTTTCCACGTTTCATTAACCAACCGTTTGCCAAAACTGGGGGCATTTATGGGTCGTTTTACGATGACCCTACCGCCAGCTCTCGTACCTGCTCTCGTCACCATACTTGTCAATGCCAACTCTAGCAATTGCTCCTCTTCTAGCGCATCTGGTGGCTTGGTAATGTGATGCAGCGCCTGCATATGTTTGCCAACCTTAGCGCCTTTAGCTGTGTTGGCGTGCTCATAACTGTTATCAGGAAACATCGGGTCTAAATAGACAACATCGTAAGGTTGCGGCATCGCGGTCATAAACGAGGTCGCCTCTGCCCAGCGAATATCCAAACGGGTCATTAATTTTTGCCAGTGTTTATGTGCTGACATCCTTTGCTGCTCAAACAATAACAATAATACCAGCAGCGGGCTGCGCTCTAACAGGGTCACCTGGGCGCCGGTGCTCGCCAAGATTAAACTGTCGTGCCCAAAGCCTGCAGTCGCATCGAGCACCCGCTGCGCCTCGATGAGTTTAGTAGCCTGTAAGATAAGCTCGGTTTTGCGCCCCGCGCTGACGATACGACGCTGTAGACTGGGCCAATTAGGGGCAACGCTAATCCCCTGTGTGACCAACGATAAAACCTGTTTGTCATCCATTATTAGTATGGGCGTGGCATAGTCTTGACTCAATTGTTGGCGTACTTTTTGAGTCAGTTTTGTGTCTGCGGCTATGGGCATTAAGGTTAACGGTAAGCTTGCCTCTTCGACTAATATATTGAATGTGTCTATCAGCGTGATGCGCCCAGGTGACATAGTTGCGGTATAAATGAGGGGAACAGACGTCCTGTTTTTGTGCATGCGCAATGCCTTTGGCCTTTAGCCTTGAACGTTATACCCAAAAACCCAAGCGGCTAGAAGCACTAGCACCCCTGTGATGATTCTTAGCCAAGCGAAAATAATAAAATTGCGGCGGCTTACCCAGTCAACCAACCAGCGAATACAGAGTAAAGCCACAATAAAGGACACTACCAGCCCTACCGCTAAGACGACCCAATCTTGGTTGCTACTTAAAGCATCTTTGTGCTTGAGTAAGTCCAGTAACCCTGCGCCAACAATAACCGGAATCCCCAAAAAGAAAGAGAACTCCGCCGCCGCTTTACGCGACACCCCAAGCCATAACGCACCAATAATGGTAGAGCCCGAACGCGAGGTACCAGGAAAAATAGCCAGACATTGAAATAAGCCAATGAGTAGTGCGGTTTTGATGCTAATATTCTCCGCTTCTTCGGCAATAATCGTTTTTGGGCGACGTTCGACGTAAAATATAATCAGTCCCCCAATGATGAGCATAACCGCCACCGTATAGGGATTAAAAAAGTATTCTTTAATGGTATCCGCCATGGTAACGCCCACAATCATCACTGGGATGGTGGCGACCAGTAAGCTTAAACCCAATTGCCTTGGGTTAGCATGGTTATTCGGGCCTTGAGAAACACCGGTTATCAATCCCATTAAGGCGCTCCATAGGCGCGCCCAATACAAATAAATGACCGCCAAAATAGCCCCAAGCTGAATAACGACAATAAATAAATCCGCCTTCTCCTTAGTCCAAAAGCCTAGGATATCGGCAGTTAAAATCAAATAACCGGTGCTCGATATGGGTAAAAACTCGGTAATACCCTCAACGATGCCCATAATAACGGCTTGAATAATAAGAAAAATATCCAAAATGGTTGCTCACTTATAAAATGTCAGATGGTTGAAAAGGATGGTGTAAACTAGGCTACTTTGAAATATAGTGCTAAGCGATTAAAGCGACTATGCGGTTTATTTAACCAATAAGGACGGGGTAACACACGCAAGAAAAACCGACCTGGTAAGGGCTAGGGTCTGCTTGCGCTTAAAGTCTAGGTAAACATATAAAAATCGAAATAAAGTACCAAAGCGCTGGGCAATCTGGGCACTGGCTTAAGCCTTGCCTTGCTGTTGTAACGTTTTCCAAGCATGATGGCGCAAATAAACGGGCAGCGCCTGCTCAGCGGGTACGCCGCCAGAGGCGAGGTACTGGGCAATGCCAAGTTTGGCGATACAAGCCGCATCGGGGCGGATGTCTACTAAGCTTGGCTGCGTGTGCGCTAGCGCCAATAACGTTGCCCCATCACCAATGACGGGCAGCGCCTGCTCGGTGCTCATGGCATAATCTAACAAAGTCTCGTCGGTATCGAGCACTTGCTGCATCACAGGTGGCAGCGTTTGCGCGCCCAAGGCGCCTAATTTAAACTCGCCAAAATACACCTGCTGCATTCTGGCATCTAAAGCGGCATACACATGGGTTAGCTGATGCTTATCAAAAGCCGTTTGCGCCAGTGCTGCCAAACTTGACACCCCGACGCAAGGTATATCCTGCGCTACCGATAAAGCCTGCACCACAGCGGTATTAATACGAATGCCGCTAAAAGCACCGGGGCCACGGTTAAACAGTAATGCTGTGATATCCGTTAAACGGACAGCCGTTTGCTGCAAAGCGGCGTCTACCATAGGCAACACTTGGCGTGTCTGCTCCTTGTTGCCAATTTGGGTCTGGCAGCTTAGAACCTGTAAGTCCGCACTGACAATGGCGACAGAGCATTGCGCAAAAACAGTATCGATAGCTAAAAACATGGTACAGCCTTGTGACATAATGAGCCTATAATATAATAAGCTTGGACAATAAGAAACTTGTTAAACCATTTGCGTCTGCATTTAGACGATAAATTTGTATTTTGATGCCGATATGTCAACCTGCCAATATAGCCGTCGCTGCGTCATCCTAATCATAGCTTGATAGCAGTCGCTATCTTGAAGCTACATCCGCACCTACTCGCCCATCCTCATCCTTGATAAGGCATTGCTTCATATAAACACTGACGGTTGCCTGACCGCGCCCACATTGTTACAACACCTTAAATGATGACATAAAATTATCGCAATCAATTCCATATAGCGTATAATGATTTAAATCCAAGCATTGACTGTTTAACATTGACGAGGAGCTTGTAATTATGGACCATCATATCCTGTATGACGATGGACAGCATAAATGTATTGCATTCTCCATGGACTATGACGATGAAAGCGTGCCCTCTAACCAATTTTTAATAATCGATGGGCAAGAAGGCGCGGTTATAGATCCCGGTGGCGACTTAACGTTCACCCCCTTAACGATGGCCATTAGCCGTTTTATCCCAATGGAAAATTTGCGCTATATTATTGGCTCCCATCAAGACCCTGATATACTTGCCTCAATGCCGCGATGGCTTATCCATGTCGACCATGCTCAATTGTTAATGCCTAAACTGTGGGAGCGCTTTTTACCCCATTATAACTCTAGCTTTACCAAAGGGCGTCTAAAACAAAGTATTTCTGCGCGCATCGTTGGCATACCCGATGAAGGTGGATACTTTGCGCTTGGAGACGCAGGCTTTGTGGCGATACCAGCGCATTTCTTGCACTCCGTAGGCAATTTACAATTTTATGATCCGATTAGCCGTATCCTATTTTCAGGCGATATGGGCGCGTCACTGATTGGCAACTCGGGCGATAGTGTTGAAGATTTTGCCAGTCACGTGCATAGTATGGAGGGGTTTCACCGTCGTTATATGACCAGTCAAAAAGCAACCTTGTTGTGGGCAAATGCGGTGCGACAGTTGGATGTGGCTATGATGGTACCACAGCACGGTAAACGTTTAGAGGGACGGCAAACGTTTGATGCTTTTTTAGACTGGATTAGCCACCTAGCCTGCGGTATTGATTTAATGACCAGTGAGCATTATAACGCACAAAAATTTTTACCCAAAGCTCCTAAAACCCCACCTGCCCCCTAAAACATAGCTCTCTAGAAAAGATAGCAATAAAGATGGTGATAAAGCAAAGCATAAAAAATAGCGGTAAGGCTCGTCTTAACCGTCAATTTAGTTATAAAAAAGACCACCCATTGTTAGGGAGGTCTTTTTTTTAGGTCCGTCATTGGAAACGATGTGCTTAGGCGGGATTTTCTGCTACGCCTTTAACCCACGTTTGCTATCAAGCTTACTTTTTAAGACTGCCTGAGATATCTTGCAAAATCGCTGCAATCTCGTCGTTGGCTTCTTGCTCTTTATCAAGGCCGCCCGTTGGGGTTAACTGGTTGACCACTTCAGGCAATAACTCTGCCAAACCTTGACGCACCTCAGCTTCGTTAGCGCCTGTGGTTTGCGCCACTTGGTGGATCTCATTCACATCAAACAATTTATCGATTTCGTGCGGGTCTAAGTTGTCGTTTTCATCTTGCGTACTCATCCACGATTGGGCTTGATTGCCAAAGCCCATGCTTTGTATCTTAGATAGCGCACCCGATAAGCCGCCATTACGCTGAATCCAGCCCAACACAATGGGTACCAGCGCAGCCACTAACAGCCCACGGCCGCCACGCATACCCGAACGCGAAACGCCACCACCCAGCACACTGCCCAAAATAGAGCCCATACCGCCAGCGCCGCCCATATTGCCACGGCCACCCAACTGACTGCCCAAGACACTGCCTAGGATGTCATCCATCCCAAAGCCGTTATTGTTATTATTGTGGTTATAGTTATTAGCGTTGCGATTTGAATAGTTCGTTGCCGAATTACCGCCCAGCACACTGCCTAAAATATCCCCAAGGCCGCCTGTGCGCCGCGGCTGCATCTGCTGATTAATCGGGTTGCGATGACCATCATCAGGGTCTAAGGCTTGACGTGCTACTTGGGCGACTAAATTGCCTAATAAACTCATAAAATATCCCTTTGTGTTGTTAAAAGTTGGTTGTTAAAAGCTCGCTATTATAAATCCTTTATATCAAGCCCGTTGTTAAAAGCTTGTTATCACACTTGTTTTCACCATAGTAGCAAGCCCACTGTAGCAATATTGACCGTCAGCTTAGGGTGCACGTCTAAACGACCACCTGCGGCTACATCCAGCAACTACGACCATCTTGCCAAGATGTTCAATTGACGCCACATATCAGCGCTCACTTGATCTTGCCATAAGACAACCACCTGTTGTTTATATTCAGGATGAACCACGGCAAAAACAAGATGAATACAATGCCCTATCCGCTTAGCCGTCATCAAATCCGCCTCCCACAGCTCATCACGGTAGCGCCCTGCAAACAGTAACTGCCAGTGACTGTTGTAGTCCGTGGGATGCGCCGCCGTCAGGTGTAACGGCTGGGTTGCGATAGTCCACCTAGACGCATAGCTATAAACCAAGATAGCGATAATCGCCATGGCTATAACAGCCCACCAAGGTAATGCTGTCATTATCCCAATCGCCAAAATCGCTAGCAGATATGCCAGATGGTATCCTGCTCGCCAATAGCTTTTAGGACGCAGTGTAGTCGCTAATCGTAGCATGAATATTGGGCATCCACTCTAACATTATCGTATAAATTATGCCCTGTTTTAGTGCCGCAGGCGAGCTTTAATTATCCTGTTGCTGCTGTTTCATTTTTTTTATTAACTGCGCCACTTTGTCATCCTCTGGCTTATCTTGATTCATAAAATAGTTGAGCAAATCGGGATCTTCATAGGTGAGCATCTTGGCAAACGTGGTCTGCTCATCGGCATCTGCAGTTAGATAATGGTTGTTAACATAAGGGTGTATATAAAAATCTAACTCCTTAAGCCCGCGCCTAGCTTGATAAATCACCCGCCTTTGTTCATTGCTCGGGTTTTGCTTGCTAGAATTTTGCTCGATGCTAGCTTGTGGCGTTGTGTTCATAATAGAAGCTCCTAGACCTGATAAATAACTCAACTGCCGCAAACATACGATTGCACAGTTTTAGATGCGACTGGCAATTATTGCTGACTCGTTGCAATACAACCTAGTCCTGCATAAATGGCGTAAATCACACTGACTCGTTCTAAATTCTCAATAAGGCTGAATCGTTTTAGGCATTACGAGCCAATCAAACCTGTAGCTGCTGCCATAAGGCGACTGCTTGCTGGGTCAAAGCCACATTATGGGTGCGCACGATGCTGACGCCTTGTTGTATGGCAATTAAAGCCGCTGCCATGCCCACCCCGTCTCTATCGCTAGGCGTATGCTGTTTAAACGCTTCCACTTGCGATTTATCAAGCACCTCACCCAAAAAACGTTTGCGCGATATACCAAACAAAATAGGCAGATTCAGCTGATGCAATTGTGACAGCTGATTTAGCAAAGTCATATGATGCTGATAATTTTTAGCAAATCCAAAACCGGGGTCAATAATCATATTGCTGCGCTTGACACCAGCGGCTAGCGCAGTAGCTACCCGTTGTTGCAGCTCTAGGCAAACCTCATCTATTAGGTTAGCGTAGTGTGCTTGACTGCCCATTGTGGAGGGCTCACCGCGCATATGCATCAGGATAACCGGCACATTAAGACGCGCTGCCATCGCTACGGCGCCATCTTTTTTAAGCGCTCGTACATCGTTCCAAATATCAGCGCCCGCTTGTACGGCGCTTTGTATCACTTGCGCCGAGCTGGTGTCAATGGACAGCCAGATAGCATCGCCAAAGCGTTGGCGTATCGCCTCGACCACGGGTACCACTCGCTCAAGCTCTTCTTCTACTACCACCGTAGCCGCATTCGGCCGTGTGGACTCGCCGCCAATATCAATAATATCTGCTCCTGCATCCAGCATATTTTCGCAGTGTTGCAGCGCCGCATCTAACTTATTATGCCTACCGCCATCCGAAAATGAATCTGGGGTCACATTCAAAATGCCCATAACTTTTGGTGTATTTAGTAGCAGCGTTTTATGCTTACTGCTATTGGCATGCACCGAAATACGGTAATCGGGTAAGGGATATACTTGCATAGGAATGGATTCTATTAAAAGATTGACATTGATAACAGCAATAAGTGATGATAAACAAGCGATGCAGCCCCAATAAAACCCCTGATATCGACCATGTTGGCGCTATATTTTAGCAGATATACAAGGCTGACAAGCAAAAAAAAGCCCTCTTCGTATTTGAAGAAGGCTTTTTTAAATAGACTATAAGGCATTTATCTTGAAACTGGCCATTATTGCATACTACATAGCTGGCAACGGCGGCGGCGTGGCTTTAGAGATATCTATTTTACTCGGGGTCACATTAATAGGCTGATAAACCTTGGGTTCACTAGGTTCACGACCGGCCAATATATCTTGGAGTTGGTCGCGATCTATGGTCTCCCATTTCATCAGGCACTCAACCATTATGTGCATCTTATCTTGGTTGGCCTCAATAATCTCACGAGCAATGTCATACTGCTCCTCTAAGATACGGCGAATCTCTTCATCGACCTTTAGCTGTGTCGCTTCAGATATCGTGCGGCCGGCGCCACCAAAATAACCCTGATTGGCATCCTCTTCTTCATAAACCATAATCCCTAACGCATCGGACATACCATACTTGGTCACCATTGCCCGTGCCATCTTAGTGGCCCGTTCAAAATCGTTAGAAGCGCCTGTGGTTTTTTGATTCACAAATACTTCTTCTGCGATACGGCCACCAAACAATATGGCGATATCACTGAGCATTTTAGACTTATCTAAACTGGTTTGATCAAACTCTGGCAACTGCCAAGTGACGCCCAATGCCCAACCACGCGGCATAATAGTCACTTTATGGACGGGATCCGTGCCCGGTAACATCTCTGCCACTAAGGCATGACCGGCTTCGTGATAAGCCGTTGAGCGTCTCTCTTCCTCACGCAGCACCATTGATTTACGCTCAGGACCCATAAACAGCTTGTCTTTAGCATCTTCAAAATCATGCATATCGACACTGCCTTTATTACGCCGAGCAGCAAACAGCGCCGCCTCATTAATCAGGTTAGCCAGCTGCGCCCCACTAAATCCTGGGGTACCACGCGCTAGCGCATTGACGTTAACGCCCACGGTTGAGGGTAATTTTCTTAAGTGCACTTTTAAGATTTGCTCACGGCCTTTAATGTCCGGAAGCCCAACATGCACTTGCCGATCAAAACGACCGGGACGCAGTAAGGCTTTATCCAGCACATCGGCGCGGTTAGTAGCAGCAATAACGATAATGCCATCATTGCCCTCAAAGCCATCCATTTCAACCAATAGCTGGTTTAGCGTCTGCTCACGCTCATCATTGCCGCCGCCCATACCCGTACCGCGTGAACGGCCCACAGCATCAATTTCATCAATAAAAATAATACAAGGGGCGTTTTTCTTGGCCTGTTCAAACATATCGCGAACCCGCGAAGCGCCAACCCCCACAAACATCTCGACAAAATCAGAACCCGATATCGAGAAAAACGGCACCTTTGCCTCACCTGCAATGGCTTTGGCGAGCAGCGTTTTACCCGTACCAGGTGGCCCAACCATCAAGATACCTCGAGGAATTTTCGCCCCAAGCTTGGTAAAACGGTCAGGGTCTTTTAAAAAGTCGACTACCTCGACCACTTCTGCCTTCGCTTCCTCTGCCCCTGCGACATCATCAAAGCTGACCTTGATTTGATCTTCGCTTAGCATCTTAGCCTTGGATTTACCAAAGCTCATCGGGCCGCCTGCCTTACCGCCCGCCCCGCCTTGCATATTACGCATGAAAAACAAAAAGATGCCAATAATCAGCAAAACTGGAAAGCTTGCAATAAGCAGCTGCATAATAATACTTTGGCGCTCAGGCGCCGCACCTTGAACCTCGACTTGGTGCTCACGTAGTGTCGGCATCAACTCGTCATCGGCAACAGCAGGTAACACGGTCTCAAACTCTGAACCATTTACCTTCTCGCCTGTCACATGTTCGCCGTCGATTTTCACACTTTTGATTTGATCTTTAGTGACTTGAGTTACAAACTCAGAATAATGAAGCGTATCTGGCTCATTACCCTTGTCAAAGTTGCTAAATACCAGCACTAACACGCCAATAACAACCAGCCACAATAAGGTGTTTTTTACCATGTCGCTCACAAGCTATACCATCCCTTACTTATTGATGTATTCATACTTCTACCCAGTGTTAACTTATCGCCTGCTTTGACAAGCCTAGCTCGCTCGCCTATTATCTATCTTTTGTCCAGATGTCTTTCGTCCAAGACTTGAAGCTCACTTGCTCTAGCAGTCACAAACTTATCCGCTACTGTTTGTTATTAGGTCGCAGCCGCTATATATCAACCAAGTAGTTGTAATTTTAAGTAGTTTATCTGCTCATACTTGGTCAAATCGTTTGCGTTTAGCCAATAGAGGCGACTTTTTATATTCGAACCTGTTTTATTTAGTAGCTACCCAAAACATCTCTTTTGAGCGGGCTCTGGAGGCAGCCGGTTTGATGCTGCGCACCTTGGCAAACTGCGGCTGCATTTGGCTTCGTAATTGTGCGGTGCCCTCGCCTTGGAACACCTTCATAATCAGCGAGCCGCCCTCAGGCAAAACTTTTAGGGCAAAATCTACCGCAAGCTCACACAAATACACCATGCGCGGTTGATCTACCGCTTTATGCCCTGTGGTATTTGGCGCCATATCCGATAGCACCACATCAACGCTGCGATTGCCCACTTCTTGCATCAACTGCGCAAACACGCTCTCTTCGCGAAAATCACCTTGTATAAACGTCACATTCTCTAAGCGATCCATTGGCAAAATATCAGAGGCAATAAGTATGCCATTTTCACCAACAATTTTACCGGCCACTTGTGACCAACTGCCCGGTGCACTGCCTAGGTCGACCACCGTCATACCTTTTTTTAGCAATTGGGTCTTCTCATTAATCTCCAAAAGCTTATAAGCAGCCCGAGCCCGATAACCCTCTTTTTGCGCTAGGTGCACATAATGGTCATCTAAATGCTCACGCATCCAGTTTTTGCTACTGATGGATAAATTTTTATTGGTGATACGGGTTGCCAAGACGTTCTCTCTATAAATAGCGCTTTGCGGTTAGTTTTCTAGGCCTAGCGATGCCACAAGTAATACCCTTATCTTATCATCATTTGGGTGCCGCAAGTTTGCATAATGTTACTCGTTAATAGCTTTTTTACATCCGCCTAAGTAAAGCGGTAGTTTTTCCCTTAGTACCAGTAGAGTTGCTGTTACCGCTAGTATTAAAATGCCCATCAATGTCTGAAAACCCTGCGCAACTTAGAGCATTGCAGATAAGTTTGCTGTCTATTTCATATCTATACGCCCAAAAATCCTTTATAATATGCCCTGCTCAAATCGTAGAGCGCAAGGCTGACATTAAGACATATCAACCTTGCATTGATTCATTGCACCAGGCTGGATAAGTTAGGCCTAATAACCAATACTGAGATACTATGACCCCGACCCATGCTACCACTGGCACCACTACTGCCACGACCAACACCCCGCCAAAAAACCAAACCCCAACTGGCGCAAAAAAAGCGCCTTTGAAATTAGGCACCGCCGAAATGCGGCGGCTAAAAGGGATTGGACATGAATTAAAACCTGTCGTTATGGTGGGCAATAAAGGCTTAACGACTACTGTGCTCGAGGAGATTAATCGGGCTTTGGACGATCACGAGTTGATTAAGATTAAAACCCCTGCGGGCACGAAAGAAGAGCGTGAGGATTTTAGTGCCGAGTTAGCTGCAGCAACACAGGCGCAGCTTATTCATCATATTGGACGCATGGCGCTGTTGCTACGTCGCAATCCCAATGCTACCCCAAGGTTGTCAAATTTGGTGCGGTATAGTCAAGACGAGTAGTCGCTTTGAATTTAGTAGGTAGGCTTAGGGTCTAACCGCCTAGATGACTGTCTATCTTTTTAGAAGTGTCACATTGTTTGAAGCGTACATTGTTTAAAATGTCACATTGTTTAAAACGTCACAATCTTAAAAAGCTCAGTCTATAATAATAGACTGAGCTTTTTGATGCCACTATCTGTTAATCTACGGTTTTCGGTTAAGTATACACCTAATAGCGGATACTGACACAGTTTAGCCGATACTGACATAGTATAGGGTCGGTTTTAAAGATAGCAGCCTTGCTATGTTGCAACCTTACCATCTATTATTTTTATTCTATGATTAATCTTATTGGTCTTACTCACCCATTGCAAGATAGACACCTTGATTTGACGCATCATTTAAATAACGGGCATCACGCCAAGTGGTGAAAGAGTAGCTATCGCTATACGGATTTTTGCTGTTTTGTCTAAAATCGGACACCCAGCCACTACCATCATAAATTTGGATATGGCCATGAGGGTGGGCGCCTGAGCGGTTATAAACGACAATATCGCCAATCTGCTCAGAAGAATTATTGCTAATTTTGACAAAACCTGCCTCAGCTAATGTACCGCGGGTAGCATATTGATAGGCAGACTCATTAGGGGTAAAGCTATAACCTGCCGATTGCAGGGCTTTACGCACATAGTGCGCACATAAGCCACGTGTACTCGAATAGGCCGAACGAGAGGCACGAGCGGCGGCCAAAGCAGGCGGCGCAGAACTATCAAGATATGAGCGACTGCCGCCAAAACTATTACTATTACTAATCGTGTTACTATTTGCTGTCGTAGCAAATGAATAAGGACGGTATTCGACAAGCTCTTGCGATAAACCGGATAAGCGGTTTTCTTTTTGCTGGGCTTGGGCGCTTAGGGCTTCAAGCTCCCCTAAGCGATCTGGGGTAACAATGGTGATGCTTCTATTGCGGTTGTTTGAAATAGTGGCATAGGACGTTTGTCCAGAGACTGTAGAATAATTATTAGTTGCAGAGGTAATAAGAGGTTCGTAAGTATTGCTGACCGACGCATTCACTTGGGTAGCACTTAAACCCATTATCGACAATGTAATGAATAACTTTTTCATAAAATTCCTAGATTAATCTTATTTAATGAGCCATTCAACCTACTGTTAAATAGCTTTTATTAATGTTGCCACCAGGCTCTTATTGCACAAGCCCCGAATAAAAAAGCCTTTCATGGAACAGGCAACTTAGCAACACATCGTTTACAGGCTTCGTAAATCTTGAGTAACTCATAGCGGCGATTATTTGGTCTAAGACCACATTAAACGTATAATAAACACAGCTAGCAAGATTGAATAAACCCATCATGTGGGAGCCGCTACCCTACATACCCTACTTTGCTGGATACCGCTACAAAAGTAGGTCATCTAATTTGAGGTTTGTATGCGCTATTCTGTAAAACCCAACCATTTAGCCGACCTTATTGATCATCAAAAATCAGCGGCGTCTTCATTACCACCATCTTTGATGACCAACATCATCCGACTACAACAGTTGACCCAAGAGATTACAACGTTATTAGACAACTGCCTACCTCAAGATATGTTGCAAACACTTAAAGTCGGTAGCTATGCTGATAATCATTTGGTGCTGTCAGTTCAGTCACAAACTGCAGCCAACCATTTGCGTTACCAGTCGAATAACCTAATCCACATACTAAAAGAACAATCCATTACATTCAGTCAACTAAAAAATATAGATGTAATTGTGACTTATCCTTCTGTTTCCCACCGTTTAGACACTAACAAAAGGGTAACAACTTGTGACTCTAAGGCGGTTAAATCTATCGAAAATGAGCAACAAACCCATAATCTACGTGGCTTAACCGAATCAACGAAAAGGACTATAGCATACACGGCTAAGCATGTCATTAAAGATGCAACGCTTAAAAAATGCCTTGAAAATTTATTAAAAGGTTAACATAACCTTACAAAAATGTAATTTTATGTAAAATAATCAGAGTTATATATTTATTATTGTAAATTATCTAACATATTTCATTAGCTCTACTTCAGCATATAAAAAGTTATATTTTTATCTTGCGTTCGAGGCATCGTCTTAAAGGTAGTATTTTAGAGATAATGACCTTTTTTCACCTATTTTTCACAAAAAACCGAGTTCCCAATAGCGACTAACTGCTATATTTCTAGATTGTTGCGCAAAAAATCGCTAAATTTGACCAATTTAGGCTCAATTAGGCGTTTTTTGTCTTGATTTTTATAAACTATAGTCTATGGGCGGCAAACGTTTGTCATCAAATGTTACAATTTCGAAATTATTTTTATCGGCATAGAGGGCTCTGACTAGCTGATTGTTTAATGCGTGTCCAGATTTATAGGCGCTAAAATGTCCTATCAAAGAATATTTGGCCAAATATAAATCGCCTATCGCATCTAAAATTTTATGCCGTACAAATTCATCAGGATGACGCAGCCCAGTGGTATTCATGATTCTTTCGTCATCCAATACAATCGCATTGTCTAAACTGCCCCCCAACGCTAAGTTATGACGCTGCAAATACTCTATATCCTTCATAAAGCCAAAGGTACGAGCACTGCTGATTTGCGCAAGAAAATTTTGGCTAGAAAAACAAAAATGTAGTTGCTGCGTCTCTTTGGGTATAGCAGGGTGCGCAAAGTCTATCTCAAACGTTAACTGGTAGCCATTAAACGGCACAATCTGCGCCCATTTCTCGCCATCTGTCACACGTATCGGTTTTAATATGCGCATAAACGGTTTGGCAGCCGCTTGCTCCTTGATGCCGGCGTTTAGTAAACATTGCGTATAGGCAATCGCACTGCCATCCATGATAGGAAGTTCGGCCGCGGATACCTTAATGCGCAAATTGTCGATGCCTATACCGGCGATGGCGCTTAACAAATGCTCGACAGTACCCACTTTAATGTTATCTACTTCAAGGTTTGAGGACATGACCGTATCCTTGACCAAAAAAGCATCGGCTGCGATACGGGGCGCGCCTGCAATGTCGCTGCGTATAAAATGAATACCGCTGTTGATATCACTAGGGCAAAGGTTAAGCGTCACGTTTTGGCCGCTATGCAGCCCTATCCCTGTTAGCGTGACCGGTTGTGCAAGCGTACGTTGTTGCATAAAATGACTCCTAGTTAGGCTTTGCAGTTGGGCGAAGGGTGAGTAATATTCGTAACGAGACAAGGCAACAAGAGGCTAACCCGCCATAAAAAAACCAAGCCGTAGCTTGGTTTATGGGGCGTTAACGCTCGCGCTGCTTGAGCAGGTATTGACTAACGGCTCTGTTGGCGTTTGAGATAATCTTGAATACTATTGGTTTTTGTATTTGCCTCGGGCTTAGGGGCGCTAACAGCAGGCGCATGGTCTTGATAGCTGCTTGGCTGCGCTTTCTTTTGGCTGGTGAGTGCACTGGTGTGAGTTGCCGGGTCAACGGCGCGGTTGCTACGCGCAGAGGGCATCGGCGACGGCTCGCCTTTGGCCGAATCTAACGATAAGCCAGTAGCAATGACTGTCACCAATAAATCATCGCCCATGCTTTCATCCACCACCGAGCCATAAAAAATGTTGGCCTCATCAATGTCGATAATTGCCTCAACAATTTCACTGACTTCACTTAAGTCTGCCAATGATAAGGTATCCGAGGACACCACATTGACCACCAATCCTTTGGCGCCTTCTAACAACAAATCATCCAAAAGCGGAGAGCGGATTGCCTTTTCGGTCGCTTGGCGAGCTCGATCATCGCCGCTGGCACGGCCAATACCCATCATCGCATGGCCTTTGGCCGTCATTGCAGTGCGTATGTCATTAAAATCGATATTTATTTTTCCAGGGCCCGAAATCGTACCGGCGATACCCTGAACCGCATGCATCAACACGTCATCAGCTTTTTTAAAAGCCTCGGTCATCGATATGTTGCCATACACTTTCATCAACTTATCATTCGGAATAGTAATGATTGAGTCCACAAAATTGGCCAGCTGCTCAATACCCGCTTTAGCCGCTTTGATGCGTTTACCGCCTTCAAACTTAAACGGTGTGGTCACCACGGCGACGGTTAAAATCTCCATCTCTTTGGCAATACGGGCAATTACAGGCGCTGCCCCCGTGCCGGTGCCACCACCCATTCCGGCAGTAATAAATACCATATCTGAATCTTTTAACAACTCACGGATGGCATCTTCTTCTTCTTCAGCCGCTTCACGTCCCACTTCAGGATTTGCCCCAGCGCCCAAACCACGATTGGTATTGGTGCCTAGTTGTAGCTTGTGGTCAGCCGTTAGGCGTGTTAAAGCTTGTAAATCAGTATTGGCGCACACGAAAGTGACACCATCGATACCCTGCTTGACCATATGTTCAACAGCATTACCGCCGCCGCCGCCCACCCCAAAAACGGTAAATCGGGCATGGCCATTGTTTAATTCTTGACTGTTATCAGTCATTGTATACTTATTAGGCATTATCACTCCTTGTAGTCATCACAACACTTAAATTGTCACTCAGTTAAATGTCGTAAGCTGACGGTAAAATACGAATTTGATTAGACGAGGCGGTTAAAAATCTTGTGTAAATTGTTCTTTATTACGGTAAATCTGCCGATTTTTAGCGACTCAGGCGAGCTTTTCTCACTGTGTTTGAACTGTTCACTTTGGCTATATAACAAAGCGCCAAAAGCGGTTTGAAACACCCGCTCTTTGACTCTGGCATTCAAAACTTTAAAAGACTCTTCACTATCAAAATGGTTATATGCCGTTATGGCAGGGTGGGGATTGGTCATATACACCGGCATTTTAAGTAAGCGTTTGGCAAAGGGTATCATACCTTTAATATGGCTACCGCCGCCACTTAAGACGATGCCGCGGGGAATATAGTCGATTAAACCTGTGTCCTCAAGCTCTTGAAACGCCAGGCGAAACAGCTCAACATAGCGGGCTTTAATAATTTCTGTCAGTTGCAACAAATTAACCATCACCTCATCTGCGACCCCAATGCGATTTACTTTGATAAACTCGCTTGGGTCAATGCTTTGGCTATCTACCGTACCATGACGTTTTTTGAGCGCTTCGGCTTCTGCCATCGAGATGCCAAGTTCTGCCGAGATATCCATGGTGACTTTGTTGCCGCCATCAGCAATACAGTGGGTAAGAATCAGTTTATTTTCACGGTACACGCACATACTGGTGGTACTCGCACCGATATCAATCAAACACACGCCTTGGTCGCACTCTTCGGGCATCAAACTATACTCAGCGCTAGACACCGCATCAAACAACATATGGTCAATGCTAATATCACAGGCTTGAATTAGTTTTTGAATATTTTGACGGCTCGCAACGGGCATCATCATTAAATGATACATGACCGTTAAATCACTGGCATACATATCAATAGCATCATCCACCATGTCCTCTTGTTTATCGAGCATAATTCCTTGCTGACAATGGTGCATCAAGTAATGGGTGCTCGGCATATCCTTCGATTTGGCCAAGCTTAACGCCTTAACAATATGTTGAGTCTCGACCGTACCCGACTCAATGTCAACCTGACCAAAGCTATTTTTACTCATCAATTCGGGGGTGGATAAGGTTAACCAAACGCTATGTACTCGGCAATTTGCCATCTCTTCAGCTTCGATAATAGCCTGGCGAATGGCGCCTTTTAAACGCTCCCAATGCTTTATTTTTCCTTGCTGAAAGTCTTCATTTTTTACTTCACCCACGCCCATGATTTGAATATCGTCAATAGCTCTAATATGACCAATGACTACATAAACTGCAGTGGCGCTTAAATGTATAACAACAAGGTTTTCGGATTTACTCATAACAGCCAAAATGTAGGTTATACGGTATCAGGTTAAACTATACGGTATCAGATGAAAATAGGGGTTATATCATGAACATAGTGCACTTTAGTGACCAGGACACGTTGAGATAAATAGCCTGCTTAAGACAGCACTGCATAATAAAGACTTATAAATCATTTTGAATGCTGCTATTTTGTACGTCGCTTTTTGGCGTATCACGGTTTGTCGCACCACTCTTGGGTGCATCGGTGCTTTTAGCCATACTGTTTTGAATGACAGACGGTTGCCATTCAATCACAAAACCATTTTTGTAGCGTAAATCCACCGAGGCAATATCCGCGCGCTTGTCTTTAAGCTGGCTTTGTAAAAGCTGGCTAAGATTCATAAGCTTTTGTGAGGTGCGCTCATTATCGACGACTACCCGCAGGCCATTATCAAACTTAATCACCCAAGTCATGCGCGGCGTCAATACCATATCTTTAACGGAGCGACCCAAAGGTAAAAACCATTGGTTAATTTGTTGCATCTGCTGCATAATTAACGTCGATTGCCCAGGATCGCCTTGTAACATGATTAAATCCGGCTGTAATAAATCTTGAGCCAGCACCGGTTTAAAAACCGCTCCTTGCGAATCAATCAGTTGCTCACTGCCAAAACGGGCAACGGCTTGGCGTGGCAAAACAGTAACCACAATTCCTTCATGCCATTTGCGCGCCACATTCACTTGACTCACCCAGTCAAACCCCATCACGTTACGCTGTATTTCTGGTAAGGGGGTGGTAAAAAACCCATTCACTGCATAAGTAGAGGTTGCCGCATGCAGCACCTCATATTCAGCAATGCTTAAGTTGTCAGTATTAATAACGATTTGATTAGGCTGCGCCTCATAGGCTTTTTGGCCCATCAACACCAAAATCATAGCCATGACTAGCATACCAACATACAGCCACAGTTTAGGAGATAACCACTTCGACGCCATAAGTCTAGAAGATAGCAAAGCCTTAGGGGTATGCAAGATTGACGAAGGTGTGTTCACAAAATTAACCGCCGTTTCGATTTTTTAATAATCTACTATTGTAATGTAATGTCTGTCTTAACAAGTGTAGCGTATTTACCCCAATAGCGATAGGGTACAACCTCATAAAGCGTATTTAGGGCAGCAGACGTTAGGCTTTAAGGCTATAGCGTCTGCGCCAAGATATGCCAACACAGCTGGGCAAAGTTCATGCCTTTTGCTTGCGCCGCCATGGGCACTAGGCTATGGCTGGTCATGCCCGGTACCGTATTAATCTCCAATAACCAAAAGTTGCCTTGCTCATCTTGCATGGCATCCACTCGGCCCCAGCCAAAAGCGTCGACGGCTTTAAAAGCCGCCATACTCACGTTTTGCAAATGCACCTCATCTTCAGCAGAGAGCCCGCAAGGTATATGATATTTTGTATCATTGCGCTCATATTTGGCGGCAAAATCAAAAAATCCCGTCAAATTAGCCGGTTTAAGGCGGATAACCGGATAAGCCTCCTCATCAATAATGACAATCGTATATTCACGGCCGGTAATGTATTTTTCCGCCATCACCACATCGCCACAGTTGGCAGCTAGATGGTACGCTTTTGGCAGGTCCTCTACCTTCTCAACTTTACTCATACCGATACTAGAGCCTTCGTGCACCGGCTTGACCATCAGTGGCAGCCCAAGTGTATCAACCGTTTTTTGCCAATCGGTATCTTCGCTTAAAATAGCAAACGGCGCCGTGGGTAAGCCGCACCCTTGCCATAATTGTTTGGTGCGCACCTTATCCATACCAATTGCTGAGGCCAAAACCCCCGACCCCGTTTGTGGGATGCCAAGCCACTGTAACAAGCCTTGCAACTGACCGTCTTCGCCACCACGGCCGTGCAACACATTAAACACCCGATCATAACGTTTAAGCGCAGTTATGTCTTGATATTTTGGGTCAAAATGGGTGGCGTCTACCCCTTGCGCTAGCAAAGCTTGTAACACTTCGCCCCCACTTTCAAGAGAGATGTCGCGCTCATTACTGTTGCCACCATAAACCACCGCTACTTTACCAAATTGAGCGGCAGCTTGATTGACAGCAGCCTGGTCTACAGTAGGCGAAAAGGCAGTGTCTTCATCATTGATATGGATAGTATTGGAGGAAAGCGGTGTGGTTATCATAGTCATTTTTTCGTAGTCATTATGGTTTTAAGGGTGAAAAGTTAGTACCGTCCTTGGTATTGGCTACTTTGCTTGCATGCTTTTCGCTTTTCGCTTTGGCGATATTGATGTTATCCGTTCATCATATATCACTGCTATCAAGTCACTAAGTCTAAGAACAGGCTACAGAGTTTAGTGGCATCGCTTAAGAGCATCGCTTAAGAGCATCATTTAGAGTCATGGTTGAGAGTATCGTGTAGACGCATGGTTTAATAAGTCTAATACACAGACTGAGCGCAAAATCCGTTCACAACCAGGTCCATCAGCCTTAGGATACCAATTAAGAAACAGATGGCTGCAAATAAAGATTATGGGCCACCAGCTCTTGGCTAATCTGCCCAACGTTGCCAGCACCTTGCGTAATGAATAAGTCGCCTGCAGTTAAAAAACGCTGCATCATAGGCGCTAAGTTATCTTTATCGACTAACATCGGCTCCACCTCCCCTCTTAAACGGATGCTGCGCGCTAGAGTTTTGGTATCTGCACCCAGTATCGGCGTTTCACCTGCACTATACACATCGAGCAACAATAACACATCAACTTTTGAGAGCACCGCAACAAAATCATCAAAGCAGTCACGGGTACGGCTGTACCGATGCGGTTGAAACAACATCACCAAGCGGCGCTCGGGATAACTTTGGCGCGCTGCTTGAATCGTGGCGGCAACTTCGACAGGATGATGACCATAATCGTCAATTAACAACACATCTCCGCCGTCAACGGCCACGCAAGCTTGCTGCTCAAAACGGCGACCTACCCCAGCAAATTTAGCCAATGCCCGTTTAATAGCCTCGTCGCTAACGCCTTCATCGGTGGCCATCGTAATGGCGGCCAAAGCATTGAGTACATTGTGCTGACCAGGGATATTTAGCGTCAGCGGCAATGGTGCATGATTTTTTCGTAATACGGTAAAGTGGGTTTTTAGGCCCTCAACTTTGGTATCAATGGCTCGCACATTATTATGCGCCTCAAAACCAAAGGTTTGTACTGGACGCCCAATGTCGTCAATCATGGCGTACAACTCTTTATCGTCACCGCACACCACAGCCAACCCATAAAATGGCATATTTTGTAAAAACTGAATATAGGCGGCTTTAAGCTTATCAAAACTATTCTCGTACGTGTCCATATGGTCTTGATCAATATTGGTCACAATAGCGGCCATCGGATGCAGCGATAAAAATGAGGCATCCGACTCGTCGGCCTCTGCCACCAAAAACCGACTTTGCCCCAATGCCGCATTTTTACCCGATGCATTTAACTTGCCGCCAATGACATACGTGGGATCAAGCCCGCCCTCGGTCATCATCATCGTTAATAAACTGGTCGTGGTGGTTTTGCCATGTGCCCCTGCTACCGCTATGCCATGGCGATAGCGCATCAGCTCGCCTAACATATCGGCACGGCGTACCACTGGCAACTGCGCCTTATGCGCCGCTTGAATTTCAGGGTTGCTACGGTCAATAGCCGAGGACACCACTACCACATCGGCATTGGCAATATTTTGCGAATCGTGACCAATATAAATAGTAATCCCCAAACTTTGTAAACGCTCGGTCACTACGCTTTGTTTAATGTCTGAGCCACTGACGCCATAGCCCTGATTTTTCATCACTTCGGCAATACCACACATGCCGGCGCCGCCAATGCCAATAAAATGGATACATTTAATACGGCGCATTTCTGGAATTTCAATCAGGCGTTTGGGTAGGGCTTTAGTTGGCATAACTCTCTCTTTAAACAGGCAAATAAATAACTTGGCTTAAGCAGGACTCGATATGGCGCAGTGGCTCAGCAGTGATAATACGCCGCCACGGTTGTCGCCGCTGTTTGATACCTTAACTACAGCTGGTATCCATGCGCTTAAGTCCTCTTTTTGCGTAAGTTCAATAAATAAATAAATAGATATCAGTAAACAGATATCAATAAATAGCAGTAAACAACAGCCATAAATCAGCAGTCAAACAAAGGGGCATAAGTGAGCTTGGCAGCCAAGTTTCCATTGATTGGCAACGTTAAATGAACCACTAGAGCGTTTAAACCGCTAGCAAAGACCAGATGTAATCGGCAGTAATGACTGTGGCACCTGGGTTGGCCAAGGCTTTACCCTTTTTTGCCATCGCCAAACATTTTTGGCGATCCAAAGCACTCAAAGTTTCGGCCAAATATTCTGGCGTAAGCTTGGTTTGCGGTATCAAATACGCCGCATCTGCCACCGCCAATAATCGAGCATTGGCGGTTTGATGGTCATCCACCGCATGCGGCAACGGCACAAAGATAGCAGCCAAACCGACGTTTTCAATTTCGCTTACCGTCAATGCCCCAGCGCGGCAGACAATGATATCCGCCCAAGCATAAGCCTTGGCCATATCGTCAATAAACGCCATGACGGTTACCTGATGCAAAGTCTTATCAACCGGCGCATAATTTTTTTGCGTCATATCAAGATTATTACGCCCACATTGGTGCTGCACTTGGAGCGGTTTGTTGATTTTGGTTAAGGCAGCTGGCACGGTTTGGTTTAAAATCTGCGCCCCAAGTGAGCCGCCCACCACCAGTACTTTTAGCGCACTGTCATCTTCTAAATCGTAGCGCACTTCGGGCGGCGCAATATCATAAATGCTTTGCCGCACTGGGTTGCCGACGGTAGCCAGTTTTGGGTTATCTGCTTGCTCACCACGTTGCTCAGTATCTTGCTGACTCGCCCCAAACGTATTAGGAAAAGCCTGCAAAACTCTGGTGGCTATTTTGGCCAAATAGCGATTGCTCATGCCAGCAATGGCATTTTGCTCATGAATAATGAGCGGACGACCCGTCGCTTTAGCCGCCAAACCGCCAGGTGCGGTGACATAACCGCCAAAACCCACCACCACATCAATCGCATTGCTTTTAATAATTTTAGTGCTCGCAAGTACCGCTTGTGACAGGGTAAAAGGCATGGTGAATAAGCGCCCAATCCCTTTACCGCGTAGCCCTTGCATCGCAATGGTGTGCAGGGTAAAACCAGCTTTTGCCACTAAATCATTTTCCATCCCTTGCGGCGTACCTAGCCAATGCACCACTGCGCCCCGGCGCTCAAGCTCTGCGGCCACGGCTAAGGCCGGGAAAATATGACCGCCGGTGCCTGCAGCCATCATTAAGACCTTAGGCGCCTTGGCACCAGGCAATGCCTTTTGAGCCGATGGCGTAACCTTAGTGATAGAGGGCAATGGCGATTCTCCTAGCGTTTTTTATTGTTAAACAGTTATTAAAATAGCTGCTAAGACAGCTATTTTGGTCATTAGGGGAATAATTGGGTAAAGACGGCTGTTATCACCGTCATACCCATTAATTAGCTCAAAATCATAGCATATATCATGCCGTTAGGCGATAACAGCCAAGCGTTTAATACATGTTTTTTAGGCGAATATTTTTCTAGTTACTGACTTAGCACAAATAAATAGAAAGCAGACATAAAAAAACCAAGTAACAATGACTGCTACTTGGTTTATCACCATCTTTTTTGCCTAACGCTATACGCTTACAAAGTCATAGGGTTATAAAGGCCGTGAAAATGTCGCTCTTCAACAGCCGTTTATAGCAGTACGAACAACGCTAGCAGCGATACAGCAAGGATACTGCTAACATTGGCTTAAACATTAAAGACGTTTTAAGATACGCGTTTTACCTAGCAAAGAGATACCTTTATAGCCACGTAATTTTAAGGTATCGCCTTGGAGCTCGGCTTTACCAGAAAAAGTCATACCGGTTTCTGGCTCAATGCCAGAGCCATCGATATATTTATTGGCATCTTTTGGATCTGCCTTTAAATTCCACAACACCGTGCCACCTATCAAAGGCTTGTCTTTAAACTTGCCTTTACAGACATCACAAGTGGCTTTGCCCTTTGAACGAGGGTCTAGCACTTCAATAATATTGGCTGACAGAACACCGTTTTTTTCAGTAAACTGCAATACAGAATCGGGTTGGTTTTTATCGTTATACGTGGTCCATTTTGTATTGTTAAGTTGGTCGGCAGCGCTGGCACTAAACCCAATGGCTAAACCTGCCGTTACCACTAAAGATTTAAATAGCATATTCATAGTACGTCCTTGTCTTGAAAATAAAAAAAGTATTTTGCTGTATACGTTACTTAGGGTCTTTCTCTGACCGATCTTTATCTCATCCATGTATTGGTTTAATATCATGACTTAGTTTGTAAACCCAGCAGATATATCACATACTAGAATGAACGACCTATCGCACTGTAGCGATAACACTAAATAATCGAACAGGTTTCAATCATATAAGATTCTGACAAAAAATCAACCAAATAAGACTAAAAAGGCCTTTAATTTTGTAAAATTTAGTTTATTAAATGTGACGCTACGCTTGCGACGTCATCACGCACTGCTGCTCAATTGCCATTAGCAAATCTGTTGCAATGTCAGTACCACACTGCGTATCAATCTCACGTATGCAGGTTGGGCTTGTGACATTAATTTCAGTAATGCGCCCGCCAATCACGTCAAGTCCAACGAACATTAGTCCCTTATCTTTTACTATAGGCGCCACTTGATTGGCCACCATAAGTTCTCGCTCGGTTAAGGCCATCGCAACTCCCCTACCGCCTGCGGCCAAATTACCCCGGGTTTCGCCTTTGCTGGGAATGCGGGCAAGACAATACGGGATGACCTTACCATTGACAATCAAGATACGTTTATCGCCCTCGGCAATTTCGGGCAAATAACGCTGTGCCATAATGGGCAGTGTTTCAAGCTTAGTCAACATCTCAAGGGTTGCGCCAATGTTTGGGCTATCCTCTGTCAATCTAAAAATACCAGTGCCGCCCATACCATCTAAGGGTTTGACGATAATGTCTTTTTGTACCGCTAAAAACTTGCGGATATGTTGCTGTTGACTGGTAACGATGGTTGGGCTCATTAAATCGCTAAACCAAGTGGCAAAGAGTTTTTCATTACAATCACGAATCGCTTGCGGGTTATTGACGACGAGTACACCCGCCGCATTGGCATACTCTAACATGTACGTGCTGTATAAAAACCGCATATCAAATGGCGGGTCTTTGCGCATCAAAATAACATCATAATCAGTTATCGGCTGGGTCGCTTTATCACCTAACTGATAAAAATTATCGGGATTGCGGGCAACCGTAATGGGCTGAGCATCCACGTTAAGCTGACCCTCATCCAGCCATAAGTCATGAATTTGGCAATACCCCAAACGATGACCCCGCTCACTGGCGGACCACAGCATGGCAAGCGTAGAGTCTTTTTTGTAATTGACTGCGGCAATGGCATCCATGACCACTAGTATTTTAAGCGGGTTAAGAGGGTTAAGCGGCGCAGCTTGGGAGATTTGGCTCATGGTATGGTTCCGTGACATGGATTGCGAAATAACTGCTGGTAAGATAACTGCTTGTAGATGGATGGATGCTAAAACGGTTACAGGTTAAGTGAGTGCACATTGGCTACAAACAATCCGGCGTAATACCTAAAGCGTCAGTATGCTGAACCGGCTTTAAGCCACCCCGTATTGCTGACGGTAATGACGCATTTTTGCCAATTGATTGCTGTCCTCTTGTTGAGCCACATAGTCAATAATATCGTCAATATCAACCAAAGCCTGTACAGGTACTTGCAACGTATCGGCCAATTCGTTAATAGCAGAGCGTTCATGTTGGCCTTTCTCTTTGCGGTCTAAAGCCACAATAATGCCCGCAACTGTTGCCCCAGCGGTTTCTAAAATATCCACGACTTCGCGCATGGCCGTGCCTGCGGTAATCACATCATCGAGCACCCAAACCGCTTTACCTTTAACGTCGGCACCGACCAATTGCCCGCCTTCACCGTGACTTTTGACCTCTTTGCGGTTATAACCCCAACTTGCATTAATGCCATGATTGCACCACAAAGCCTGCGCCGTGGCCGCCACAAAAGGGATGCCTTTATAAGCAGCGCCAAAAATGACCAGCTCGTTTTGGGCGCCTTGTTGCCCGGTTGCCTGATACTGCTTGGCCAGCACATCGGCATAACCATTGGCCAATAACGACAAAGCTTCGCCATTGGCAAGCAGACCGGCGTTAAAAAAATAGGGACTAATACGCCCAGATTTTAAAACAAATTCGCCAAATTTTAACACCGAGTTGGCCAAGGCCAGTTCAATAAAGCGAGTCGAGGTAAATGAAGCAGGAGCGGCGCGCAAGGGCATCGTATGACCTTTATAGTTGAAGTAAAGAAGTTGAAGTAAAGAGTAGAAGAGATTCAGCGAGATGCAAAGATAGCAGCAGGGCATTAGCCTCTATTTAATACGACGCTATGGTAAGCATTCTACAGCGTTGAAGCAATCGTTTTTTAACAAGGGCTTGGATAATCGCTTAACTGGCGCTTGGGCGGTTAGAACCACCCATTGATATAATAACGACTGAGGTTGGGATAACGGGTAAATAGCGCCGCACGGGCGGCCACATTGGTATAAATAGGCTGACCCAAGCGTGAATCCGCTGTGCCTTGTTGTTGTGCCTCCTCTACGCTCAACAAGGCACGCGGGTTATAGGCTACTTTGAGGCCTAGGTAGGCGGCGGCAAACACCACATGCCCTGCAAATAAACGTATCTGGCGGTAGGTCGACTCATATTGCGGATGCAGATTACATTGGCTTAGCACATAACTGCGCATATGCTGACAGATTTGCTGCGCCGTTAGACTACGGTTCACCGTTTGCCGAGTGGGGCACTGTTTTAAAATATGCACCGCCACACTACAGGCTAACCTATCAATCGCCAACGAATCGACGCCATTATCAAAGCGGTCGGGGTACAAAATCACTTCCCAATTGGGCGAGAAGATATCATTAAGCATCTCAGGTATTGCCGCCGCTAACGATTGCCCATTTAACGTTTGACGGCTAGCGCCTTGTTTAGCCACAGGTGTGGGGTGTTCATCCGCTACAGCGGTTGGTTTAAAACAATAACGGGTCAGCGCGGAATGCTGCAAACAAACAGGATGGATATCGGATAAATCCAAAAGCACCATATCGATTAACGGGAGCAATAAGGCTTTACTAGGCCGCGCTTTAGACACTGGCAAAGCAGGCGCACGAGTGCGGTCAGTTGCGGCAGTAGCTGCATCGCTACGGCTTGGCGCTGCAGGGTGAGCGCTAGGTGAGGTAGGTAAGTTGGCGAACAGCGTAGCGTTTACCGTTGCCATAACAGCAGCCTCGGCTCTAGCGCTTGATGCTGTAGCAACGGTAGGCGCAACTGCACTAGCGGCTACCTCGTTACCAACAACGGGGGCAGAACCTGCCACGGGCTCAAAAAATTGGGGTGGCAAAGCAATAAGCCCCCCTGCCTCTAACAATTCTAGGTGCGAGGCTAAATCGGGTGAAGCGATGAGTGCCCAAGGTGAGGCGTGCTGAAATTTGCGAGTCTCATCGACGCTATGCTCGCTATGCTGAAGCATTTTAGCCTTAGGGTTAGCGCTGCCCTTGGCAGCGACATTGGCATTGGCAGCGACATTGGCATGGTGATACTTAGCCAAGGTTTGCGCTTGTAAATGTGAGGCAATCGCCTGGGGCGCTGGCGTAGCAGTTTGCAACAAATGCTGCAAACGCTCGTGATGCCGAGGCACAGGTTTAGTGACCTCATCTAAAGGCCGGTCTGGGTTTAAAGGGGTTTGCTGCTGGGTAAACAGCGGATGACTTAAGCCACCAAAATGAGCTTGCATCGTGGATGCGGCTGCCGCTAACGTTATTTTAGAATCCGGTACCAATGCCATAGACCCTCCACCTTTATCTTGTCGCTACACTTGACTAGCAAGACCCGTACTACTTATCAGCGTACTACCAGCCTGAGCCCATGTTTTTGCATGGCGGGTTAACGGGCCTTTTGACGCCTCGTTTGCCTGCACGATTGACAGGGACTGCCCTATCTCCTCTTGACGCATAAAGGGCTGGTGCAGTTGTTCAGCCAGCGAGATAGAGGTTGGGTTTTTAGGTATACTCGGTTGGTTTTTGCTCATAGTATATAGTATTTAGGTGAGCACCTTCGATTTTGATAAGAATTGCCTTGTCTTGATAGTCTATCTACTTTATAGTTTTTACCGCTGATGTTTAGTGTAACAAAAACCGGTTAATTAGCAACCCATCACATATCCCGTTACACTTCTAAATCGCAGTAGTGGCAGACAAGGTTTGCAAAATATCGCCATAGCCAGTTTGCCAATCGGGATAAGCAAGCCAAGCCCTTGGAATATTACTGTGCAGACGTTTTCCGGACACCCCGCTGTCGTATTGCCCAAGCGGTGCTTTGGTGTTTAGTTGCTGGCACAACCACCGCATTAACTCATAGGAGGTGACGGGGGCATAATCGGTTGCCAAATACATCGGCTTGAGGGTGGATGGGGTATTATGGGTTAGCACTTTGCTAATAATCGTCACCAAATCGGTGTCCATAATGCGATTGGTCCAAGCTTGCAAGGGTATGGCCACTTTATCTTGCTGCTGGGCCTGACGCAGACGCATTTGTCTGTCTTGACCATAAATACCACTTGGGCGAATAATAATGGCACGCTGGTAATACGCGGCTTGCAGCACTTGTTCCGCTTGCAAAATAAACCCTGAAGCGTCCCGCTTAGGGGGAATGGGTGCTACTGTCTCGTCTATCCACTCGCCGTTATCTTGCCCATACACTCCCGTTGAGGAGATAAACACCACTCGTTGTAAATGCGGTAGGCTATCGGCCAACTTGGCTAGATGACTGGCAATTGCAAAATAGGTTTGCTGATAACTTTGCGCCTCATAACTGTCTGGGGCAACGATAATGGCGATATGGGTAACCGTTGCCAGTTGGGCAACGCTTAGATGACGGGCGTCAGCTTGGATAAAGCTGGCCTGTGGACTTAACTTATAGTGCTGCCGCGCTCGGCGTGCCACTCCTGTGAGCCGATAGCCGTTCTTGTTATCTTTGCTATCTTTGCTATCTTTGCTATCTTTGCTATGTTTGCTATCTTGACCCTTATTTATCGGCTTGTTGTTCTCTTGCGCACCCCTAACAACCATAGGCGCATCGACGCCCTGCACCCCTGCCGCTAAGCGATTGGTCACCGCTAAACCTATGGAGCCTTGACCAATGATTAAATAATGCTTGGGCGTATCTTCTGAGTTAGGTCGGGTATTTATTTGCTCGAGCATCTAGCACATCGCCTGGTTAACGAGGTTTATTTAAAGGTAAGCGTGTTAATAACAAGTTGGGCGTTTGCCTTACGCCCATTATCCCATGTTGGGTTGGTTTTTAAAGCCATAACATGTAGGTTATGTATTATCCTCGACACTCACTACGTCCTTTGGCACCTGCGCAAGCCAGCTTAATACTTGCGCAATCACTTGCGGTTCTGTGGGCAGGGCGAGATGACCGACGCCATAAAAAATAGCCTTATGCGCATCGGGTACCACCAACGTATGCGCCTCCGTATGCTCGCCTAGAGCCGATTGTATATTGACCAAACCATCACCTAGTAACTGGCTGGCTTTGCTGTGTAGGCGTTTTTGGCTCAAAGTACCTGCCAAAAAGTAGGCATCAATGTTTTGTGGTAGGGGGGTTAAATGGCGATCTTGGTCCGGTAAGACGCTGCGGGTGTCGTCCAAGGTCTGCCAATCTTCATCGCGAATACTGCCGTGGCGTAAATCGATAATCCCGACACTGCGTATATCGCCTAGTTTGGCAAGCGCGCCTGCAAAAGGCAACCTGCTAAGCGTTTGCTGCACAATATCGCCTAGGCGCTCCAGTAGGGCGCCATGATGCGGCGTGCCAAGGTTAATCATTTTATCAACCTTGTTAACCCAATCTTGCTGCGCCATGCCTGCGTAATATAGGGCACTGCGAAACACCAGACCGCCCATACTGTGACCAATCAAGTCAATGCTGGTAATATCCGGATTGGCAGTTACTAACTGTTGTAGCAATTTGGCAAACTGATGACCATTGGTAGAAATACGTTGTCCCGTATTATAATCGAGGTACAAGATGGTTGACTCGGGTTGCTGTTTTAAAATAGCCTGCCCTAGCCCAGCGTCACTAAAAGGCTGCCAATGGGTATAGCCCATACATAAACCATGGGCAAGAATAATTACCTTACCAGATAGTTTAAGGTCGCGATGGGGGACGGCGCACTCTGGCAAATTGGTAATGATTATTGCGCCTACGGTTGCTTCAGTTGCTTCAGTTGCTTCGGTTGACTGTCGCTTGGCATTTGGCCAACCATAGGGAATACCGTCGCTGGTATAAAAGAGCATCGGCTGCGCCAGTGGGTTCGCTTTGGTGACCAAATGATCCCCCATGACGCCGTTGATAATATCGACCAAAGCCTTAAGCATGCCAGTAATGGGTGGCGACTGTTGCGTTAACAGCAGTTGACTGGTTTGATGAATACCCAATTCGACACCCTTGCCGACCAAGGCGGTCATGCCCTGTACTAGGCGATAAATTCGGCCGCTAATACCTTTGCGCCACAGTTGACTGTATTTGTCATTAAACAGCCCAAAGGGTCGCAGCGCAATTTCACGGTGCATCGCCTCGACAATGGCCGTCGTTTCAATCACCCCAATAATCGATAATTGACTTAAGCCGACCAAAAAATCACCTAAATTTGGCGGCAAAGTTTGTCTCAAAGGTTGCTCATCGTCCTTTGATTGAGACATTAACACTTCTGAAACCGGTTTATCTGTATTTTCAATATCATGGTGCACTATAGAGTCGCTCATAGCTTAAAACCTTAATAAATAAGGCTTATATTACTATGTAGTGGCCAAAAAAACACTATAAATCGTGACCATAAACATTTTATTTGTTGCGGGTATCTATAGGGTTGTTTTAAAAATACTTAATATAACTTAGCTGCACATCGGTATCATTTTGCACCCTATCTTGAAACTGATAACTACCTTTTAGGCTTATTGCTTGATTTTTGTCGATATCGTATTGGGCGCCAAGGGTTAAGGTGGGTTGCCAATAATTAGCATATCTCTTATTAAGCTGGCTGGTTGTATCGTTGTCTGTACCTTTATTGATATCAAGGGTTTGACCAATTTCGCCATGATACCAATAGGGCAATTGCAGCTCACCGACAAGACGGGCCCGATTATTAAGCAAATAGCGACAACCCAAATTGACCCCAGCACCAACCCGATAGCCGTTGTTGAGTCCTTTACCCACTTGTGCCATACCGGTACCTAAGCCATAGCACAGGTGTGGCGGCAGCTCGCCTGTCCCTTGCGTTGGAGTACCAAAGGCCATTGCAATGCCTTTTTCATAGGCGATATTGCCCACTAAATGGCTCGTATTGGTCACTTGAGACGCATCAATGACTTGGGTGGCTTGCACATTGATGCCCCAGCTCGATAATAGGGAATCCCCAGCGCGGGCGCTGTTAATAGGATGCAGCGAACGTCCCCGTATTAGGGTGAAGTCTTGTAGCTCAAAGCGATCGTGCTTTGCAGCATTGCGGTTTGATGATCTGGTGCTGTTATTATTGTTATTGCTGTTATTGCTGTCATTGTTGTCATTGTTGTCATCCTGATACAATCTAAGTGCCAGGGAACCCGTCTCCAAATGAAAGTTTTGCGGATAGCCACTGGGCGAATCCAACGGGTCATGAAAGCCACCCCGATATGCCAAGGTTAAATAATCGTTATCCTTTTCAACACCGACACCTACCATCACCCGTTGCCGTGCATGGGCATTGAGCGTATTGTTATCTGCTGAATTGAGGTGCGTGGGCACCAATTTATTTGTCGAGCTAATACTGCTGTTAGGGAGCGACTCAAGCGCTGGGTTGTTGCGTTTGGCCTGCGCCAAAGTAGCGTCTGCAGGTACATAATGCTGCGCACTGATTAGCCCCTCTTTTGCCAGCAAGCGCACCACATCTGAGGGCACTATCGCCACTTTAAAGGCGCCCAATAAATTGCCTTCTGGGCGTATCACATCAATATGGCGTAAGATTTCGGAGGCACAGTTGTCCAAGGTAAAATAATAAGGTAATTGTAAGTCTTTGGTTTCCCAAACGTGGCGCATGATTTGTTGCACCTCTGCCTGGCTTAAATCAAGTTCATAAGTCCAAACATCACGATTGTCCACTTGTAGATAATCGCTTAACTGCTGCGGATAAGGTTGAATAGTGATGTCATTGGGGTAGCTGCCAACAATCGATTTTGCCGTATACAAAATAAAAGGGTCATCCTCATTACCACCAACGGT
This sequence comes from Psychrobacter sp., assembly GCA_018260445.1. Classification (GTDB taxonomy): domain Bacteria; phylum Pseudomonadota; class Gammaproteobacteria; order Pseudomonadales; family Moraxellaceae; genus Psychrobacter. The sequence goes on from JAGLBE010000002.1 coordinate 85,500, forward strand.
ATCGTTTAGCGCATAAGCGCTGTCGATTGCACTAGGGTCTGCCAAACTCGCACTTGAATCAATCAGCAATAAAGTATGCCCAAACGCCGAGACAGGATTGTCTGGATATTGTTCTGCAAACACCACCGACAAGCGCTGTGGGTCTAGTTTTTGCATCCAAGCATCAAAGTTCGGGCAGTTTGTTGAGATATTCTTTAAACCCAACTGTGTTGTCAACCAATGGGTACGGGCAGGAAAACGACAGGCTACCTTGTCTTTAGCAGCGATATCACCTGCCCTATTTTGACTCACCAGCTTGGTGATAAACGCCTCCAACTCATCTTGCGGATGAGTCACCCCATTAGGACTCACAAAAAAGTTTGGTTTATCTACTTTGCTTTGATAATCGCCATTGCCAGTATCCGTATAGTAATGCAAACGCAACCAAGTCGGATGAGTGGCTAATTTTTTTTGTGTCGCTGTTTTGATAAGCGTATCTACATAAGCATCTGATTTAGGGGCATCTGATTTAGGGGCATCTGATTTAAGGACATCAGAATTAACAGAGCTGTTTTGCAAGTCCACTGTTTGCGTCAGTGCAGCGGATAATGCCTGTGCCTGCTGAGCAATCGGCTCGATACTCGGCTGACTTTGGGCATAAGCCGTATTGAGACTGGCTAAAATGCTTGCCATGACTAAAGCGGCTATAGCAGACGCGGGTAAACTACCTTTTGTATGCCGAGATGGCTGTAATTGGTTCGACATAGTTGTCATCATAAAATACCTTTTTTATAGTTTGGTTATTATTGTCTAAGGGCATGACAGTCATAAAGTTGGCTTTTGCCAGCTATCACATACCGCTTTATGTATCATTTGATGTTACCATAGCCGCTATCGATGACCCTGATTATACGAACTTATCATGACAACATTATTTTCACATACCTTAAATATCCAAGCAGGACGGCTAATACAAGCGGCGCCGCCTACTGCGCCTAGCAACATGGATTGGCTGCCCTCCCCCAATTATAACAAACGCCCTACAAATGTAGACATTGACGCCATTATTATTCACAACATCAGCCTACCGCCCAATGAGTTTGGCCAAACCGACAGCAATGGTGTGCACTATGTTAAAGCGTTATTCACCAACTCACTCGACTGGGAGGCACACCCCTACTTTAAAAGCATTGAGGGTATGCAAGTATCTGCCCATGTGTTAATTGAGCGCGATGGCCGTGTCACCCAGTTTGTCAACTTTGCAGACAGAGCTTGGCACGCTGGGCGCTCAAGCTATTTGGGCAGGCCAGAATGCAACGACTATAGTATTGGTATTGAGCTTGAAGGCTCAGATTTTCAGCCGTTTGCTGATGCCCAGTATGACATGCTGGCTAAGCTCATTGTCGCAGTCTATGCGGCATATCCCAAAACCCGCCGTCATCTTGCCGGGCATAGCGACATTGCTTTTGGGCGTAAAACAGACCCCGGCGAGTATTTTGATTGGCCAAGGCTACGCGCCCTAGTCCGTCAGCTGATGCGCTAGCGCCGTTTACCTTGGCTACTCGTACTCGGCGTCATGCAAAAACTGCCTTGACATTCACCACATCTACCAGATAGTCACCATTGCAGCCCCCTTATACAGGCTGCATCAAAATTTCTTATGCCCCCTACTGCTCTATTACTGGCCACAGTGCTATAATTGGCGCAATTTTTACGTGTTGCAACTGGTAACTACCTAATATATCTAGCGAACCCTACTGCAAACCTCAGTGTATATTAACCCGACACAGATAGGCGTCACCACTCTATGGCAAAAAGTAAATTATTTCGCTCGACAATGGTTGTCAGCTCCATGACCATGATTTCACGCATTTTGGGCCTTGTGCGCGACATGGTTTTGATGAGTGTGTTTGGCGCAGGCGGCCTTATGGATGCCTTTTTGGTGGCCTTTAAAATCCCTAACTTTTTGCGCCGCCTGTTTGCCGAAGGCGCCTTTAGCCAAGCTTTTGTACCCGTATTGTCTGAATACAAAGAACGCTTTACCTTGCAAGAGGTGCAAATCCTTGTCAGTCGCACCTCAGGAGCCTTACTGCTGATTTTATCTATGCTGACGGTTGTGGTAATGATTGCTGCGCCCTGGGTCATTACCTTATTTGCGCCGGGGTTTTTGGACGATGACGAAAAATTTACTATCGCCAGCGACTTATTGCGTCTTACCTTTCCGTATTTGTTATTTATTTCGATGACGGCTTTTGCAGGCAGTATCTTACAAAGCTATGGGCGCTTTGCCGCGCCGGCTATTGCGCCCGTATTGTTAAACCTGTGCATGATTGCCGCTGCCCTATTTTTTGCCCCTATGTTTGCAACGCCCATTATGGCGCTTGGTTATGCCGTTGCCATTGCGGGGTTATTGCAGTTTTTTATTCAATTGCCGCAGTTGTATCAACAAAAACTATTGGTTGCGCCCAAAATGGACCGTCACCACGAGGGCGTGCGCCGTATCTTAAAGCTGATGCTCCCCGCTATTTTTGGGGTGTCGGTGACCCAAATCAATCTATTGCTTAATACTGTGCTAGCGTCCTTGATGATAACCGGCTCGGTATCCTGGTTATACGCCGCCGAGCGATTGACCGAATTGCCTTTAGGCTTGATTGGGGTGGCGATTGGTACGGTTATCCTACCTAGCTTATCCATTAGCGAGGCCAAAAAAGATGATGTAAGCTTTCGTAAAACTATAGATTGGGCGGCGCGTCTTATCATCGTTGTCGGTATGCCTGCTGCCATTGCTTTGTTTGTTTTGGCCGATGTGTTGATGCAAACCTTGTTTATGCGCGGTGAGTTTGTATTCAATGATGCCAACATGAGCGGATTTGCGCTACGCTGCATGTCTGGTGGCATTTTGGGCTTTATGCTCATTAAGATATTTGCGCCCGCATTTTTTGCGCGCCAAGACACCAAAACGCCCGTTAAAATAGGCATTATCACGGTGATTGCCAATATGGTATTTAGCCTTATCTTTGTGACTATTTTTTACTATGTTAAATTACCCTTACATGGTGGGTTAGCTCTGGCGACCTCAGCGGCATCCTTTGTTAACGCCGGCTTATTGTACTATTTGCTGCATAAACGTAATTTGTTTCGCTTTGGTGGTCATTGGAAAAAACTATTTGCTCAGTTTTTTGGTGCCAGTCTGGCAATGGTGGCGGCACTATATCTTATGCTGCATTACTTTCCAACGCACGCCTCACAATGGCATCGGGTGTTTGCTCTAATGATTATTTGTACTGGCGGTGCTGTGGCTTATGGCGCTGTTCTCCTTGCCTCGGGCTTTCGTCCCCGTCAGCTAAAACATGGTTAGGGCTTCTCAAACTTTTGTAACCCTATCATTAACTTGGGTATAATTTGGGTTTAATGTTGGCTTAACTGAAATAGCCGCATAAAAAAACCACCGCTTATTGCGGTGGTTTTTTTATCACTTATTTTTTATCACTTATTTTTTATGACTCATTATTAAAGACAATGTACAGTAGGGTTTTTAAAACCCAACCCTGTCGTCGCGTCACCTATTCGGCTTTAGTGGCTTCTACAGTGGTTTCAGCTTCAGTCGCTTTAGGCTTACTACGACCACCAAATGCACCAAAGCGTTTGTTAAAGCTGGCAACACGGCCTTCGTTAGACGTTTTACGTTGCTCACCGGTATAAAACGGATGCGAAGCACTTGACACGTCTAGTGGATAATAAGGGTATTCTTTACCTTCATATTCACGAGTTGCTTTAGTGCTGACCGTAGAACGGGTCAGAAAAAAAACGTCTGCATTGGTATCGTGAAACAACACTTCTTGATAATTGGGATGAATATCTTTACGCATAATAACTCTCTTTAGGTCCGATATACAGCAAGGCTGTAAGTAGCTGTACGTAACTGAGGCACCAAACGCAGAGTAGAGCTGGCCGCCGTATCACCAGAGTATTCCAGCATACTGCACCAACCCTTTGCAAATTTAGCCTTCCTCAGCGGGAAGTTTAAGGCGGATAGTTTACAGCGTTATCCTGCCTGATGCAAGCGATACACATTTTAACCCTGCGATAATCAGCACTGAGCAAACGCTATGCATTACGCTTATTGTCCAAAGTAGGGTTCACTACTACTGCTTACTATTTATTTGCATTTACTGAGTCATTATTTAGCTTATCTGCCTCTTCTGCTTTTGCATCAGCGTTTTTTGTTTCTTTAGCATTATCTTTAGCATCAGTATCGGTCACTTTGGCATCTACCGCTTTAGTATCGGCTGGTTTATCAGTTGCTTGGTTAGCATCTGTTGACTTGGTATCTATCGCTTTAGCCTCCGCTTTAGCCTCTGTGTCTTTTTTAGCATCAGCATTCGCAGGTTTAACCTCAGCAAGTTTAACATTCGCGGGTTTAGCAGCCGTTTCTTTATCGCTTGATTCTTTAGAATCGGCTGGCTTAGCATCAGTTGCTTTAGCATCAGTGGGTTTAGCGTCAGTGGGTTCAGCCTCGCTACTATTAGGCGCATTAGCAGCTTTAGCGTCAGTTTTTTGAGCATCAGCCTCGGTTTTTTCTCTAGCAGCAGCGTCTGGCTTAGTGCCGTCTTTTTTAGTCGAGTCGGCGTCTGTTGCACTGCTACCACTAGGTGTAGACTTGCTAGCATCTTGTTTTGCCGCCTGGTTTGCCGCCTGATTTGCCGCATCGCCACTTTTACCACTTTCGTCCATTAAGGCCTCTTTTGCCATTTTTGGCTCGGGGCCAAAAGTCGCTTTAGCCGTGCCAATCACTTGGTCTATCAATTGGCTGTTATAATAAGTGCCCACAGCGACGGAAGTTAGGGGTAAAAATTTAATTAACCAGTTGAGTTTTGAGCCCTCTAAACCAAAATCAAATTGCTCAGCAATTTCAGTCACTTTTTCGACATAATATTCAATACTCTCACCATCGAAGCCTATTTTTTTGAGCTCGCCGTCAAAGCCATCAAAACCTGCTTTATCAATCAAGCCTCTAGCCATACTTAAACCAGCTAATATCGTCTGTTTCTCTTGCGTTTTGCTTAAATCAGCATTCGCCAAAACACTATACGCCATTTTAATACCCTGCTTGCCGGTTAACGGTTTATCATATACCGTGGCTAACTGATACACGGTGCGCAGTGATACCAATAGTAACCAAAGCGAATCGGCCAATAGGCCAGGCAACCCTGCAAGCCCTGTTACACCCCCCAAAATAGCCAAAGCACGGTTTTGATTGGCAATATCCTGCGCCAAAGCGTTGCGTTGCTGCTCATCTAAACCTTGAATACCATCAAAACGATGCTCATTGGGCAAATCAAGCTTGCTCCAGCTTTCTGCCAGCCTGCCCACTTGGGCAAACACGCCATCGGTTGCTTTTTGTAGCAAACTATTGGGCACCACTTTTTTAGCATACTTGCCATAACTGGCAAGACGCGGGCCCAAAAGCTGCTGCGATGATTTTAAAGTTTGCTTGGCAAATGAATTGTCGATATGATTTGCATCATAATTGTTTAAATCAACGGCTTTATACTGGTTTGCTTTGACTGACTTTGCCTCTAACTCATCAATAAAGCTGCCCAATTGTTCTAACTTATTACGGGCAATATGCCCCACCGAGTCTATACCATCTTTTAATAACTTTTTTGATGTCGAAGTGGCTGGTTTATTCTTTGCGCTTTTGGTCATGACAGGTCCTTTTAAGTATTAAGTTTGAATAATGTGGGTCGGCGATAAATAAATCGGCAGTACATGAATACTAATGAACAAAAACGAATGGAAATTTAAATAATTGATAGCGGCGGACAACGTAATTTTTTATAGCATACTACACACGCTTGATTTTATATAGTCGTACATAGGCTGTCAGTTGAAACAGTGTTATTAGAATTTATTGAAATGTAAAAAATAGCCCTCTAGCAAAAACTTATGTTGGCAATCATCATAGCGTCATTTGCTAACTACAGGCCTTTTTGACCTACCCTTTTACATAGTCACATACCTGTTGAAAACTTTTTTGAGATGCTTGGGTTACGTCATCGCACTGACGCTGCGCGACCTATGGTTTTTTATAGCTTTTTATGGCTCTTTTTCAACTTTTTTAGGATTGACCGCGGGCAATGGACTTATGATGACTCAAACCTATCGCTTTAACCAGCTGCCTGCTCACAAACTACTCGCCTATGTTGTCGAGGCTTTAGGCGCAGCAACTCATCAAGACCCCTCGTTCACAGCGCCTTGGCATCTGTGCTGGCTCAACAATGCCGGACATCCCGTGATAGGGCTATTGCCCAAGGTCGCTTGGATGATGCAGCCTAGTACAGCGCATGCAGCCGCAACCACACCCTGCTTAAGCCTAGAGCAAGCACTAGCCTCAGCAGCCATGCAACTGACCACCACAATACGCCGTAATGGTGAGGCAAATAGCCAGCAACGGTGTGCCAGTTATCAGGACTGGGCGAACATACTTATCGCTTATGCCAACAGCAATGCTAACCTAGAGGGGCAGCCCCACGCTGCTGACGTTTATCAACACGGGTTTATGGGGTTTATTGGCTATGATATTAGTGCCCAGCATATAAGCCCCCATGCCAAGCTTAGCATCAGCAAGCAACCTGCCGCTTTTATGGGCCACTATGATATCTATTTAACGCAAAATAGCGATAGCAGCTGGCAACTACACACCCAAAGCGATACTGATGTCGGTATTATTGCTAGGGTTAAGCGCCAGTTACACGCTATTGACCAGACGTTACAGCAGACGCTCAACCTGAGCGCAAACGAGCAAGGATGTGACTTGTCCACTGCCTCCTTATCACAATCACCGCCTACCCCTGCGTTAACGCTACAGGCGCAATGGGATTATAAAGCCTATGCCGCCGCATTCGATAACACTATGAACTATTTGTATAAGGGCGACAGTTATCAAATTAACTTGACCCAAAAATGGGATTGCCAGTTCAATTATCAACAGCTCGCCGCTGCACAGCCGTGCAATGCGCCGCCAAGGCTGCTTTGTTATTTGCCGCAGCTTTATCACAATACCCAAGCACCCTATGCCGGGTATTTACAGCTTCACTATACTATTGATGTTGCTGTTGATGTTGCTGTTGCTGTTGCTGTCAATAGTGACTTTCATACTGCTGATACTCATAACGGCCACCCTAATAAAGAGACGTTTGAGCTTGTCAGCTGTTCGCCTGAGCTATTTATGCTGTTTTCTAAAGATCGCCAAGGTCAGCATCAGATATCCACCAAGCCGATTAAAGGCACTCGGCCGCGTGGCGCTACGCCATCGAGCGATGCGGCGTTAAAAGACGAGCTGCAACATAGCGATAAAGACCGTGCTGAAAATGTGATGATTGTGGATTTGCTGCGCAATGACTTAGGCAAATATGCCAAAACAGGCAGCGTGCAAGTGCCTAAGCTGTTTGCGATAGAAAGCTTTAGCAATGTGCATCATATGGTCAGCACCGTGACGGCTACTATTAAGGATGAGGTGCACCCATTGACGGTATTATTCGACAGTTTGCCAGCAGGCTCAATTACCGGCACCCCCAAAAAACGGGCGGTTGAAATTATTAGCGAATTAGAAGTCGATGCCCGCGGTGCCTATTGTGGCACCTTAGGTTTTATGAATTTTGATGGCACGGGGCAATGGAATGTGCTAATTCGTACCTTGCAAGGCACCAGCAATAATGACGGACTCAACGTCAATCTTTGGGCAGGCGGCGGCATTACGGTTGGGTCAAAATGCGAAGCCGAATATCAAGAATGTAGAGATAAAGTGGGCAATTTGCTGGCAGTGTTAGCTAAGTCAGCGGGGCACACACTAGCAACCTCAACATCAACATAGAATATCAACATTAAGATAGCCGCTTTATGATAGTGCCTTGATAGTTTGTCATCACGCGGCTTATAACTCTCTTAAAGCCACAATTAAGCGCTTCATCTGCTCCGCATTGCCCACCGTAATGCGCAAATACTCATTAAGGCGCGGTTTATCAAAATAGCGCACAACAATTCCCTGCTCTCGTAGTGCAGCAGCCATCTCGCGCGCCTTGCCATTTTTAGGACGCGCAAACACAAAGTTGGCTTGCGAGGGCAAAACATGAAACTGTAATTTAACCAGCTCATTGGTCAGCTGTTCGCGCAGTTGAATCACCTTTTGGCATACCTCTTTAAAATAGGCAGTATCAATGGCACTGGCGACTGCCCCAGCTTGCGCTAAGCTATCCAGCGGATAGCTGTTAAAGCTGTTTTTCATTCGGGTTAACGCTTCAATTAATGAGGCATTGCCAAACGCCATGCCAACCCGCAATCCTGCTAAGGAGCGCGATTTTGAAAAGGTTTGGGTGACTAAAATATTATCATGAGTATTAATTAAACTGATGGCCGATACCGGTTGGTTGTCACTGGTTTGCGCAAAATCAATATATGCCTCATCAATCACAATGACGGCATTTGGATGCTCACTTGCCAACTTAGCAATCGCCGCCACAGACAACAAAATGCCTGTTGGCGCATTGGGATTGGCAATAATAATGCCCGAGCAAGGCTGGCGATAATCGTCCGGCTCAATGCTAAAATCGCTACGTAGTGCAATTTTAACCAAGTTGACATCAAACGTTTCGGCATACACAGGATAAAAGCTATAGCTGATATCAGGCGCTAACAATGGGCGCTCTTTGGCAAAAAAGCAAAGAAAAATAAACGCCAACACCTCGTCGGAGCCATTACCCATAAATACCTGATTAATGGCGAGGTTATGCAAAGACGCCAAGGCTTGCCTGAGCGTGTCGGATTCTGGCGCGGGGTATAAGCGCAGTTGCTGCGCTTGATTCACCAAAACTTGGGCAATGGCTTCTGCTACCTTAGGGGATGGCGGATAGGGGTTCTCATTGGTATTTAGCTTACACAGACCCTCTTGTTTTGGCTGCTCTCCTGGCACATAAGGGGATAAATTACGCGCCTTATTTGACCATAAGTGAGTGTCTATTTTTGGCTCAAAATTATCTGTCATGTTTTTCCTACATGTCTCTAATGGACGTTAAATACCTGCATCAACTTTGCGCATTATCTTAGCATGGTATAAAAAAGAGAACACCTCTATTATATTAAAACAACCCAGATGCTAACGAGTAGACGACATTCACTGTCGCTAATATTGGTAGCCTATTCTAGATTTTAGAAAGGGCTATGGCGCTATTATTAATAGGCGCTATTATTAATAGGCGCTATCATTAATAAGTGTGCATTATGCCAGCTTGGCACCCACGGCGATAGCTTAAATAGCTTAAGTAGACAATACCCTGACTAGTCAAGCCTGCCCGACTAGCTGGCCCGATAGCGCGCTGAGCGTGCATGCGCCTCTAAATCTTCTTGCATCGCCAATGTATCGGCTATTTGCGCCAATGGTTTGCTACCGGCTTTGCTGCAATAAATAAGCGAGGACTTTTTTTGAAAGTCGTACACCCCTAGTGGCGATGAAAATCTTGCGGTGCCTGATGTGGGCAACACATGGTTGGGGCCCGCACAATAGTCACCAATGGCTTCTGGGGTGTGGCGACCCATAAAAATCGCCCCCGCATGGCGGATGTCCTCAATCAACTCATCTGGATTATCAAGCGACAACTCTAAGTGCTCTGGCGCAATACGGTTGATAATCGCTAACCCCTCGGCGCGGTTTTGCACCAATATCAACGCCCCACGGTTTTGCAGCGCAGCACGGGCAATATCCGCTTTTGGGAGGGTCGCAAGCGCCTTCGTAATAGCGGCAGCGACGTCTTGTAACTGCTGGGGACTGGTGGTCACAAAAATGGCTTGCGCTACGGTGTCATGCTCGGCTTGTGACAACAAATCCATCGCCAGCCAATCAGCATTATCACCAGCCTGCCCCTCGGCATAGACCAACACCTCTGACGGCCCGGCTATCATATCGATACCGACTTGCCCAAACACCGCCCGCTTTGCTGCGGCGACATATTTATTGCCGGGGCCGGTGATCTTATCCACTTTAGGAATACTGGCCGTCCCATACGCCAATGCCGCCACCGCCTGGGCGCCGCCAATAGTGAATACTTTATCTACGCCAGATAGATATGCCGCAGCCAATACCAGTGCACTGAGCTCGCCTTTTGGCGCTGGGACTACCATGATAACCTCGCCCACCCCGGCCACTTTAGCAGGAATGGCGTTCATCAATACCGATGAAGGATACGACGCCAAACCGCCCGGCACATAGATACCCACTTTGTCTAATGGCGTGACCTTTTGCCCCAAGCGATTGCCCAATGCATCGGTATATTCCCACGTTTGTTGCACTTGGCGTTGATGAAAATCGCTAATGCGTTCGGCAGCTGTTTTTAGCGCTGCTTTAACCGTTGCATCAAGGCCGTTATAAGCCTGTTGCAGTGCATCTTGTCTAACCGTCAAATCCTCCATACAGGTAGCAGGATGGGCATCAAACTTTTGCGTTAGTGCCAATACAGCGCCATCTCCCATGCTGCGAACCTGAGCGATGATATCGTCAACGGTGCTTAGCAACTGTTTATCATTCACGGTTTCAAAGGCCAATAAATCCTCTAATTGCTGCTTAAAATTTGCATCGCTGCTGTTTAGGGTACGCATAAAAAATCCTTGCTACGAAGACGAAAAATATTGCACAGTGGAGCCGCTATTAACTTCTGTGTATGGAGGCGAGGCTAGAAAATACTAGGGTTGCACCCAACTTTATCCGACGAGTTTAACCACAATGCATGGGCGCTGGGCGGTCAAATGACTGCAAAATACTATAAGTGTAGCGTTTTTGGCTGTCAATAGCCCAATGATTTAGCCCAATGATAATAGCCCAATGATAATAGTCTGATGCCCATGGGCTGAACCTTGGATATCGCTACGTGACTGACTTAAGCATAGGGCTTAGGGCTTAGTTGACGCTTAAGCTCCTTTGACCATATTAGGCATTCACAATCAGTCATTCACAATTAGGCATTCACAATCAGTCATTCACAATCAGTCATTCACAGTCACATTTGTGTTGGTGCTAAACATTTTATTAATCATAATGTCATAATGTTACGGTATCGTTATCGATGCATAGGCATCTTTTACCCCTTTTTACTACTTATGGAATTTAAGCTATGACAATGACCGCCAACTTAACTCAAAAAATCGCGTTGACCACGCTGAGTGCCTTTGTGCTGGCGCTCTTAAATGGCTGTGGTGCGCCTTTGGCAACCCAAGCCAATCCGATACCAGTGACGCCGGCCGTTGCTAAAACGCTACCTGCTTCGGATTTAAATATCGCCATTGCCAACTATCAACAAGGTACCAGCCTGCCTGCCACAGCGTTGTTACAAGCACGTATTGGCAACACCGATGAGGTGGTAGAGATTCGTAACGGCGGTTACGGCTCTGATGCAGCGGCGCATCCTACGAATCCTATGCAGTTTTATGTGCTCACCGACCGTGGCCCTAATGCCGATTATGACGGCAAACAAGGCAAAGGCAAGCAGTTTTTAACGCCAGACTACACGCCGCGTATTGGCTTGTTTGAGCTTAAAACAGACGGGCGTATTGTTAAAATTAAAGACATATTGCTTAAAGACGCTGCTGGCAACCCCATCACTGGCCTGCCCAATAGCGCAAAACTAGGTGGCACCGGTGAGCTTGCCTATGATATCCAAGGTAAAATTATTGCTAGCGATGCCAGCAAGCCTTTTGATTCAAAGAGTAATCCTAGTAAAACGGATAACTTTGGTTTAGATTCTGAAGGGTTGGTTGCCTTAAAAGATGGCACTTTTTGGGTAAGCGACGAGTATGGCCCGCATTTGGTTCATTTTGACGCCAATGGGCGTGAAATCAACCGTATCAATGCCTTTGAAGCTGATGAGCGCAACAACGTGCTCGTCAATGGCAAAAAGGTCTTACTACCCGGCGAGTTTGCCAATCGCCGTGCCAATCGTGGTATGGAGGGGTTAACCATCACCCCAGACCAAAGCACGTTAGTGGGTATTATGCAGTCGACTTTAGCCAATCCTGATAAAGCAGTGACGAAGCAAAATATCACTCGTATTGTCACGGTTAATTTAAAAACGGGTCAGGTGGCGCAGTATCTATATCGACAAGAAAAAGCAGAAAATTCTAACTCTGGCATTGTCGCTTTAGACAACCGTCACTTTTTAGTGATTGAGCGTGACGGTGAGTTTGAGTTACAAAAACCTGGGGCGCAAAAGCATATTTATAAAATTGCACTCGACGGGGCGACCAATTTAGAAGCGGTTGTGCCCGCTGCAAATGTGCAACAAGATAGCCGCCTTGGCTTAACCCTTGCCGGTAAAACCGTGGAGCAGTTTGTGAATGATGCGGCCAATAGCGAGGCAGGCTGGACAGCACTCACAACCGCAGGCATCAAACCGGTTAGCAAAAAACTAGTGCTTGATGCGGTTAAGGCTTTTGAATATCCTCATGACAAGCTTGAGGGTATGTGGCTTATGGGCGACGGACGTTTAGGACTACTTAACGACGACGATTTTGCCACTTGGTCAAATGATAACGTGCTTGAGCAAAAATATCTTGACACGGCTATGACTGACATCGACAGTGACCGCCTATATATTGCAACCGGTTTGGACTATTAAGGTTTAAGTATCATCTTGCTTAAATTGGTCTCGCTTTAATCAGCGTACACCATATCAGCTGACGCTATAAAAGCACCGCCCCTAACCTTAGGGGCGGTGCTTTCTTATGGGTGCGATACCTACCAAAGACCCATGCGGCGACGCCTAGCTTGAACGGCGTTTAGATGAGGCCGCTTAGCCTATTCATCATTTTATCATTCACCAACACTGTGTTTAAAGCTCTCCAGTATCGGTGCGAGCAAGTCAAATTTGCGCTTGTAACTCACTTGATTGACAATTAAGCGTGAAGAGATATCGGCAATAAGCTCTAACGGCTCAAGCCCATTAGCGCGCAGGGTATTGCCGGTGTCAACCACATCAACAATTAAATCGCCTAGGCTCACCAAGGGGGCAAGCTCCATGGAGCCATAGAGCTTAATAATGTCAACCTGTTGACCCTGACTGGCAAAATAGGCACGGGCAACGTTGACGTATTTGGTGGCGATGCGCAAGCGTCGGCTTGGCAAGGTGGCTCCCTTAATGCCAGCGGTCATCAATTTGCACTGGGCTATTTTTAAATCCAGCAGTTCATAGACGTGTTTGGCGCCATACTCTAACAGCACATCTTTACCCGCCACGCCAAAATCCGCCGCTCCATGTTCGACATAGGTGGGCACATCGCTGGCTCGCAAAATTAAGATACGCACCGCTTCATGCGAGGTCGGAAAAATTAGCTTGCGCGATTTGGCCGGATCTTCTAATAACTCAATGCCAGCCGCCGCCAGTAGCGGTAAAGTTTCTTTTAAAATACGGCCCTTGGATAGGGCTAGGGTCAAACCGTTGTAATCGGCATCGGCTTGGTTAATTGGGGCAGTTTCGCTCATAAGGTGCGCCTGTTCCGGGTTGGGCGTTTATGGATTGGGGCTAGGCTCACTAATAGGGAGTTTAGCCCTGAATGCAGCAGCTAAAATAACAGCGCACAGCAGGACTAGCTATCCTAATAGACCTGCAAAATAGTTATGGTTTATGCGGTTTATTGGGATTAATGCGCTCAATCGTCACCCCAAGGCCGCGCAGTTTTTCTTCGACGTTCTCGTAGCCTCTATCGATGTGATAAATGCGGTCAATCACGCTTTGCCCCTCGGCAGCGGCGGCGGCCATAACCAGCGACATGGAGGCACGCAAGTCGGTAGCCATGACGGGCGCAGAGTTAAAGGAATCAACCCCTCTGATGATGGCGGTATGACCGTCTACTTTGATATTGGCACCAAGGCGTTTAAGCTCGGGCACATGCATATAACGGTTTTCAAATATGTTTTCGATGATGGTGCTGGTGCCGTCCGCCAGACAGCAAACCGCCATGAGCTGCGCTTGCATATCGGTTGGAAAACCGGGGTGCGGCTGGGTGCGAATATCCACCGGTTTAGGCCGGCCATGCATTTGCGCCCGTATCCAGTCGTCACCCGTGGTGATGATGGCGCCCATTTCTTCAAATTTTTTGAGGACAGGATGCAGCAGGTTAGGATTGGTGTTTTTGGTCAGCACATCGCCGCCGGTCATTAGCGCCCCAGCAAGATAGGAGCCGGTTTCGATGCGGTCGGCAACCACAGAATAGTCGCAGCCTTTTAGGCTATCGACGCCCTCAATGGTCATGATAGAGGTGCCAATACCGCTGATTTTAGCACCCATAGCGACCAGCATATTGGCAAGGTCGACCACTTCGGGTTCTCGGGCACAGTTTTCTAAAACGGTGGTGCCTTTGGCTAAGGTGGCGGCAATAATAACGTTTTCGGTGCCGCCAACCGTGACCATATCAAAGGTAAACTCGCAGCCAATTAAGCGGCCGCCTTTGGGCGCCTTGGCTTTGACATAGCCGTTTTCGACCGTAATGTGCGCCCCCAAAGCTGCAAACGCCTTGAGGTGTTGGTCAACAGGGCGTGAGCCGATTGCGCAGCCGCCCGGTAGCGACACTTCGGCTTCACCAAAGCGAGCCAGCAACGGGCCAAGCACTAAAATAGAGGCACGCATGGTTTTGACCAGCTCGTAAGGGGCAAAGTAGTTGGCGATGCTGCTGGTGTCGCAAGTCACGGTGTTACCCTCTTTTTGTACGTCGATACCCATGCCCGAAATCAGCTTAATGAGGGTGCGCACATCTTGCAGTGAGGGCACATTACGCAAGGTGGTGGGGGTTTCGGCCAAAATCATGGCGGCCAATAATGGCAAGGCGGCATTTTTTGCGCCCGAAATACTGACTTCGCCAGCAATGCGGCTTCGGCCAGTGATTAAAAATTGATCCATTACAAGGTGTCCTAGCGGTGGTGTTATCTTACTGTATCGGGTTTGGGTTAACGTCAGAAAGTGTGCCGTATGATAGCAGTGGTAAGATACGTGTTTGTGATTGTCAGCATAAAAAGGTGAGATGAGCGTTCATTTGGTCTTATTGCTGAGCTTGCTGGGCTGTCCATTCATCGGGAGTCAGCGCTTGAATATTGAGGGCATGAATGTCACCACGGGCAATAATGTCAGTCACTAGGCCATAAATGGCCTGTTGCCGCTGCACCGCTCGCTTGCCAGCAAAACTAGCATCGACCACCCGCACGTCAAATTTATTGCCTTGATTGGCAGCTTGAATCAGTGCCTCTGGATAGTGCGGTTGCAAAAATTGAATAAGGTCGTCGGCGTTCATACTCATAAAAATTACCTGTTTATCTGTTTGGGTGTGAGGGTTAACAGTTGATGGGTTGGTGGATGAATAAATGGGTGAAGGCATTGATTCGTTTAGGGTCATGCGTATTATAGGCCAGCACGCTAAAAGCTGCCTTACTCTTACTCTTACTCTTACGCTTACGCTTACGCTTCAAAATAGCGCTATTGCCAGCCTGGAACTTGATGCTTATACATTTCGATATAAGCACTTGAGCCGCTTGAGCTGGTGCTTGGTCTGGTAGGCTGCTGGGGTGCTTGGGCAGGGGTTGTTGGCGACTTTGGCGATGTTGGCGACTTTGGCGATGTTGGCGACTTTGGCGTTGTCGGTGTGGTCAATGCTGACGTTGCCGGGGCATTCGTGGCAATCGTCGTGGGTAGGGTTGACACAGCGACTGCCGCCCTGCTGTCTGCGCCTACCCCCGCGGCAATAGGTGCTTCTGGATTACCAGGCGCATTGGCATCAGGCGGTTCAAGGCCGACCTCTTGGGTCACGCTAGACTCTGCAATCAAAGTACCGTTATCATCAATTAAATCGGTGAGTATCACCAATTCTTTTACCCCTACCGTGGTTTCGACAATATTAATCAGGTGCCCACGCTGGGTTGGGGTCAATTTACCCAGCACATAAACCACGCCATCATCGGTCACCACCTTAACTTGTGAGGTTTTGATGGCGTTATTGGCAACTATTTTTGCAGTTAATTTGGAGGTGATATAGCCATCATGAACCGTATAACTGGCGCCCTTTTGTGCCCCCACCGTTAGGCGATCATATACTTGTTTCACATCGGGCATGGAGGAGACAATCTTAACCACTTGCTCTTTGGTAGCGGCGTCTGGCACTTCACCGGTTAATAATACCGTACTATAAAAGCTATCTACCCCAATACGGCTGCGCTGGTGCAAGGTGGGGTCGATGGCGTTGATATTGGCGCGAGCCGTGTTGACAATACTGGTATCCAAAATGCGCTGCGCTAAAGTGCGGTCGGTTGCGGGCACTCCATAACCCACCGTGCTACCCACCGCACTACCCATAGGCGCTTGGGTTTGCATACTGGCACAACCTGCAATACCTGCAAGCAGTGCCGTACTTAAGCCTGCACGCAAAAGCGTCACCCTTAAGCACTTTAGCGACCCTAACCCATGCTTAGCGTTAACCTTAGCTTTAAAAGGGGGATGCGCAAGCTTGCTATGTGTCATGTTGTATCCTTATAAAGATAAAGTATGGGCGAGACTCTGCTTAGGGTTCAGTTCTGGGTTCAACTCTCTTAATGCCATATCCCTATTTGCGGACAAAGCGCCTGCGTTCACATCCGCTAACTAAATGGTCAACGCCAACAATAGCGTTATAGCCGTAAATTATACAGGTTTATTGGGGGCGCCGATGGATTAAGTCTTAATATCAAAGCGTGTGCAACCGGTTACCACGCCGACGCAATAAATGCCCCTTGTACCCAATGCGGCTTTGGCGAGTCAAGATGGCTTGATATTGTGGTGCTGTCTTCACTCACAACACGTACTGTATCCGACTTTTTGTCCACTCTGTCTGCTTTATTGACCTCTTTATTACAAACATCGATACCACCATCGATTGTTTTAGGACCAACCGCAACATCATCGCCATCAAAACCCACCACATCAAAGCGACATTCAAAATTAGCATACTTTGGGTGCTGCTGCAAAAAATAATGGGCGGTTTTAATCAGTTTACGCTGTTTGCTTGGGGTAATGCTCATTAACGCATCGCCAAAAGCGCTTATTTTGCGTTTGCGTACCTCAACTAGAACTAGCGTATCCCAAGACCTACCCGATTGCAGCATAATCAAATCAATCTCGCCCACCTTGGGCTGTTGCCAATTTTGGGCAATAAGCTGCAAGCCTTGGCGCTGCAAGTAAGCCAAAGCAAGTTGCTCATAATAGCCGCCTTGGCGCTGTTTTTTTGAGACCAGCAAATTGGGGTTGACGGGCACAGGGGGCATCCAATATATAGACATATAAAAAAGCAGTTGACTGCGGCTATCTTAGCACATCGTGATAAACTGCAACTAGCGGACTGTAACCTGTTAACCCCCTAGCCCAACTGGCCCAAACCTCGACCCCAACCCTCGACTTTATCCCTTATTAAGGTATTTACCGTGACCCAATCTGCAACTGATGGCGATAATAACGCCCAAAACGATGGCGATAATAACGCCGCAAACGAAGCCCAGAGCGATACTCAAAATAACGACCAGAACAACCACCAGAACGACGCTTTAAACGATAGCCAAGACCCTGCCATGCAAACAAAACAACCCCCTGTTGTTGCCGCTGACGAGCAACCAGAACTTATCAGTTCCAGTTCCAGTTCCAGTTCTAATCCTGATTCTAATCCTAGCGCAAACCCTCTATCGCTACCAACGCCACAGGCCAGTCTCTATGTGGTAGCAACGCCCATTGGCAACATGGGTGATATCAGCGCCCGCGCCATTGCGACCTTAAAACAGGTCGATATTATTGCCTGTGAGGACACCCGAACCTCGGGCAAACTGCTGTCCAATTTTGGTATTGATACCCAAACTTGGGCGTACCATGAGCACAATAGCGAGATACAAACCCCCAAAATTATTGAGATGGTGCAACGTGGCGTCAGTGTGGCACTGATTAGCGATGCGGGCACGCCGCTGATTAGCGACCCCGGTTATCAATTGTTGCAAGCGGCGCATAACGCTGGGGTCAATGTGGTGCCTATCGTCGGCGCTTGTGCCGCCATTGCCGCATTAAGCGTGGCGGGCTTGCCCTCAGATAAGTTTAGTTTTTTGGGCTTTTTGCCGGCCAAAACGCATGGCCGAGTTAAACAGTTACAAAAATTTGCCAGTAACACCGAAACGCTGATTTTTTATGAAGCACCGCACCGTATTGAGGTCAGCCTAAACGATATGGTCACGGTATTTGGTGCCAATCGCCCCGCTACCTTATGCCGTGAACTCACCAAAACGTTTGAGACGGTTAAAAAAGCCACACTTGGCGAGCTGGCAGACTTTGTTGCCGCTGATAGCAATCAACAAAAAGGGGAGATTGTACTGGTAGTTGGCGGCGATATCAATCATACTGGCGACGATTTAGGGGTACATGATACGTTGCTATTGCGCTTGCTTGACGACTTATCGGTGAAAAAAGCGGCCGCCTTGGCGTCAGATATCACTGGCGTGAAAAAAAATGCCTTATATCAGCGTTTACTCGAATTACAAAAGCAGGGTTAATTGTCATGGCGTCAAACACCTTGTTGCGTATGGTCAAGTGATTGCTGGTTGATTGACGCTGTTTTTATAAAGCTTTTGAAAAATGCTGCGCCCTATTGTCAGCCAAAGCATAGTTGGCCAAATAACTATCAAACGCCATCGCCACGTTGCGGGCAAACAATCTACCTTTGGGCAGGATATAAAGGCCAGCGGCGTCAATGTCGATAAGTTTGTCTTGCTGCATGACCTCAAGCTTTTGAATATCGCTGATAAAATAGGTGATGGCGTCAATGCCAAATTTTTGATTGAGGTCTTTAAAATCAATGCGGTCATGGCACAACAAATGGCGAATCACATAACCACGCAGACGGTCTTTTATGCCTATTTTGAGATGTTTGGCGGCAGGTAGCCTGCCAGCATTGATATCTGTCTTATAGGTATCGAGGTCGCTAGTATTTTGCAACATATGGCTTGCCGAATTGCCCCTATTGGCATAGACCGTGCTGTTGATTTGACTGATAGCCGACACGCCAAAGCCAAGCAGGTCGCAGTCGCCATGGGTGGTATAGCCTTGAAAGTTGCGATGTAATTCACCGCTGCGTTGAGCGATGGCAAGGGCGTCGTCCGGTTTGGCAAAGTGGTCGATGCCGATGTATTGGTAGCCTGCTTGAGTCAGGGCGGCGATGGTATCGGAAAACATGCCAAGCTTAGCGGCTGCGCTGGGTAAGTCCGCCTCGTTGATTTGCTGCTGCGCTTTAAACCGCTTTGGCAGATGGGCGTAGTTAAATATCGACAGTCTATCGGGCGACAGGTCAATTATTCTATGAATCGTTGCGGCAAAGCTGGCTCGGGTTTGTTTGGGCAAGCCATAAATAAGGTCGATGTTGATTGAGGTAAATTCTAGTGCCCTTGCCGCTTGCATGACCCTGCTGATGAATGCGGCAGATTGCACCCGATTGACCGCAATTTGTACATTATTATCTAAATCTTGCACCCCAAAGCTTAAACGATTAAACCCAAGTTGGCGTAGGGTTTTTAAGGTATTGTCGCCAAGCTCTCTTGGGTCGATTTCTATAGAATAATCGCCTGTTTCTACAAAGGTATCTGCTTGTAGAATGCTGTTTTGCGCTGATTCTTCTGGCAAGGGCTGTTGTTGACTCACAGTTTGATTTGGTGGTTGACGAGCTGACTGATTATCGGCAGTTTGTTTAGGTAAACTGGCAGGCGCAAACTCAAATTGGCTGTGCAAAAACCGCCACAGCTCAGTGATTTCGGCATCGCTAAAAAAAGTAGGTGTGCCGCCACCAAGGTGTAGTTGACTCACGTAAGGATTTTTTTTGTTATCAGGGGTCGTTAGCAACGCCCGTTTTCGCGCAATTTCCTGTTTAAGAAGGTCTAAATAGTCGCCAGCATCGCTGTTCTTTTTAGTGATTATGGTATTGCAAGCGCAGTAATAGCAAAAATGGCGGCAAAAAGGGATGTGAAAATACAGCGATAGCGATGTATTGGGGTCTCGGCTGGATAAGATATCCAGTTCTATACCTGCCTCACTTGCGCTGATAGGTTTGAGCTCCAACGCAGTCGGATACGAGGTATAACGAGGCCCGGGTCGGTCGTATTTTTCGATTAGGGCGGGGTCGTATATCAGTTTTTCGGGTAGGGTTTCGAGTAGGGCTTCGGGCTTGGGATCCTGACTTGCATCTGTGTGCTTGGCTGCTTGAAAAAACGTTTTGGCATAGGGGTTGGGCGGCGCAAAGTTTGGCCGCTGCGTGGTTGGCGGTTGGGCTTGGTCAGAGAATATAGGGTCTAATGACGATGAGTCTGCTAACGATGAATCAGACGCTTTGGAATCGGGTACGTTTATCATTGCTTAAGCCTTGGTTGCCGCTATAAAGTATGGTCTATACACTATTGATAGACTATTATAGGCAAGCGCAAGCAGGATGTGTTGATTTAATTTGGATGGGTTCGGCAAACAAACTCTTAAGGCTTGACCCTATCCGTTAACGTCAATCTATACCTTAATCCGCCCAGTTTACATTGAATGAAGTGACACTACGGCACAAGCCAAACCTTGGGCTACATGACTGCTACCCAAAACGCCCCTCTAAAACCCTTAAACCTAAACCGGTAACGCCTCTTTAGCATTTAGCCAACCATAATGCGCCCATAACAGCAAACTGGCAGCACTACGGTGCGGTGCCCATGGTTGCGTTAGGGTGTCAAGCTGCTTGGGCGTCGGTCTGGCATCCAGCCCCAGCAAATCCATCGCTGCCACTTTGATAGCGAGGTCGTCCACCGCCAGTATGTCAGCCCGACCAAGACTAAATAGCAAATACATTTGTGCCGTCCATTTGCCAATACCTTTGACAGCGGTTAAGGTGGCAATCACCTCGTCGTCTGCAAGGGTGGTCAATGCGGCAAAATCAATGTTATGCGCAACCAATGAGCGCAGGTAGCCAATTTTTTGTTTAGAGAGTCCCTTGGCTTTTAGGGTGTCATCATCGGCAGCACTAAGCGCTTGTGGACTGGTTAATCCGGCTTGATATAGCTTATTCCAGATGCTAGCGGCGGCGGCAACCGAAAGCTGCTGCCCTACCATGGCGCGCATCAGTTGTTCAAAGCCACCATTATTGCGGCGCAAGCTTGGCACCCCAACTTGTCTGAACACGGGGGCAAAACGGGGTTCAATTAGCATAAGCTGGCTGATATGCCGCTTTAAACCTTGCGACGTCTCAATCGTCTTAATAGGATTGCTCGCTTTCACAGCTATGGTATCCTCTTGCGTATCAATAGCCTTAAAACATTCAGCTTGAGCACTGTCACTGACCGTATTTTTTTTGGCTTGATTGCCAGTTTGATTGACTGATTGACTGAATGTTCTATCCTGCGCATTTATTCTGCTATTCTGCCCTACTGTTCTCGCGAGCGTTCATATCTGGCTATATTTCTCGCTGTTAAAAAATGCAGCGCTGATGGCTATTGTCGATTGCGCGACCAGACCTCCTGCTGCACCTTAACCATTAACCATTAAGCATTAACCATTAAGCATTAACCATTACTCTTGACCATTGACCTTGATTACTCACCGCACTTTTAACGCTTTGCAAACCCTTGCGCATTCATATACGGTAAGATATGCGGGCGCACCGGCGTGGCAAAGGTTTTGCTGACCTGCGCTTTCCAATCGGGATGATGGTCGCTACCCCGCTCGGCATAATAATCTTTAACCTCTTGGTTAAAGGCGTCAATATCGTCTTGACTGGCAGGTTGATAGTGGTTTTCGGACACCAATACCGATAAGGGGAAACGCGGTTTTTGGCTGTCATTAATCGGGTCATCGCTAGGATGCCCTAGGCACATGCCAAATAAAGGCAGCACATGTTTGGGGGCGTTAATCACCTCGCCTGCGCGCTGGATATCGTTACGCATACTGCCGATATAAACCCCGCCCAATCCCAATGACTCTGCCGCTGCCAAAACATTTTGTGCAAATAAGCCGGCATCGACCGCCGATATCAACACCACTTCCATCCAATCGAGCTGGGCATTGGCATCAATTTGATAATGACGATAATTGTCCATGCAAAACACTAAATATTCTGGGCATTCTAAGATGTAAGGATGCGCTAATTTTTTGCCCTCATGGTTTGCTTGGGCATACTCATCGTCGCTCATGCCGTTGGATATTTGATGAAACTTGGCGCGCTGCGCGGCATCAGTGATACGTATCACACTCACCGACTGCATATAGTTGGAGGTCGATACCGCACGCCCTGCCTCTAATATCGCCTCAAGCATATTAGGCGCAATGGGCTCTTCGGTAAAGCCACGTACCGAGCGATGTGCGAGCATGGCGGTTAGAGTGGAATTGGTCACGTCGCTGATGTCAGCTTTGGTGCTATGGGTTAAATTGGTCATAACATGTCCTGTCCCTATCGTTTTTTAATTTGGCCTTTATCTATTACTGACGCATTTTAAGAAGATGTAACGACTGGTCACTATTTTTGAATCGTCTAAAGATAGAGCGAAGCCGTTCCAAAAATAGTGACCAGTCTTTTTCAACAGTATAAAATTGTTTAAGTCCTATCTATTTAGCTTCTACATCTATTCAGCGTCTACTTATCCATTCATGATGAATTTAGCGTCTTTTATAAAGTTTATAAACTATCTTTTAAGCCTAAGTCGCGGCTTTATGCTCAATTATATTGCAATGTCTGGCAAACTGCGTTAAATCGTGTTACCAATCAAGGTCACCAGTTGCTGGGCAATGGCCGCTTTGCTGGCTTTGTCTAGCACAACCGCCGCTTTTTGATAAGCTGCTGCAAAATACACCGTCATGGCGTTTTCGTCACTGGCAAAGCCAATATCTTTACGCGACACATCATTACAGGCAATCATATCGAGTTTTTTGGCCGCCAATTTGCCTTTGGCATATTTTTCGACGTCTTGGGTTTCTGCCGCAAAGCCCACCATAAAGATGGCTGGATAATTGTGTGAGATATGGGCCAATATATCCGGATTTTTAACCAACGCTAAGGTCATCGTGTCTTGCGTTTTTTTGATTTTTTGCGGTGCGGCGTCCCGGGTGCGGTAATCGGCGACGGCAGCCGTGGCTATAAATATCTCGCAGCCCGCTTGTGCTGCATCGATAGCGGCTTGCAGCATATCTTCGGCAGATAACACGTCCACCCGCTGCACCCCCATTGGCGTGGGCAATGCCACCTTGCCCCCCGCTATCAAGGTCACCTGCGCCCCCACATCACGGCAAGCTTTGGCCAAAGCAAAGCCCATCTTACCGGTAGAATGGTTGGACAAAAAGCGCACGGGGTCAATTGCCTCAACCGTTGGCCCTGCGGTAATGGTGACCTGTTTACCGGCAAGGCATTGCACCAGCGATTGCTGGGTGACAAACTGTTCAATGTGCTCCAGCAACGCCTCAGGCTCTGGCAGCCGCCCTGCCCCCGTATCGCCGCAGGCTTGCACACCGCTATCAGGGTCTATCAGGTGATAGCCCAAATCACTAAGGGTTTGCACGTTTAACTGCACCGCAGGGTGCGCCCACATTTGCTGGTTCATCGCCGGGGCAATGATGACGTTGGCAGTGGTCGCCAGGCAAACGGTGCTTAGTAAGTCATCAGCCATGCCCATCGCCAAGCGTGCCAATGTATTGGCAGACGCTGGCGCAATGACGACTAAATCTGCCCACTTTGCCAGCTCGATATGCCCCATACCCGCCTCGGCTGCGGTGTCGAGTAGCTCAGTATGCACCGCATTGCCAGTCAGAGCTTGCAAGGTTAATGGGGTGATAAACTGCTGCGCCCCCTGTGTCATAATCACCCGCACCGCAAAGCCGGCTTTAATCAATAGCCGTGCCAATATGGCGGCTTTATAAGCAGCAATACCGCCGGTGATACCCAGCACAATATTGCTGGCTTGTTTTGTCAGGTGCTGCGACGGGTCTAGCGGCGTGAAGATAGGGCTCATAATCGGGGCTGCCTTAATGCACACACAGTGCACAGTGCTGAAAAGAAAATGCGCTTATGGTAGCAAGTTTGCTTAGCCTTTGGATAGGCTTTATTGCCTTTTAGCATTAAAGATTATGGCGATAAAGATTGTGGCGATATTGCACCATGTCTGTTTTATGGGCTAAGGTATCGTACAACTGCCGAGCCGCTGTATTGTCTTCTTGCGTTGTCCAATAGACTCGGTTGCACTGTTGACTACTGGCAAAGTCATAAACGTGCTGGATAAGGGCTCGCCCAACGCCTTGACCCCGCACCCGGTTATCAACATATAGGTCTTCTAAATAGCAGCAATCGGTGACGTTCCAAGTATTGGGATGGATAACAATATGGGTGATACCCACAAGCACACCATCAAGATAAGCCCCAAACCCATAAATTGGGACATCATTATGAATAAGGTTTTGCCAAGTGTTTGCAATGGTGGCCTCTGGCAAATCGGTGTTATAAAAGTTTAAATACGCGTCCCAAAGGCGGCGCCAGTGGGGTTGGTCAGCTGCCATTAAGGGTTTGATATTGATGGTTGACTGGTGGCTATTAGTTGCTTGTAAGCTATCGCTATTTAGGGCGTTGGTCATCTTCTTCTCAAATGATTAAATGGCACATGGGTTGCGTATTGGCGACTATGGAAATAGTCTTCTAGGTCTTCTAAGGCTAATACAGTTTTAAGCCTTTTTCAGCATAAGTAAAACCCGCCTCTCAACTCTTAACGTAGGCTGTGGCTTTAGCCCAGCATTTTTAATAAAAGTATACGTTTGGCTGGGCTAAAAGCTCCAGCCTACAATGAGTTTTAAAATGAGTTTTAATAAGTTGAGAGTCGGGTAAGCTAAGCTAATTTTAATTTAGGTTAAAGCGACCTCGTGTTCAGTTTGCGCCTAATCCAAGTAGTTCAAGGGTTTTCTCATCCTTTTCACCGGCATAAAATTTACCCAATACTTGGGCAAACACGGTTACCTCGTCTACAACTTCCGTACACCCCCCTTGCCCAGCATCTATAGTCGACATAGATTGTACAGCATCAAATAAAGTCAGTGAGGATTTCAGCTTTACGTTATCGGGCGAGCCAAACACCGCCATGGCACAGGTAGCATCAATACTTAATAACACCTGACAGCATTCGATAAGACGCTTGCCTAAAATAGGATGCTGCAAATAAGCAAGCGCTTCATCAACGCCATCAATCGCATAAAATTGAGCCGTGGGGCTGCGCCCAAGTCCTGCGAGTTGTGGAAAGATAAACCACATCCAATGACTGGTTTTACGCCCTGCTTTGAGCTCTGTCAATGCTTGCGGATAGATACCTTTTTGGGCATCTATAAAGCGCTGCAAACTATCCCTCGCCGCTTTTGGGTCAAGCTTTGCGGCGGCGGTTGACAGCATTGAGTCTGTCAAATTTGTCATAGTAACTCCTTTACACGGTTGCGTTTTTTTCTTTTTTCTTACGTTGTCTGTATTTTACGGTTTTTAAGGCATTATTAAAGCGGCTGTTTGGTTAAAGCGACTATTTGGTCAAGTTGCGATTAGGGTATCAATTAAGAATTCAATCAAGAATCAAGATACCTATTAGGCTAAATATGCTAAAATGAAATAGATATTTGTCTATTAAATTTTACAGTAATCCTTGCATTGGCAAACCTGATTCCTCTAGTATAAGCGATACGCCTAACCTTTATTAATAAGGTGTTTGTTATTCGTCTAAAAGTGGTCAGCAGTCGAGTCGCGTGCGTTAAAAACACTTACCGCATCAATGATATAAAGAATATAATAAATAGGCAGATAAAGAGCAGCATCTAAGCTAGTTAATGCCAAAACGGTACTATAAGAGCGGTAAAATTGACCTATTTAGGACTTACGCATATTAACATATTAAGAAAAGGTGACGACTGGCAATCATTTTTGAAGCGTCTCAAGCGTGATCAAAGGCGCGCCAAAAATAATTACCCCTCATTGTATAACATTGTTCAATCCTATTTTGCGTACGTCCCACTATTAAAATAACCTCCTCATTTTAACACGATGACTTTAATACGATGACTTTAAGATCATGTCGATAAAAGACTGGCACGAAGATGACCGACCCCGCGAAAAATTGCTTAATCTGGGCGCACAACACCTAAGCGATGCCGAAATATTGGCCATATTTTTACGCATCGGCACCAAAAATCAATCCGCCATAGAGCTGGCACGCAGTCTCATTGAACAATTTGGCAGTATTGCCGCCTTACTGGCAGCGCCTCAAGAGACGGTACTGGCGTGCCATGGTATCGGTACTGCCAAATATGCCCAGCTGCTGGCCAGCCTTGAGATGGGCAAACGCTATTTGGACAGCGAATTAAAACAGGGCAATAGCCTCAATCGCTCGCAGGTGGTCAAAGACTACGTTACCACCCAATTGCGCGGCGAAAATAAAGAAGTATTTGCGGTGCTGTGTTTGGACAACGGCTTAAACTTGCTGGATTTTAAGGTGTTGTTTGTGGGCGGCATCTCATCGTGCTCGGTGTGCATTAAACAGGTGTTGCGCCATGCACTAGCCCATGGCAGTAGTCAGCTGATTATTGCCCACAATCATCCCAATCAAAATGCAACGCCCTCTAAAGCCGATATTGAGCTAACCCGATTAATGCACGAGGCTTGCACCCTCATTGATATGAATTTGGCCGACCATATTATCGTTGGCCGCAATCAAACCCTCTCCTTTGCCGAAACGGGGACCGCGCCGTTTTAGCTTAACTGTTGCCGTATGCCATAGTTAATTTGACCCTGTTAATTTGACCCAGTTAACTTGATCCGTTAACCGGCTCAACTGCTCAGCTGTGACCAAAAACAACCTACAGCAATCTTTTGTAATTATTCTTATCTTGATTATCGGCGGCTATCTCCTTAGTCTGTAGGGCAAGTCCAACCTCTTCATTTTATTATTAAACATGAGTGCGCATTCTGATTAGGGCTGGGTGATACCGCAGCTGAGTACGGATATTTGTTATCCATCAATCGCCACCTCGCCATTGCCAATTTGCACCTTGCACCTTGCACCTTTACACCTTGCACTTTGCATTAAAATGCCAAGCCCACCTCTTATTTTTAGGTTACCTATTATGACCCCTTTATCTGTTGTCGGCTTATGTATACTGGCTATTTTGCTGCAACTTTTTGCCGTGTTGGTGGTGTTTTTATATGGGTTTAAGCGTATAGCCGGCGCAGTCTTGCTGATTGGGGTGGCTATTGCAGCGGCGTTTATCACACCTTGGGCGCTATTTTTAGGCATCCCACTTATTGTAGCCAGCTTAGCCATTAGCATTACCCCGGTTCGTCAGGCGGTGTTGACCAAACCCGTTTATAACCTGCTCGCTAACGCCATGCCCAGTATGAGCGATACCGAGCGAGAAGCGCTGGATGCCGGCACGAGCTGGTGGGAAAAAGAGCTGTTTATGGGGGCGCCCAATTGGGATACCTTTGCCAGCTACCCGTATCCGATGCTGTCTGCAAAAGAGCAGGCGTTTTTAGATAACGAGGTCAATACCTTATGCGCCATGCTCGATGAATGGCAAATTCAGCATTATGATAAGGACTTACCACCCGAGGCTTGGCAGTATATTAAAGACCATGGTTTTTTAGGTTTGATTATCCCTGAAAGCTACGGCGGGCGTAACTTCAGTGCTTATGCGCAAAGCCGTATCATGAGTAAAATCGGCTCGCGCAGTCTAACCGCTGCCGTCACTTGTATGGTGCCAAACTCACTTGGGCCGGGCGAGCTGTTGCTGCATTATGGCACCGAGGCACAAAAGCAGCGCTGGTTGCCTGGTTTGGCCCGCGGCACCGAAATACCCTGTTTTGGGTTAACCGGGCTTGATGCGGGGTCAGATGCAGGCGCTATTCCTGATACCGGGGTCGTGTGCTATGGCATATATGAGGGGCGTGAGGTATTGGGGCTCAATATGACCTTCTCCAAACGCTGGATAACCCTTGCGCCCGTTGCCACAGTGATAGGGCTGGCCTTTAAACTGTATGACCCCAATAAATTGCTGGGTCGCTTACTGGATGACGCAACTGCTGACTCCGTTATTGACAAAAACAAAACCGACTACGGCATCACCTGCGCGCTTATCCCCGCCAATTATAAAGGAGTGCAAACAGGGCCACGGCATAACCCGGGTGCTCCGTTTATGAATGGTACGGTGGTCGGTAAAGATGTGTTTATACCGCTCGATTTTATCATCGGCGGTATTGAAAATGCTGGCAAAGGCTGGCGGATGTTAATGGCGTGTTTGGGCGTGGGGCGTGGCATCTCTTTGCCTGCCCTGTCGACGTCTGCTGCTGAGATGGGCTATTTGAGCGTTGGCGCCTTTGCGAAAATTCGTGAGCAGTTTAAAATACCCGTTGGCAAGTTTGAAGGCGTGCAAGAGGCCAGCAGCGCCATTGCCAGTCAAACCTATATGTTAGAAGCCTTTCGTCACTTAGTCACCTGCGGCCTGAATCAAGGGGGCACACCGTCGGTGATGACGGCAATGGCAAAATATTACGCCACCGAAACCATGCGCGATTTGGTCAATCACGGCATGGATATCGTCGGGGGGCGTGCTATCCAGCAAGGACCGCGCAACTTTTTGGCGTTAGGCTATCAAGCGATTCCTGTCTCCATTACCGTTGAGGGGGCGAATATTTTAACCCGCTCGCTGATGATTTTTGGTCAAGGGGCGATGCGCTGCCATCCTTATTTGTATGATGAGTTGCAACTGCTGCAAAGCGACGATAAAGCGCAAGCCTTGCCCGCCTTTGATACGCTATTTTTACAGCATTTGGGCTATACGGTTAACCGCGGCGCCATATCGTTTGTGGCAGGTTACTTAGGGTCAAGTTTGGGTGCCAAACAGTATAAAGCACCACATTTTGCCGATCGCTTTACGCGCCCATATTACAAAAAAATCAACCGCTTAAGCGCCAATTTTGCGTTAACGGCGGATATGGCGCTAGGCCTGTTAGCGGGAGACTTAAAGCGTAAAGAGATGCTCTCAGGTCGATTGGCCGATATCCATGCGCATCTGTTTATCCTGAGTGCTATTTTGCAATACTACGCCAATGGCACCCAAACACCAGCTGAGCAGTGCCATGCCCGTTTAGCCCTAGACAACTCTTTGTATGTGATTCAAGAAGCCTTTTATGATTTTTACGCCAATTTCCCCAAACGCTGGGCGGCCCATATAGTTAAGCGGATTTGCTTTCCACTAGGGCGCATCGCCGCAAAGCCCAGTGATGATTTAAAACGGCAATTGGGGGAGCTGTTTATGGAAGATGGGGACCATAATGCGTTTCGTGAGCAGTTAAAGCAGTACGTTTATTATAGCACTGACCCCGATGGTGCAACGGGCCGCGTCGAAAATGCTTATCAGATGCTGCTAAAAACCGAGCCGCTATGGCACAAGTTTAAAAAGGCTGAGCATCAAGGCGAGTTTGCAGGGCTCACCTTTGAAGACCATGTGCTGAGCGCCCTCAAAGACGGCACGATTACCGAGGCCGAATCGGAGCAGCTGATTGAGTACAATGCGGTGCGGTTTGATGCCCTATTGACCGATGTGTTTGATGCAGATTTATTTGAGGCGCAGCCCCGTTATAATCCGCATACGTTAGAAAATGCGGCGGGTAATTTGACCCCCTATGTACTCGAAGCGTTGGAAAATCCTGCCCAGCCGGATGCTCAAGTGGCCACACAAACAGGGGACGCCAATGTTGACAGTGTTGACAGTGTTGACAGTGTTGACAGTGCTAACAATGCCGCCCATGGCTATGGCCCCGATGGCGATGTGCCTACGGTGAGTGAACAAACAAGCCGCGCTGAACGCGCAAGTCAGACCGATTTTAATGCTGGTGCTCGCGCGGATAATGACGATGACACTGACACTGACAGCGACACTGACAGCGACACTGACAGCGACGATGATATTGACAGCGACGATGATATTGACAGCGACGATGATATTGACAGCGACGATGATATTGATAGCGACGATGACAGAAACAGCCTAGACCCAGTGGTGCGTGCTGCCGAGTTAACCTTACAGCAGCGTATGGCCAAAAATCATGAGCGCAACCAATAGCGGATAAATCATGCCTAGTTTAAGACCATTGTTTAAGCTCATTGACCTAGGGTTGAGTTTGGAGTTGGGCTTAGGCTCGGTCGCCATCATTTGATAAGCGCTGCATGGGCGCGCAGCTGTTTGACCGCTAATTGATAGTCAGCAGACTCTAACGCCAGTAGGCTTTGCTTGCCATAGCGCAAACGGCGATAGTCGGCTTTAAGCTGAAGGATAGCTTCGGCTTGCTGCATGTTGACCGAGGCGCTGGACTGTTCAAGACGCTCAAGCCAAGCGAGTATGCCTTCATCAGGCCCAATAGCCAGTTGCGGATTGGCCTTTGCCATTCTTTTGGACAATTGCACAATGGGCAAATCGGCTGGATGCCATTGCTGGCGGCGGCGATACCAAATAAAGGTGATAATCAGCGTCATGATGAGGGCGCTGCCAATTGCCATCCACAGCACTTGTTGCAAGATGGTCTTGATATTAAACCATTTTAGTAATGAGCTCGCTTGTTTGTCTTGATCAAAACCGACGATGTCGCGTTGCCAAAAATAACTGGCTTGATCCGTAAGCCGGCGCAAGCGTTGCAACATTTTAAACTGCTGGTAGGTTAACTGCGCTGTTGCTCCAGTACCAAACATGGCCGCCCCTTGTTGCTGTGTCAAGGCATCCATGCCCTGTTCAACCCGCTCGGGGGCCACAAAAGCGGTGGGATCTACCCGTACCCAGCCTTGCCCCTGCAGCCAAACCTCGCTCCACGCATGGGCGTCCATTTGGCGCACCTCCCAGCTTTTACCATCGCGCCCAAGCTTACCGCCCTGATAGCCGGCCACCACGCGTGCCGGAATGCCAGCGGCGCGCATCAAATAGGTAAAACTTGAGGAGTAATGCTCACAAAAACCCGCCTTGGTGCCAAATAAAAACGCATCGATACGCTCATTTTGTAGCGGCGGCGGCGATAGCGTGTAGTGAAAATTATCGGTATTAATCCATTGTCTGACGGCATTGATATAACGCACCGGATCATTGCCCGACTTTGCAAACAACGCTTGGGCATACTGATAGGTTTTTTGATTGCCCTTTTTTGGTAAGGTCAAATTTTGTTGCCGCTCTGGGTCGCTAAGCTGCGTATCGATGCGCATACTCGGAAATTGAATCGCTTGATAACGCAAGCGCTGAGCAACAGGGTCACGGCGCAGCAGGGTAAATACCGAAGTAATGGCCACACCCTCTTGCTCGGTAAAAGGGTAGTCTAACCCATACAGCCAGCGTGCTTGGGTGGGCTCTAGGGCTATTTCATACCGGTTAGGACTGCCCCGTTGGGCAGCTGGCAGGGTTTTTAGCGCCTGACTCATCCAATCGGGGGCTGGGCCGCCATGCCACAGTTGCTGCTGCTCGCTTGGCGTCCACGTTGTGCCGTCAAAGTTGCTAAATACCAAACCACGCCAGTACAGCTCAGACTGCGCAGGGATTGAGCCCTTAAACTCGACCCTAAAGGCTAAGGCAGTAGACTGGCTAAGGTTTGCGATATCCCCCGGCGACATCGAATCGGACATGCCAGTGGTCGCTTGCGCTCCTGATAATTGCAGCGACCACAGCGGTGGCAAGCGTGGGAAAAATAAAAACAATACTATCATTAGCGGCAAAGCCGAACCTGCCAGCAGGGCAAAACTGCGTAGCCGGCCTGATCCTTGCAGGTTGCCATCATCATTCATCGCAATAAAGGCGAGCAAGGTGACAGAGGTGCCAAGCAACACCTGTAGGGTTGTGGTTAGGCCCTGATCCATCAAAAACAGCGCCGCCAACACAAACATGGACAGGTTTAAGATAACATAGGCATCGCGGCGTTTATAAAGCTCCCACAGTTTACCAATGAGGCAAAGCACCAAAAAAGCCACGCCCACGTCAACGCCAAAGTTAAGGCCATAGGTAAGCCACAACCCGACCAAACCGCCAAAAAACCCTGCTATTTGGACCAGCTGATACACGCGCCGATGGGCGATACGCTTTGCCTTGAGGCTCGGCAACTGAGCGATGATTGACAGCATACCAAAGCCAATCAGCCATGCCGGCAGATACGCTAGGTGCGGTAGGATGACAAACAATTGTGCCAACAACACCCAATAGTAGGCGGGCAGGCCAATAAGACGCTGCCACTTTGAGCGCGGCGCCAATGTAGCGGTGGCGCCGGTATTGGCCTCTATATTCGACCCTATATCAGCCGTAATGGCGGCCAAGGTTAGCTGACCACTGGCCAGTTGCTCAAAAAAACGCTCGGGATGCTGCTGATAATCCTTATCCTTATACGGGGTAGCGGCAGCGTTATCGGCTCTGGGTGCAGAGGCCTTGGCAAAGAATTGACGTTTTATGGGCATTTGGCTAACCTTAGTAAACAGGCATCGATAAAAGCAGCCCCTTGTCCTACCGACCCGGCATCACCTGGCAAGTTTAATTGAAACGCCTCGCTTGTCTTGGCAAGGTGTAATATGGCGTACGCCAGTTGCGCCAGTTTTTCTTCATGCTGCGCCGCTGGCATGGCGCTATAATCGAGCAATTGCTCTTGCCCCATCGGGTCAGCAAAATGTTTGGTGAGCATCCCCTGTCCCCGTGCCAAATGCGCCCAAGATACCCGTGCCAAAGACTCGCCCTCGCGATACTCATCAAGCGATTCAAAATCGTTTTGGCCGATGCTGGTATGGGCACTAAACGCTTGCTCATCTTGACTGCTAATGACCTGACTCGCTTGTAAATCAAAGGCCAAGGGTTTTGGATACACCCAAACGGGCGAGGCAAAATACAGATAAGACCAGGCGCGCATAATCCCCATGGGATACACGGTACTCATCACCAATCTTGGCAACTGCAACCGCCCACGCTGATAGGTCATAATGGGCAAGCGTAGCTGCTGGCGGCCTTGTAAACTAGTGAGATGCACATAAGGGGCAATGCCGTGCTGTTGCCAGACATTGGGCAGGATTGCTGCTGACGGTTTTGCTGCCACTGTGGACTGGCTACGGCCTTTAAACCAGCCTACTTTTTGCGTATCGCCTGGCAAACTTTGCGCTGCGGCGGCATTTTGCAAGTGATGGTCAAAGGCTAAATGCAATTGGCGACTGGGCTTTGCTTTATTATTCAACAGCTCAATCGTCACCCAGCCTACCTGTCCGGCTTTGACCAAGGGCGCATCAAGCAGACGAATATTGAGCCCAAAAACATGCGAAAAGGTAAGATGAAAGCCAATCACCCAAATGCTGGCGAGATAAAAGCACAGCCCTAACACCAAGTTGTTACCATAGTTGATACCGGTAACAAAGGTAATTAATAGCAGTAGCGCATACATCACCCCACTTCGGCTAAGAAAAATATACACATTGCGTAGGGTGAGGCGGCTGGCATCGGCTCTTGGCGCACGTTTGGCAAAAAAGCGTTGGGTTTTGCTGGCCACTAAGCCTTCGATGGCAGATTGTTTAGAGGTAGGCACTGCCCTTGTCGCTGGCATCGCATCCGTACTGGCATTGGTATTATTAATGGTACTGGCATTGGTATTAGTACTGGCATTGGTACTGGCATTGGTACTGGCATTGATATTACTACTGGTATTAGTAATAATGGTATTGGTCTGATTGTTAGATTCTGCTAAAGGTGGCGCTTGCTTAGACTTTAAGGAGGGAGACATAAGGTTATCAGCTGTTGTTATGACCTAATTTATCGCTCAAGGGACAGAGCGTTAATGGCGTTTGGCTTAACGGCGTTTGGCTTAAAAGCAGCGACGCACCTAGGCCATAACCGGCACTGCGGCCACAATCGTTTGTGCCACCGTTTGATACTGTTGCCCACCTAAGTGATGAAAGGGTACAAAACGTTGCCCCAAACGGTGATCCGTCACCGCCGCAAACACCGCTTGAATGTCCTCAGGGGTTACCTCATCATGACCCGATGCAAAAGCATGCGCCTGTGCGGCCTTTTTTAGGGCCAACACCCCACGTGGGGAGAGGCCATGATAGTCCTGACTTTGGCGGGTTTTCGCCACCAGACGCTGTAAATAATCAATCACCACATCGGCGATAAACACCTGCTTAACCAGTTGCTGAGCGGCTAACACCTGCTCGGTGCTTAATATGGGCGACAACGTCTCAAGCAACTGGCGCCGATCCACGCCTTGAAGCAGTTCTCGCTCAGCAGTGGCAGAAGGATAACCTAGCGATAAACACAGTAAAAACCGATCCAGCTGCGATTCTGGCAACGGGTAAACCCCGGCTTGTTGGGTGGGGTTTTGGGTCGCAATCACAAAAAAAGGGGTCGGTAACGGATGAGTTTGACCATCTTGAGTGACTTGCTGCTCCTCCATGGCCTCTAACAAAGCGCTTTGGGTTTTGGGGCTTGAGCGGTTAATCTCATCCGCCAATAGCAACTGGGTAAAAATAGGACCGCGACGAAACTCAAAGCGGTGCTCGTTTTGGTGGTATAAATTCATCCCCAAAATGTCCGCCGGCAGCATATCATTGGTAAACTGCACCCGGTTAAAGCTTAAACCCAGTAACTGGGCTAAGCCATGTGCCAGCGTGGTTTTACCCATACCGGGCAAATCTTGCAATAACAGATGGCCCTCGGCCAATAAGCAGACGAGTGACAATTTGGTCGCTTGCGGCTTATCTAAAATAACGGTGTTCAATTGCTGTAATAACTGCTGCACTTTGGCAACAATGACACGGTTATCTTGATTATGAGTTAGGCTTGCTTGAGCATCATTGTTCATATCTTTCATCATATCAGTAGTATTAACATCCATGCTATCACGCT
Source organism: Psychrobacter sp. (assembly GCA_018260445.1). GTDB lineage: Bacteria > Pseudomonadota > Gammaproteobacteria > Pseudomonadales > Moraxellaceae > Psychrobacter. The sequence goes on from JAGLBE010000002.1 coordinate 120,446, forward strand.
AGTTAAGTTTGCCATAATTTGCTATAAAAGGTGTTAAGACTTTAACATCACTAGTAAACCTGCCGTTTGTAGCCCCATTGTTTAAAAAAGTGCTGGGTATACTCTTTAAAATGACGAGCTGAAAAGTCCGATTAATTGCTGGCACCTTCCTCTATCAACATCTGCTCGCTAGGCTCTTGTAAATAATGGCCTTGTAAATATCTTGCCCCGACACTCCAAGCCACCGACATAGTAGCGGCATCTTCAATATAGGGCATAAGGACCGGCGTTGAGTGCTCATTGGCTTGGCTGACTAGCTTTTTAATCACATCCATATTGCCCTCTTTATTTAAATCGGTCACATAGCTTCTGGTCAAGCGCACCATGGAGGGTTCGATATATTTCAGCAAGTCCATTGTTTTAGAGGTGCCGCCAAAGTCCTTAATACAAACACGGCTGCCGTTTGCCTTAATCGCATCAAATTGCTTTTTCGCCACCGCCATATAATCGACCAAATCTTGCTCGGTAAACTGGATGGTGAGCGCATCGGCATCGCCGCCAATGGCTTTGACCAATTGGCCTACTATATCCGACAATTGCTTATTGGCCAGTGACTTATTGGTAAGCTGTACCAAAACTTTAGCATCTGGCAAGGTGGCGCGCACTTTATTTAACTGCTTACAGGCGTTGATAAGCACCCAGCGGTCAATTTTTTCGATTAGGTCATAATCTTTGGCAACCGGAATAAACTGATCCGGCGTCATTAAGGTGCCATCGGCAAGCGGCAAGCGCACATAAGCTTCAAAAAAGTGACTGCTGTCGGTATCGATATCGTAGATAGGTTGATACAAGAGTTGAAAACCACTTTTACTCAGGGCAATTTGGAGCACCTCTGCCAACGCCGCATCATCCTTGCTAGCATGTTGACTGGCATCATAAAACTTAATCACATTGCCCACGTTATTGCTGTCCATATAAGCTTGATTGGCAACCTCGACCACGCGGTCTATCAGCTTGGTCACTTCCGGGGAGGTCGCATCCACCAACACGCCGCCGATGGTGACTGTCGTAGTAATGGTGCGGTTATCGACTTCAATCAGCATAGTGGCTATTTTTTCGCTAATGTCCTTGGCTTTGGCTTCAATGTGTGATTGATGTTGCACATTTGGCTCTACCACCATAAAGCTGCTGTCACTAAAGCGACTGACTTCGGCGTCTGCAAAAAACGCCTTGAGCAAATTGGCGATTTGCAAAACGGCTGCATCCACTCCTTGGATGCCGACGTTGGAATTGATTTTGCCGATATCATCTAGGCGAATCACCAATAAAGCCGCCCCTTGCATGCCCGTTTTTGCGCTTTTGTATACCTCGTCAAAGTGGTCTACAAACCCACGCCGATTAAGTAGTCCCGTTAGGCTATCACGGCGCGCCGCTTCTGCCAGTTTTTTAGCCAGCTCGGCGGCGTTAGATTGAGTATCTGGTTGAATAATAACTTGGGTGACGGGGCTGCCATCGTAAGTTGCCGCCGCCAGTTGCAGTTTGGCCTCAAAGGTGCTGTTATCTTTACGCTTACTTTCAAACTTAAACTCAACTTGGCTACGGTTGCCTTTATCAAAGCGGCGTAAAAACTGTTTAAACCCTTTAATGTTATCGCCGCCGGCAATCAAGTCAATAATCGGCACCCCAATTAAGTCCTCAGGGGTATTAAAGCCAAACATCTCGCTATAAGGGTCGTTGGCAAAAATATGGATACCTTGGTCAATATAAGCCACCGCACTTTTTGAGTTTTTGATTAAAATATTCGCCCGCTGCTCGGCCTCAGACAATACCTGTTTAATTTCTAACATATCACGGCGCACTGTCACATTGTCATGCAGTATGCAGGTCGCGATAACCAGTTGCGCTTTTTCCTTACGATATAGGGCATTAATCATATTGCCATCCGCAATTTTGGGCATGCCTTGCTCGTTATGACCAATGTCGCTATCATCATCCACCAAATAAATGGCCGGCAAATCAATATCTTGGTTTTGTATCACACTCACCGCGTCGGTAAAATCCATATCATAAGCATTGCCAAAGATAAGCACATCCCACGCCTGTCTTAATAGTTTGATAAGCTCTTCTTTATCGTCCAAAAAACCGAGATTTACCTCTGTGTAATAAGGCGCTAATAAACCGATAAGCTCCTCGGCATATAACTGATTGTCATCAATCATCAACAGATTTAAGATATCTTTCTTGGCCATGATAGTCCTTTGATTGTATTCATTAGCTTGCTACCTGTCATGTTAATAGCATTGACGCTAACACTGATATCGCACTGGTGTGTCATTAAATAAAAGAGATATAAAATAGGTGGCGACGGGTTAAAGCTGGGGTAAACTGTCTTATTTCTTATTATTGCAGCGATGTTTAAGGGAATGCGGTGCATACCCCCCAAGCCTACTATGCGATAATACTGAAATTATCCCCTGTCTGCCAGTCCCTATTGTTAATGGGCAACTACCCGTTAGTTCGTCCACTTTAGCCTACCGTCTATCTAAGGCGTGTCCTCAATCTAAACGATAATATCTAAATGGGCTAAAAATGGCTAAATTTTGCCAAACATCGTCAAATAGTTGGTTAATATCTCGATATTATCTGCACTATTTTCCTTGTTTGACTACAATTTAACTCATTTTTATCACCATTTTTAAAATGAGGACACGCCCTAATCTAATTGCCGATTTTAACCCGTCTGGAAACATAAAACCCACTCGTCGGCTGGGTTTTGTATGTCGTCTTATCACGTCACGGCTTTAGGGGCAGAACTAGGGGCAGAACTAGGGGCAATCCAAGGGGCAGAACTATGGGCAGCACTAAGGGCAGCACTAAGGGCAACAGTGGCTTACCTTGTTATCACTAAGCCTGTTTTCATGACAACTGTGTTCACTAAATCTGTTGTGCTAAGCGCACATTGACCGCGTAGCGACCTAGCGCCGTTATATCGTTATAGTACTGCCATAGCTTTGCAAAAGATTGGCGGGCCAAAAAAATAAGCCTAGGTCATGCGTAAAATCTCATACTGCTCAAAGTCATCCGAGCTTAAATAAACACTTTGTAGGCGCAGCAGGGTCTGATCGCTACCGATGCGTAATACCACCTTGTCGTCAATACGAAAATTATGGCGTGGCACCAATAAGGTTGTTTTGGTGTTCAAGGTATCATTACCAGCAAGCAGCAAAGCAGGCACAAAAACCTGACTGCGGCTGTCTTTATTCTCCAAACGTAAGCCACAAGCCGTTGCCGAGTAACCAATAATCCGCCCGCCCGCCTCTAGCACCCCGTCTTGGGTTTCAATCCAGCGAATCAGCCCTATTTGCCAGCCTGAATGAATATCGATACGATTGCCACCCCGAGGCTGAGACTCAGGGGCTTGTATTTGCATCGCAAATAGGGATAGCACTTGTAAGTTCGTGCTTCGTGCCTTGTCTGCTGCGCCGCCAGCTTCGTCAACGACGTTAGCATCAGTGCCCGACTGCTGCGCAAGGTTCCATTTAAAACGGCAACCTGTGGTACTGGTGTCCATAATCTGCACTTTAAAGCTTCGATTGATATAGCCTACTTTTGGCGTGGTATCATATTGCGGCAAATGCGCCTGGGGTAGCTTATGGTGATGAATCAGTTTGGTTAACGACTGCTTGCCGGCCATGTAGTAATGAATCAGCCCAAAACCACTCACCACAATGGCGTTATCATAAGAGATATGGCGCTCTTCACGGCGGCCGGTTTTAATATGTAGCGTGTGCCAAGCGATTTTCGCCAGCCTGATTTGTGTCGACATTTTGGGCGTTGCCACCACTTGCTGGGTAATGGTTTTTAAATAATTCTCAAAGGCGCTCAAATCTAAAAAGACACACAGTCTATCTGGCTCATACGGGTTGACTTTAGAATGCGGCGACAACTGCATGGGTGGGTTGCTTTCATTTAAATCGACAAACAAACGAAGTTCTAAAACTGCCTTTTGGGTCATTTGCACCTGCTGCGCCCAAAACGGCAGCAACTTATGCACCCCAATAATATCCTGACGCCGATACGAGGCTAAGCCCAATAGGCTATGCAGACAAGCTTGGCGATAGATGTCGGTAATTGTGACCTTGCTATTAATGGACAAGCTACGCTGTAAATCGATGTTGTGCCACTCTCTAGTAAGCGCCGTTTTATACAGCCTATTCAGCTGCTGCCAATATAAAGCGGGGACGCGTTGATAGGTTAAAGATTGCTCCATCAATAGTTGCAAGTAGATAGTACTGGCTCTATATAACGCAACCAGTATCTCTTTGTTGTAAGTCGGCGCCTTGATGAGCTTGAATTTCAAACCACTACTGGCCATTTGAGCTTTTGAATGGAGTAATTGACGGTCTACAATATCTTGATAGATTAATGCGGACAAAAAGTACAGCGATTTGACTTGATTGGCATAGGCATATTGACTGTCTGTAATGACCGATGCCTCATAAATATAATGCTGGTGTAACTGGCCAATCACTCGCTCTACGCTTAGATAAATATCGTCCATAAGCTCTATGCGCTTTGCATCCGGCATAGGCGCTAGGCGCATCGCAGCCAGGACACTTTCAAGCTCGGCGCACTGCTCCTCTTCTGTTTTCATACTCAGCGTCGCCGACCAAGCCCGGGCGTTATCGATCAGCTCGCTAAGCTGCTTCGGTAGTGATGGTTTTAAAGCGACCTTGGTATGAAGTTGCGTTTGAAAAGTCGTTAACCCTAGCATAAAGCCTTCCTAGTATCATGTATCCAAATCATTGTAAAATAGGTGTTGTGTATAGGGTCTGTTGCACCGCTCCGCTTTGCCACATTAGCGCTGTTAAGACAGAGCGTCTAAAAGCCGCAGCGAGCAGACCAAAATTAATAGCCCAGTAGCCTAGTAGCCAATAGTATAAACCGTTCCGAAAAGCCTACCTAAACCTACTGATGGGGGTTTGGTGTTTTCTTCTTGCTTCATAGACGTTTGCCTTTATTATAATGACACGCAGATCTTACATCGTCTCTACAAGCTCACACAGTAGAACTTACCGCTTTTTTACCCACCCAACATTATCTTTAAAAGAATGTTTATTATTTTATCTTAGCATAGATTGCAAATATCAAAGCAGTGTTGTTGGACAATCTTTTTTAGCGCTAACTGGAGCGTCCTTGAAAAATATCGACCGGCATTTTAAAAGGATGGCTTGGCACTTCTTGCACCAGCTTTGGCACCAAATAACCGGGCAAATGTTTTAATAATTGCCAGTATAGCTCAATTGCTTCTTGTTGGTGTATATCAAAATGTGCCGCGCCTGCCACCTTATCGAGTAAATGCAGATAATAGGGCATCACCTGAGCCGCAAATAAGCGCTGACTTAACGCCATTTGCGCCGCCAACGTATTGTTGACCGCTTTGAGCAACACCGCTTGATTTAATAGCAGCAGCCCATAGCTGCTAGCCTCTCGTAAGGCTTGCAACGTTTGGGTGTCAATCTCATTGGCATGGTTGCTATGAATGACCATGACAATTTGGCAACGACTGGCCGCTAAGCGGGTCAATAGCGCCGCCTCTAATCTATCGGGAATCACCACCGGCAAACGGGTATGTAAGCGGATGGTGCTGATTTGCGGCAAGGCCTCCAAGGCATCTAGCCAGCCAAATAAGCGCCGATTGGACACACTAAGCGGGTCGCCGCCACTTAAAATAACCTCGTTAATATCGGGGTGCGCCGTAATATAGTGTTGAATGGCCAGCAACTGCGCTTGCTTGGGCACATTGGCTTGATAATCAAAATGCTGGCGAAAACAATAGCGGCAATGAATGGCACAGGCGCCGGTTACGGTCAGGAGCACGCGCGACTGATATTTGTGCAGCAGCCCGGAAATTGGGTTATGGGCGTGCTCTAGCAAGGGGTCGGGCACATAGCCGCTCACGGCAGTGGTTTCTTGCACATTGGGCAGCACTTGGCGCAATAAGGGGTCGTTAATATTGCCCTTTTGCATTTTACGCACAAAACTGCGCGGCACCCGTAGGCCAAACCCTTTAGGTAAATACAGCGACGCTTTAACAGCGCTCAGCTCTAGCATCTGTAATAATTCATCACTGTCTGTCACCACATCTGCTAACTGCTGTTGCCAGCTTGGGGTCGTGTCCGCTTCTTCTGACACGGTGGCTATCATTTGTAGGTTTTTTTGTGGCGGTAAATGGTTTATCATAAGTTGCGGCAAATGGTTTATCCTAAAATAGTTTGTCATCTAGTGGTTTGTCATCTAGTGGTTTGTTATCAAGTAGTTTGTCATTAATAGTTATATCAATTTAAAAGCGACAGGAGTGTGTTTGTGGCAAGTTTTTCAACCAATGAGTTTAAGTCAGGCCTAAAGGTGTTATATGATGGGCACCCCTGTGCCATTATTGATAACGAATTTGTCAAACCCGGTAAAGGGCAGGCCTTTAATCGGGTTAGGCTGCGTAATTTACGCACTGGCAAGGTGCTTGAGCAAACGTTTAAATCAGGCGACAGCTTAGAGGCGGCCGATATTGTGGATACCGAAATGAACTATCTGTATTTCGATGGTGAGTTTTGGCATTTTATGCATCCCCAAACCTTTGAGCAAATGCAAGCGGATGCCACGGCGATGGCAGATGCCAAACAGTGGCTACAAGAAAACAGCAATGCCCTATGCACCATTACGTTATTTAACGGAGCGCCCTTGTCTGTTACCCCGCCTAACTTTGTGGAGCTTGAAATCGTTGAAACCGACCCCGGGGTACGTGGCGATACTTCGGGCGGCGGCGGTAAACCTGCCACTTTAGTGACTGGGGCCGTAGTACGCGTGCCATTATTTGTGCAACAACATGAGATAGTGCGTGTCGATACACGCACGGGCGATTATCAGACTCGAGTCAGCTCATAAGCAAGGGTGGCGTACTGCCTGTTAGCTTAAAGCTTTTTACCTTAAAGACTTTTATCTTAAAGCCTTTTATTTTAAAGGCTTTTACCTTAAAGACTTTTATCTTAAAGACTGTTATCTTAGAGCCTTTTACCTTAAGGCCTTTAAGCCCTTTTACCCTTTTGTCTATGAGTTTGTAGCCCACCCATTGTAACAACAGACGTCTTATGGTAATAGCTGCTCTTTGCCGCTATTTATCGTAAGACGTTTTTTCAATCCAGTAGGCAACAAACTCGTTAAGGGCTTTGGGCACAAAGGGTTTGGTCAAGTAGTCTTGCATACCGGCAGCAATATATTTTTCACGCTCGCCCTCCATGGCGTTAGCGGTCAAGGCAATAATGGGGGGTAACTTAATGGGCATTGCCTTTAAGCGCTTGGTCGCCTCAACGCCATCGAGTATGGGCATATGGTGATCCATCAATACAATATCAAAGGGATGCCCGTCTGTTGTCAGGCAGTCTATAGCCTGCTGACCATCCGTCACATGCGTGACCTGATAGCCGCCCTTTTGCAGCGCTTTTTTAGCAATGAGCGCATTGACCGCATCATCTTCTACCAATAACACATGGCCGGCAAGGGGCGATTTGGCTGCGCCATGCCTCGGGTCGACCTTTGGCATGGATTCTGACATAGGCTTTGGCGTGCTTTTAGCATGGTTAGCTGCTGACCCTGTCGCTTGCGCCTGTTGTTCATGCTCATGCGCCAAGTAGGTGGCCGCGTCTATTATAGGCAGGGGCAAGGCGATATGAAACGTCGTCCCTTGGCGCTCCACAATTTCGGCAACAATACTACCGCCCATGCAGTCTACTAGCGACTTACAAACCGATAGACCCAAGCCCGTGCCGCCATATAAACGGTGGGTATTGGCTTGCGATTGGTTATAGGCATCAAATATGGCGGTTAAAGATGCCGCTTCAATGCCAATACCGGTGTCGGTGACTTGCAAATTGACACTCATCGCTGCCGTTTTGTTAGCAGTCAAGCTCGGTTGGCTGCTATCTGCATTGGCCAGGCTGACGGTTACTTGCACACTGCCATGTTCTGGGGTAAATTTTATCGCATTGTTGACCAAATTGGCCAGTATTTGCTTTAACCGCACCGCATCACCGACCACATAAGGCGATAAATTGGCGTCGTAGTGATAGCTCAAAGCTAAATGTTTACGAGTCGCTTTTGTTTTAAATAAGGCATCAACCTCTTTTATCAGCCCATATAGATGAAGCGGCTCATTGGTTAACGCAATATTGCCGGACTCCACTTGCGACAAATCTAAAATATCATTGATAATCGCCATTAAATGCTGGGTAGACACGTCCAAATTATCAATGTACTGTCTTTGCTCTTCATCTAATGCCGTCTCTTGTAACAGGTGTACCATACCCATTACGCCATTCATCGGAGTACGTATTTCGTGACTCATATTGGCTAAAAACTGTGATTTTAACCGATTTTGCTGCTTGGCTAATAGCTGATTTTTACGCAGTTTTAAAATATCGGCTGCCATCGATGCGAAGCTCTCAAGCCGTTTCGTTTTTTTATCATCAAAATCCAGATGCGGCCGCGTATCTACCAAACACAAACTGCCCAGACGATATGATTCCCCATCGTCCTCTTCAATAATAATGGGGGCACCGGCATAAAAACGCAGATAAGGGGCTTGTACTACGTTTGGATTGTTGATAAACCTAGGATCTTTGGACAAATCATTCACCACAAACACCTTATTTGACACGATACTATAATTACAAATCGAATCCTCTCTTGGCGACTCCTTAACCTCATCTAGCCCCATTGGCGCTTTATAATATTGAATGTCCTTACCAATGAAAGTAATGGTCACCATCGGCACATCAAAAAACAACTTCACCAACTCATTTAAGCGGTTAAAGTCCGCATCCTTGTCGTGATTTAACAGGTTATATTCATCTAAAAGCGCAATGCGCTTGCTGTCATCACTGGCTATCGGATACAAATATTCGTGGGTCGAATGATGCACATAGGTAGATAAAGGGCTCATTGCAATTTCCTAGTAAAATAAAGTTAGCAAGGATGACATAAACAATAGCGACAAGCGACAACCCGTCAAATCCAAGCTATCTTATAATAGGGCGACACTCTAAAATAGATAACTATCGCTGATAAAAGGTTTACATTGGGTTAAGCTGAACGTTTGCATACTATTACTATTGTAGCGCCAGCTGTGCCAGCACCTCACTAACCATCACCATGCCCACCACCGAGGTCACCGCTACGGCTGAGCCATAACCCCCACAATGCAAACCTGACGTTTGGCAGGCCGTACTGGCTTGCTTGTTTGGACTGTTTGGACTGTCTTGACTGACCGAGCTCGCCGTGCTCACCCTGGGCGGCTGGGTGGAGTAGACACATTTAATACCAAACTTATCCTTTAATTGGGTATTGATACCATGCTCGTGGCGCAACTTTTGGCGCAGCCGTGCCAGTAGGGGGTCTTGATAGGTATCTTTTAAATCACTCACAGTGACTTGTAACGGGTCTGTTTTGCCCCCTGCCCCGCCCGCACAAATCAGCTTAACCTTGTTAAACCGACAATGCAGGGCAATGGCAATTTTAGCCGCCATATCATCGGTGCAATCAAGAACGATGGTGGTTTCACCCTCCTTTAGCCTTTGCTGCACTTGCTGGCGACTCGGGAGCAACGCCTGCACATTTTCTGCGGTCAAAAAATCATCAATTTCACGAATCAACAGCTTGGGGTTAATTTGTAAAGCCCGCTGCGCCATCACCGCTGTTTTACTTTTACCAAAATGGGCATCCATGGCCGGCAGTTGCCGATTAACATTGGAGGCCACCAACACATCCATATCAATCAAGGTCAACTTGCCAATTGCGGTTCTAGCCAGCCCTTCAACCGCCCAAGTACCGACCCCGCCCACACCGATAACAATGATGTGGGCCAATTCAAAGTTATGAAAGCTTGGTGATCCATACAAGGTTTTGGTGCCCTGAAAACGGCGCTGATATTGGGTAGTGTCTGCGCTCGAGGCTGGCATCGGGTGTAACGGTTGCACATTGGGCGACATCAGGTCGGGGCTGGTCGAGTGAGGCTTAGGATGAGTCATATCATTAGCTGCATGGTGTGAATTAAAAATTGATGGGCTGGCGCCGCCTTGGTCGCTTTAACGTGGCATGGCCATTGTTCATCTGTTCATCCAGTTGGCAAGCTATGCCTTGAAAGGATTATGCTTTTGGACATGGCCAGGCCACGTTAAGCGCCGTACAACTGTTTTGCCAAAGCTGCATGGCTAATAGGCTGCTGTCAATATTCAAGAGCGCACTTAAGGCGTGTAACACCACCTTTAAATTGGCTGGCACATTGTGAGTATGCGGCTGTTTTTGCAACGGTGATGCTGATATTAAGGCTGATGACGTTATGGTTGATGGTGAGGTTGCTGATGCTGCTGGTGGTGACGTTGCTGAGGTTGCTGAGGTTGCTGTTGAGATTGCTGATGCTGATAGTGACGTTGTTGATGCTGATGTGGATGACGAAATTAATTGGTGTTGACAAGACAGCGGCGTCATATCTGGGCAGTCCGTTTCTAACACCAAACAGCCTATTCCATAGTCTGCCACGGCTTGCACCAGCGTGCGCCGCAATTTTTTCGCATTGGGGTTGGTCACTTGCCCCGTCACCCCAAGCTTAAAACCCATCTTGATAAAGGCTTTTGCTTCTTGTATGCCGCCGCTAAAGCTATGCGCTATCCCGCCCAGCTGATGCGCCGCATAGCCATGCGCCTTTAAAACGGCTAGGCATTCGGCGTGGGCTTTACGTATGTGCAATAAAACCGGCAGATTGTGGCTGATTGCAAGGTCTAATTGCGCTTTAAAAAAGTATGTTTGTTTGTCAAGCGCCGTCGCCATCTTTAGCGCCTTGGTATAAGTATCCAAGCCAATTTCGCCAATGGCAATAGCAGGATACCTTGTGAGCATGTCGGCAACAGTGTCCAAATCCGCCTGCGTATGGTCTGCAATATAAGCAGGATGCAAACCAAAGGCTAAGTGCGGGGTTGGTAACGTCACCCATGAGGGACTGGCTTGGTTTAAGTAGTCTTGGTTGAGCTTGGCGTCATTTAGCTGGCCATACACCGTCGTCATTCTATTAAAATACTTAGCCAGATAGCCAATCAATACTAAATGCTGCACCCCCGCTTGATAGGCGAGGTGCGCCAAATCCAGCCGGTCGTTATCAAATACAGCGTCATCGAAATGGGTATGGGTATCAATCAATGGGTAAGTTGGGGCAGCAAAAACGGCTGTTGGCACGGTTAAAGGGGAGGTCACGGTGTGGATGACGTTGTTCATAAAAGACGCTCTTTAAGTCTGCTGTCGCCTTTAGCCTTTAGCCTTTAGCACAAGGTTGATGCACGTGGCACTTGCCGGCAACGATGGGTACTTTGATGCCCTGTTGGCTAGGCGCTGGCAGGTGCGGCATCTCAATTGTGGCGCAAGTGGCGTATTATATGGCGCTGTCATCAACTGGCTTAGCAGAGCTAGGCTTAGGCTCAAATTTAGCGTTAGCATTAGGCTTTGAATCAGCTTTAGCATCTGCATCGATGACAGATGCGTTAGGGCTACTGCGTTTGGGCAACAGTAGCAGTGCAAGCCCAATGGCGCTAAGTTTGATAAGTCGCTTTGTGGGCAGCGATAGCCTTATCCTAGACATGATGTCCCCTAAGCTGGTTTTATCTTTAAAATGTTAAGGCGTTAACTCGGTATTGGCTGGAATCACGTCAATATAGGTGTCCTGACCGCCACTACTGACCGCCACACCCGCGCTATTTAAATCAAGCGCTGGCGGGGCATTGGCATACGTTGGCGTGCTATATAACGGCGAGCTTGCCGACTGTGGCAATAGTGCAGGCTTAGGGTTTTGAGACACCGGATTAAGCGGCGCTAGCACAAAATCTGAAGGCGCTGGACGCTTGTCATTCAGGTCATTCGAGGTGGGGGCATCCCAGTTTTCAGTGCCCGTTAACGGTAACTTTTTAATGGTGCCATTGCTGTCTATCACCAGCTGCATCACCCGCATTTGGTTGTAACGGCGTTCAGTCACACTGGCCACAGCGCCGCCATCGCGCAAAATGGTTGGCTGTAAAAAAATAATCAGGTTACTTTTATCATTGTTGGCTTTATCGGCACGAAACAGGCGGCCAATAAGCGGCACATCGCCTAAACCGGGCACTTTTTCGGCGCGATTGGTGGTATTGTCACGCATCAAGCCGCCAAGTGCAATGGTTTGCTGATTGTCGGCCAAAATAGTGGTATTAATCAAACTTTTATTGGTAATCAAGCCACTTGAATTGCCGGTGCTACCGGGCACAACCGAGGAGACCTCTTGCGAGACTTCTAAACGCACGGTGCCATCTGCGCCAACATGGGGGATAACATTGAGGTTAATACCGATATCTTTGCGCTCAATGGTTTGAAAAGGGTTGGTAGAAGTATTGCCCGCCGTGGTATAAGCGCCGGTGACAAAAGGTACGTTTTGTCCTACCAAAATGCTGGCCTTCTCATTATCCAGCGTCAAGATAGACGGCATAGACAACAAGTTAGCACTGGTCGTTGAGTCTAAGGCTTGCAATATGGCCCCATAAAAGGCCGTATTGCCGTTGCTGTCTTTACGAGACGCGCCTACCCCCAGTAATGCTCCAGCGATAGCACTAGCCGCTTCGCTTACCCCAACCCCCGATAAGGCTGCTGACGCCAATGAGGTGACGGTGGCGCCGGCATTGCTAAAATTGACCACCCCATAGCCACTATTGGCATTGCCCAGTGCCCACTGCACCCCTAGCTGATGGGCGTCATTCCCCGACACTTCGATAATAGCCGCTTGAATCAGCACTTGCGGGCGCCGCGTGTCCAACTGGTTGATGGTGCTCTCGACCTCAAGCATCAAACTTGGGTCACCATTCACAATGATGGCGTTTTGGGTTTCATCCGCAATAATACTAAAGCCTTTTGCCTCACTTACGACCGACCCAGAGCTGCTGGCTGCTGCTGGCGTCTGCGGATTGGACGCTCTGGCCGTTGCTGGAGTACCGCTTGCCGTGCCTTGCGTGGCGGCGTCCGTTAACGAGGCAGACTCAAGCGTGGAGGCGGCGCCAGCGCTGTTTAGCGATTGATTGGACAACAAACCTCGCAGCATACCAGCCACATGCGACGCACTGGCGTATTTAAGACGAAAGACGCGCAGCCCACTAAGCTTTCTTGAGGGCATAACATCTAACTGGCTGACCATTGTTTGCACCTTGGCAATCATATCAGCACTACCTTGCACCAACAATCTATTGCTGGTGGCATCGGCAATGACCTTAAGACGCGCGCCTGTTCCGCCGGCGGCGTTGGCCGTACCGGTTAAACCGTCGATAAGCGTCATCATCCGCTCTGCATCCACGTGCTGTAGAGGAATCACACTTAACGCACTGTTATTATTGCTGTCTAAATCTCGAATCAAGGTGGCGATTTGATTCAAACTGTCGGCTCTATCTGACAATACCAGCGCATTGACCCCCGGTACTGCTGCCGCGTTCGCAGATTGCGGCATCATCGGCCGTATCACGGTCAGTATTTCTGCAGCTTGGGTATTTTCAAGATAGATAACCCGGGTTTTTAGCCCCTCACCGCTACTATCGCCTGCCAAATCAACGTCTATACCCAATTGTTTGGCCACGTTATCAGGTACAAGTTTAATGGTCGTACCCGATTCAATCGCGGCGATACCATTGACCTGCATCACGCTTAAAAAGAGCTGGTAAATTTCCGCCTCCGACAACGCCCGGTTGGAAATCACCGTTACATTACCGTTGATGCGCGGGTCTAAGACAAAGTTTTTATTGGTAATCGTCGCCACTTCATTAATAAACGCTTTGATATCGGCGTCTTGTAGATTCACTTTCCAACTATCGGCATAGGCACTGACCGATACCGTTGCCAGCATGGGTATCATGACCAAACTAATAACCCGAGGTCGACGCGTCTGTAACCGAGTTGCTAGCAAAGTGTTAGCAAAGGTAGTAGTAATGGCTAGCCGTAAGACCATGACATCTTGTGCCCACTTGCTCACCACGGGCTTTACTGTTTTAAACAATCGCAAATTCAACATGCTTTCTCGTACCCATAATTCGTACAATGAATGAATATAATACCAAAGGATAGCCACAAGCCAGATAGGTATAAAATGTTTGCTGTCGTCTTGTCTGACCACTTCTATTGTCAAACTATAATTTACCTAGCGCTCCAGCCAGTGTTAGTCCACGAATACGGCCAATCGCGAAATATTGTTATGGCGCACTTAGCCTAAAGGTGGCTTATTTTAAAAGACGTCTTATTTTAAACAGCGCACCGATTTAACTTAAAAAGGCGCACCGCTTTAAAATTGCTGGCGAATGGTAATCACCTGCTCGCCTCGTTGTACCTCAATGGCAGCAGAACCAGATTGCTTCACCTGATTGAGCAAATCTGCATCGCCCGCCGGGTTACTGCCTACCGTCTGACCATTGACAGACAGCACCCGATCCCCCGACTCTAGCCCCAGCTGTTTGCGTAATTTAGCAGGCATCGCATCGGTGACTTGATAACCATTGCCCGTTGCCATCACCCCCATGCTACCCAGATAACTGGCAGGGTTTTGTTTTAAGGCATCGACAGCGGATGCAATGGCCGTATCTAAAGTAGGCGCTGCGGGCGGCGTATCGTTGTTATTGGCAGGTGGCGCTGTGGCGTCGGGTGGCGGCTCTTGACTCTCTAACCCACCGGGTGGCGACTCAAAAGCCGCACTGCCCTCCAAATTGCTATTGGGTGAGGGCAAACTGCTATTGGGTGACGGCAAACGACGGTTGCTAATATTGCCCTCAGGGGTTTGTGCCTTGACGCCGCCTTGATCTAACACCATGCGCTCTGGCATACGTAGCAGGATTTGCTGACCGCTGTCCGCCTCAATAACCGCTTGCTCCCAGGTAACATCTATCAATTTATACGCCGTAGGCGTTAAGGTCGCGCCGATGCGGTAGTTGGCTACCTTGCCATCTACCATCAATATAGCAGACGACAACGTATTTGGCGTGGCCAGCATGATACCGACTAGTTCCACATTGGGCGGCGGCAATTGTGCCTCGATAGGCTTCGGTTGATTGCTCGCAAAAATGGTGAGCGCCGTACTGGTATTGACCATAGGCGCCTGTTTCGTTTGTAGCGGCAGCAGCGGTAATTGCGGCGCCTGTGGTGGGGCTACTACCAACCAAATTATCCGAGCAATGCCCCAACACAGCCAAACAATAGCCAAAAACAACAACCAGCCTGCAAAACGATTTAACCCATCGACAATGGCCTTGTTGACTAAGCGGAAGGAAGTTGCCATTAGTTAGCCCCTAGCGATGGTGTACGGCTTGGCATGGGACTAATAGATGTAGAACTATGGCTAGCACCAGTGCTAGCATTGCCATTAGCAGCATTGCCAAGCCCTTTAAACAAAGGCTGGCGCACACTAATCACGGCAGTGTCCGCAGGCGCACTTCCTTTATAAGTGGGCATATTTTCAAGCAAGCGCTGGGTTAAATTGACATCCAGCATGCCTTGGTTATCTAAATACAAATCTGCCAAACGCTTGCGGTTATTGTCCACCACATTGGCGTGCACCACCTCTGCCCCATTGCGCGACTCCTGACTTAAATCAGCGCGCAGGGGCGGCAACAAGATGCTGTATACTTTGCCGCCGCTAGGGTAGCCAAGCTCGCCGCCCACCCAGGTCAGTTGCCCTGTCACCTTTTGAAAACCCACCCCCTCTTTTAGGGTAGCACTAAGGCCATTAACCTGGATAGCCGTATCGGGCAATTGCCAATCGACAAGGGTGGCTAGACTTTGTTTGTCCACCTTGCCAGATAAATCGTCAAGTTGCCATTGCGTTAAACCACGTTTTACCTGCCCTTGTAAACGCGTTTGCCCTGAGGTGAGCTCTATATCTGCCGCCATTTTACCCAGTAATAACGCCGAGGGGCGCCAGCGCCAAGCAACGGCTGCCAATAGCGGCGAGTTAAGCGCAGCTGACGATGGGGCTGCAAGCTGGACAACGGCAGAGCCGCGCCACACGTTACCAGACACCTGCTGGATATAAGGGGAGTTTGGGGCAAATTGATTGAGCAGCCATAGCGCTGGCATCTGAATGAACACAGCACCCATTAGCACAATAGCGCCAAGTAGCCACCATCTTTTTTTGGGCCGAACATTTTGAGATGTGTCAGACGATGACAAGATACGCATAACCCCTAATACAACGTTCAACCAGTTTAGGCAAATTAAAAATAAATTACTACCCATGATACTTAAAAAGTTTAGGCTATTATACCCATACATGCGGTTATATAAGTAGCAATTATTAACAAGACAGTAGTGACAAGCCTAAAGGCTGCCAAAGGCAGTAACCTATAAGCTAAGCCGCTACAACCGATAAAATATAACCCAGCAAAAAAAGCTGAACCCCATAAAGAGTTCAGCTCATCTGATATGACACTAAAGAGATATGATGTGGTGACGCCACGAATAGTAGCAGGGTGGTCGATGCGCCACAGGGTCAGATACCCTTAGCCCTATCTCGCAATAGGCAGCTATAAAAAGCTCGCTACAAGATAAATAACCACTATTCATAAATTAATTATCTATCTGATACCCACCTATCTTATCCTTTAGCTTACTATAACTCTATAATCTATAACTAGCTAAATGCCCTATTGCTTTTCATTTATAATGCATATACTGCACTGATTGATAGTAAGTTTATACCACAGCTTTTAAAAGCAGCTTTGCTTCCAACCGATAACCTCAAATCGACTAAACTGCATAATCCGATAAGGCCTTGCCTTCTTTTAACGCTTTGGTAAGCCATTTTGGCTGACGGCCACGTCCTGTCCAGGTGTTGTCTGACTTATTGGGATCGCGGTATTTAATACTGCGCTCTTTTTCAATCTCTTTGCCAATCTCTAGAATTTCCTCGATAGTACTATCCGCTTCGGCGGCAATCTTTTCAAAACTTTCATAAGCATCGTACAAGCGATGGCTTTGTTTTTGAACGATTAACTTCTGCGCATTTGCCGTAATCTCTAAAAGCTGATCAACGTCAAACTCTTGTAAATCCAATTTATTTAACTTAGTCATACATACCTCGTAGAAAATAATTCAGTCTTTATATGTTACCAACACATAAGACAGCATTTAATGTAACAGGAAAACTCTATTATACTCAAAGTATATCAATAGTATATATACTTTTCGTACTGGCAATCTTTCATGTGAAAACCTAGAATAACATTAATTTCTGAAAAAATCATGTTGTTATGTACTATTGCTAAAATACTATAGTTAACGTATGGCACTATCGCCTATAGTGGCACTGTTAAAAACCAATAAGCCTTAGTAAAACCCAAAAACGGTATCTATAAAGTCATAGCCAACTAGACTATTGTAAAATAAATCGTTATCGATTATATACCCCTATAGCAGAAGAAAAACAGCTATCTGCATAAGCGTAAGTTATTCATTTTTTTATTAAATAAACCAACGGCCTCTTTGCTGCTATTTATTTTATGTGCTCATTATGCAGGGGTTAATCTACTTTTTTCGACCCGTATTTGCTGCTCTCCTCTGAATGTTATCTTTAAAAAAGATAGCAGGTGGCTATGGGGTGATACAAACAAGGTATGGGGTAAACCCTCGCATTACTTAACACCTATTGCGCTACCTATAGCCAAAAAAACCCCGCTAGTGGCAGGGTTTAGAAATAATAACATTAGATGACTGGATTAAATAGCTAGGTTAAACAATTAAGATTAGGTACAAGCTTAACAACTTATAGACCTAATACTTGACACTTAATCTTTGACACTTAATCTGAAGATGCATCCTACTATGTGTTCTTCAAAACGGGATATCATCATCGCGTGGGGTGTCTTTCATCGGCTCTGTTGCATTAGAGGTTTGGTTGTTAAAGGTATTGGCGTTTTGCGCAGGCGCACTCCCCCCCATATTGGCAGGGTTATTTGGATTGCTGTTGCCGCTGTTCTGAGCAAAACTGTTTTGATTGCTCATTGCATTGTTTGGATTGCCTTGATGACTAGCACCCCCATAGACGTCCTGACTGCCATAAGTGCCATGGTCATTATTAGTCACTTGTGCAGGGGCATTGTTTTGCTGATGGCCGCTGCCGCCTTGCCCACCACCCGCGCTACCGAGCATCTGCATACTCTCGGCACGAATCTCGGTCGTATAACGATCTTGACCGTTTTGATCCTGCCATTTACGCGTATGTAAGCTGCCCTCGATATATACCTGACTGCCTTTACGTAGATATTTGGATGCAATCTCTGCTAAACGATAGTTGCCTCGGTCATATAAAGAAATACGATGCCACTCCGTCGTTTCCTTTTTTTCGCCGGTTTGTTTGTCGTTCCATTGTTCAGAAGTGGCAACGACAATATTGGTAACAGCGCCCCCATTGGCAAATGTTTTATGCTCAGGATCTGCCCCAAGATTACCGACGATGATTACTTTATTAACACCACGCATAAGAGCTCCTTTTAAGTGACTGTAAAATGGACTATAGATTAACTGTGTTGACGTTGTCTAGAATAAAGCCAATAGAGCAAATAAAGTATGGCGACCACTTCCAAAACTTAAGCGCAGCTTATTAGCACAGTATTAAACTTTATTCTCTTTTTATTGGAGAACTGGCTTACTTTTGCAGATTAGCGCAGATTATTGCGCTTAAAAAACGGCACAAGTAAGAGGCTACTAATATAAACAAAAAAATAAGCCCATGTCTAGAGACGTCAGGTTAGCGTTTACTTTACCCAAGTTTTTCTTAAATATCTAGCTGTGTTTCAGTCATTTGCGACAGCTGATGTCGTGCATGGTCATTTAGCACTTGCTTGTCCAGCTTTAAATAGGCAACGCCCTCTTTAGCCATGACCACAATATCATCGACCCCGTCTATGGCCATGATTTGGGCCGACCACTTTGCCACTTCGGCACCATTCGGAATGGCAAGGGTCAGGCTGCTCAAATAAGGTGGCTGCGCGATGGGTATAATCATTAGCAAAGCCACTGCCATAATCGCCCCCAATAATGACCATGCCAACACACTGCTCTGATTGAGCAATAGACCGCCTAAAGCGCCGCCAAAAAAGGCGCCCAAAAACTGGCTCGAGGAGCTAATACCCATTGCGGTGGCTTTATTGGCGACTGGGGCACGTTTGGATATCCAAGACGGAATAGTGGCCTCTAAAAGGTTAAAACCAATAAAATACAAGCCTAGCCCGACGATAAGGCCCACACTCAACTGACTGCCCAGTGCCAAGCACACAAACGCGGCTACTAACAGCACCAAAGCCGCCAAAAACACTTGGCGCATTTTACGCTTTTTTTCGGCAATGATAATAAACGGAATGGCGATAGCAAAGCCGATAAATAGCAGCGGTAAATATACGTAGCCTTGCTGGCGTACGCTTAGGCCTAAGACATTGGCCAATTGCTGCGGCACAATCACAAAGATAGCCGTCATGGTCAGGTGCAGCGCAAAAATACCGATGTGCAGCCTGTTTAAATCACCAATACGCAGCACCGCCAATAACTGCTCGCTAATTGACGTGTTGGTTAGGTTCTGCTTTAACACCCGTAGCGGCGTGGGCACGATCAACAATAACCCCATTGCCAGCAAAGCAAACACACTGGTTAACCAAAACAGCCCTGACATGCCAATGCTTGCCACCAGCATCGGACCAATAGCAAACGATAGCATGATAGAGGTGGCAATGGTCAGCCCCATCGTCGCCATGGCTTTGGTGCGTTCCTGCTCGCGGGTGACATCTGCCAGCAGCGCCATCAGCACCGCCGACACAGCGCCACTGCCCGCTAAGGCGCGCCCGAGGATAACTTGATAAATACTCTCTGCCGTTGCCGCTAGGATACCACCCGCTGCAAATAGCAGCAAACCCAATAAAATGATGGGTTTACGTGGCAATTTATCGGCCACCAAACTCATGGGTATTTGAAATATGGCCTGCCCTAACCCATAAATTCCCACAGCTAAACCAATCAAAAAGGGCGTAGCATGACTATATTGGCTGCCGTAGACGGCAAATACCGGCACTATCATAAACAGACCGAGCATCCGCAAGGCAAAGATACCGCCAACGCCGAGTATTGCTCTTTTTTCGATACTATTCATAGTGCTCCAAGGTTTGTGCGTGCGGTACTCATATCGCTATGCTTATTATATCCGCTTTGTTGATAGGCTATTTTTTTTGCTCGGTTTAGAGGCTTATTTAGGCATTGTTGGCTGATATAGACTGAGATGAGTAATATTGTGGGCAATATAGTGGGCAATATAGTGGACTATGTTAATATTTTTGTCGATGTCAATGTCAATGTCGATGTCAGTAAGGCGGTGTTCCGTTTACTTTTTAATTGACGTTGCTGGGTACAGTTTATTCAGCAGGTTGGTTACGAGGCTTTAAGCCAGTAGGCTGTGAGGACAGCATTCAAGTGAAACGTATGCCATTATAAAGGATTAACGGCGTGGTGGGAACGAGCTTAAGCGGATTCACTGCCTATTTTCGCCCCTAAGCTGCTCGCATTAACTTGGTTAGCGGGTCGCTATCGCGGCTTGAAAAAACCTCAAACCACACCCATTAATAACAAACCCTATGCAATGCCAAACTGACAGCTTACACGCATCGCTTTATACTGCACCTTAGCATTTAAACCTATTTTTTTCTGTACAGTCTAGTAGCTTACATTTCTTCGCATTTTTTTTGTCTGACACTAAAAGGCTCTTTATGGCACACGAACATATTAAAATTCGCGGCGCACGCACCCATAATCTAAAAAATATTGATATTGATATTCCTCGGGATAAGTTTGTGGTCATCACTGGGTTGTCAGGCTCTGGTAAATCCTCACTAGCATTTGATACTTTATACGCCGAAGGACAACGCCGCTATGTCGAAAGTTTGTCCGCTTATGCACGGCAATTTCTATCGCAAATGGATAAGCCTGAGGTCGATAGTATCGAAGGATTATCGCCTGCCATTGCGATTGAGCAAAAATCGACCAATCACAATCCTCGCTCTACGGTGGGTACCATTACCGAAATTTACGACTATCTGCGCCTGCTCTATGCACGGGTCGGTACGCCGTTTTGCCCGGTGCATGATTTGCCCATGGTGGCACAAACCATTACCGAAATGGTCGATGACATCATGGCATTGCCCGAAGACACCAAGCTGATGATTTTAGCGCCCGTAGTGCGCGATCGTAAAGGTGAGCATATTGTGCTACTTGAGCAGCTGGTGGGTCAAGGCTTTGTGCGGGTGCGGGTGGATGGTAACGTGTATGATATGGACGAGTTGCCTGCGCTGGAGAAAACCAAAAAACACACGATTGAAGTGGTGGTTGACCGCTTTAAAGTACGGGACGACTTAGGCAATCGCGTAGCAGAAAGTTTAGAGACCGCACTGCGCTTAGGTAGTGATGTCGCCATCCTACATTATATGGATGGCAACCCTAACCATGACGCCTCGAATTATGATAGCAATAATCAAGTGTTGTCTGCCAAACATTCTTGCCCGGTATGCGACCGTGCGGTGTCCGAATTAGAGCCGCGCCTGTTTAGTTTCAACAACCCATATGGTGCCTGCCCGGCGTGTGATGGATTAGGCAAGCGCCAGTATTTTGCCGCCGAAAAACTGGTCACTCACCCAGAAAAAACCCTCAATCAAGGCGCGATTAATGGTTGGGACAAACGCCATGCTTATTACTTTGGCTTGTTGAGCACGGTTGCCAGCCATTTTAATATGGATATGGACACGCCGTGGCAAGACTTATCTGCAGAACATCGTGACATCATTTTACAAGGCTCGGGTAATGAGAAAATACTGTTTAATTTTACCGATGAGCGCGGGCGTAAAACCAAAAAGACCACCCCATTTGAAGGCGTATTGCCCTATTTAGAGCGCCGCTATGCCAAAACCCAAAGCAACTTTGTGCGCGATGAGTTGGCAAAATACTTAGCCGACACCACCTGTAACGTGTGTGATGGGTCTCGCCTTAATGAAATCTCTCGCAATGTGCGCGTGGATGGCAAAGGCATTGCCGATATCGTGCAGATGCCCATTGGCGATGCTGCCACGTATTATAGCGACTTGCACATGGGCGGCGCCAAAGGCGAAATCAGTGATAAGATTTTTAAAGAGATTAATGAGCGGCTTAACTTTTTGGTCAGTGTTGGCTTGGACTATCTCAACCTTGCCCGCTCTGCCGAAACCCTATCCGGCGGTGAGGCGCAGCGTATTCGTCTTGCCAGCCAAATTGGTGCCGGTTTGATGGGGGTGATGTATGTGCTCGATGAGCCCTCTATCGGCCTGCACCAACGCGATAATGACCGTTTGATTCAAACCTTGATTCGCTTGCGCGATTTGGGCAATACCGTTTTGGTGGTGGAACATGATGAAGATGCCATTCGCCAAGCCGACCATGTGATTGACATTGGCGTCGGCGCTGGGGTGCATGGTGGTCATGTGATTGCCCAAGGGTCGATGCAGGATATTATGGACGTCGAAGAGTCGCTGACGGGACAGTACCTGTCTGGTAAAAAGAAAATCGACATCCCTAAAGTTCGCCACAAAGCCAAAACCATTGATTTAAACAATCCGCCCGAGCGTGCCCGTATCATGCCGATGGGTAAGGCAAAAGCGGCGGCGGCAAAAAAAGCGGCGGCGGCAAAAGAAAAAGGCAAGCCAATACCTCAGCATATCGTACCGATGCAAATTGAGCTAAAAGGCGCATCGGGCAATAACTTACAAGATGTCGACTTAACCATCCCGATTGGCACCTTTACTTGTATCACCGGCGTTTCCGGCTCGGGCAAATCGACGTTGATTAACCGTACTCTCATGCCCTTGGCGGCGACGCAACTTAATAACGCTTCTACTTTAGTGCCGGACAAGTTTGCGAGCATTAGCGGCCTTGAATATCTCGATAAAATGGTGGATATTGACCAAAGCCCGATTGGGCGCACGCCCCGCTCCAACCCTGCCACTTATACGGGGGTATTTACCCCCATTCGGGATATGTTTTCGCAAACCCAAGAGGCCAAAGCCCGTGGTTATAAAGCGGGTCGCTTTAGCTTTAACGTCAAAGGCGGCCGCTGTGAAACCTGTCAGGGCGATGGCCTGATTAAAGTTGAAATGCACTTTTTGCCGGATATGTACGTGCCCTGCGATAGTTGTCATGGCAAACGCTACAATCGTGAGACGCTTGAGATTCATTACAAGGGCAAGAGTATTGCCGACGTATTGGACATGACAGTAGAAGATGCCACCGAGTTTTTCTCTGCTATTCCACCCATTCATCGTCGCCTTGAAGCCTTGATGGATGTAGGCTTAAGCTATATTCGTTTGGGTCAGTCTGCCCCTACCCTATCAGGTGGTGAAGCACAACGGGTGAAGCTCGCTCGTGAACTTGCCAAACGCGATACTGGGCAAACCTTATATATCTTGGATGAACCGACAACTGGGCTGCATTTCCACGATATTTATAAGCTGCTGAATATCTTGCATGCGCTACGTGATAAGGGCAACACTATCGTGGTGATTGAGCACAACCTAGATGTGATTAAAACGGCCGACTGGGTGATTGATTTAGGGCCCGAGGGCGGTAAAAATGGTGGCTTGATAATTGCAGAGGGCACGCCAGAAGAAGTGGCTGACAACGAAGCGTCGTTTACGGGTGCTTTTTTAAAGCCGATGCTGGTGGGTTAGTTTTTTTGGTCAAAGTTAGTGATTCATGACAAGGCCACTTGTTTGCAAAGTGGCCTTTTTTAACGTCTCGCAAACTCACCTTCACCAGCCATTGAGCAGACGTACCGATTAGCAGTGACCCTTACAGTAAAAAAGTTATTGCAGAGTTTTGCATGCTGCTATCTTGCATCATGGCAATGAAGCATTGCAACGTAACGGCGTATGAGCTAAGCGCTCGCCCTAATCCAAATGTTGTTTAAAACCACGCGCTTTATCCCGCTCCCAGTCTTTATCTTTGAGGGTTTTACGTTTGTCATGCAGTTTTTTGCCTTTGGCTAAACCAATTTTGCACTTCACCAACGAGTCTTTCCAGTATACCTCTAATGGCACACACGCATAGCCTTTTTGGTTTACCGCACCAAAGAGCGTGTCAATCTCACTGCGATTTAACAGCAGTTTACGGGTGCGAATACTGTCCGGGTCGACATGGGTAGAGCTCGATAACAAGGCTTGGATATGCGCCCCAAACAAAAATGCCTCGTTATTGCGAAAGGTCACATAGGACTCGGTGATGCTCATTTTTCCCGCTCTAATGGCTTTGACCTCCCAGCCTTGTAGCACCAAGCCGGCTTCAAAGGTTTGCTCGATAAAATACTCAAATCGGGCTTTTTTATTGGCCGCAATTTGGTTGGATGGTTTTTTGTTCTTCTTTGCCATGGTACTCTCTTTCTTGATAACCGCTTTCTACCTTTAACCCTGACCAGTGATTAATCGTTATTAATCATTAATCATTGCTAATGAATGGATAAATAAAGCTTTGCGTCCGTGTCCCTATTATCACAGCAACTTTGATTGCTCAAGCACTGTTTATTTAGGTCGAAACGCCATTATAACAAATTTATCCCACCTTTAATTCTATTGCTTGTATACGGATGCTGACAGCAAAATGTAGAGACAGGGTATCGCATCAATTTAGCCTATAGCATCCCTTACCACCTGCCTTACAAAAAAAGAATAGCCTTACGTAAAGAGACAAAATTTGCTACGATAGGCGTTTATTTGACAGCCGACCATACCATTATGACAAAACCGTCCTCACTGTACACCAAAGTTGTGTATCCCGGTACTTTTGACCCCATTACCAATGGCCATCGTGATTTAGTGGTACGCGCGGTCAAGCTATTTGATGAAGTGGTCATCGCTGTGGCACTTGGCCACCATAAAAAACCGATGTTTAGCTTTGAGGAGCGCGTCACCTTGGTCGAAACCGTGTTTGCCGACTTGCCACAAGTGTCGGTGGTTGGCTTTGATGGCTTATTGGTGGATTTTATGCGTGAGCAAAGTGCCACCGCTGTGCTGCGGGGTTTGCGCGCTATGTCAGACTTTGAATATGAGTTCCAGCTTGCCAATATGAACCGAGAGCTTGATGATAACTTTGAGGCGGTGTTTTTGACGCCAGCACCAAAATATTCTTTTATTTCCTCTACAATGATTCGCGAGATTGGCAAGCTTGATGGCGATGTGGATAAGTTTGTACCGGTATGCGTGCAAAAGGCATTTGATACTAAGCGGGCGAATCATTGGAAGTAGTCATCCATGATACCGTATTCGATAGCTTATCTTTAAAACGTTTAGGCGCAAATAGCGCAGGCTTAGGAGCGTAGCATGGCTTTACTCATTACTGACGAGTGCATCAATTGCGATGTGTGTGAACCCGCCTGCCCCAATAATGCCATTTATGAAGGCGATGAGATTTACGAGATAAACCCTGACCTATGTACCGAATGTGTGGGGCATTTTGATGAACCGCAATGTGTGATGATTTGCCCTGTTGACTGCATCCCTAAAGACCCCAACCACGCTGAGACTAAATCAGACTTAATGAGTAAATATAAGCGGATTACGGGGAAGGATTAAGCAGCCTAACATCGTGGCGGTCTAAAAGCGCGCTGACTATGTCACGCTATTGCATTCATGCTATTACAAGTTGCAATGCCTAAGCTCGCGTTACTGTTTTAACATCGCAACTTAAAGCCTATTCATGGTAAAATGAGCACAATTCTGTGTTGTGTTTTCTCCTCTGTAATCTTACCTCTTAAACGTCGTTGTTTTAGTTCCTGTTTTTAATCCTCCATGCCTAGGTCATCCCCATGTCTGCTGATACGCTTGCTCGCACCGCTTTTAAACAAGGCGCAACCCCTCTATACGATTACGATAAGCATTGGGCGGCATGCTTTGAGCCTGCACCGTTTTTGCCGACTACCCGTAGCGAGATGGACGATTTGGGCTGGGATGCGTGCGATGTGGTGATTATTTCGGGCGATGCCTATGTCGACCATCCAAGTTTTGGTATGGCGATTATTGGGCGGTTGTTAGAGGCGCAAGGCTTTCGCGTGGGCATTATCGCCCAGCCTGATTGGCAGAGTAAAGAGGCGTTTATGGCGCTCGGCAAGCCTGTGTATGCGTACGGGGTGACGGCGGGCAATATGGACAGCATGATCAATCGCTATACGGCAGATAGGCGGATTCGTAGTGATGATGCGTACTCGCCGGGCAATGTGCCAGACAAGCGCCCTGACCGCGCTGCGATTGTCTATAGCCAGCGTTGCCGCGAGGCGTACCCAGATGTGCCGATTATTTTGGGCGGTATTGAGGGCAGTTTGCGCCGTATTGCCCATTATGATTATTGGTCGGATAAGGTGCGCCGTAGTATCTTGCTCGATAGCCGTGCCGATGTACTGCTTTATGGCAATGCCGAACGGGCGATTGTGGATGTGGTGCATGGGTTATCAAAAGGCTATACCTTTGAGCAAATGAGCAGCTTACGGGGTACCGCGTATTTGCTGACCCCATCGCGTCGCCACTGGAAAGCTGGCATGACCGAGGTCGCCAGTAATGATGTGGATACGGTTGGGCGTGTTGATCCCATTATTAATCCTTATGTGATGACTGAAGATTTGGATGATTGCTCGATTGAGAAAGAGAAAGGGATTTCTGAGTTTGCCTATCTTAAAAGTCAGTCTGCCAGTCAGTCAGCAATGGAGCGTCAGTACAAAGGATTTGTTTCTGAAAAAGTGGATAATAAAATCCTCAATAGCGAGCAAGTCAATGATGATGTGCAAGTGGTGAAGATGATAGGTGTTAAAGATGCTCACGCAGATAACCGTACACAACGTTTAGAACGCCTAGAAAACGATAAGCCGAAAACCGCTCGCAAACATAAAATCAAGATGCCGCCACGTGACAAAACCGTGATTCGTCTGCCTGATTACGAACAGGTAAAGTCCGACCCGGTGCTATATGCCCATGCCAACCGTATTTTGCATATGGAAACCAACCCCGGCAATGCGCGTGCGCTGGTGCAACGTCATGGCAATGGTGGCGGCAATTCGCAAACCGATATTGATGTGTGGCTTAATCCGCCGCCGATTCCGCTATCCACCGAAGAGATGGATTATGTGTTCGACCTCCCCTATCAGCGCGTGCCGCATCCAAGTTACGGCGATGCGCGTATTCCTGCGTTTGATATGATTAAGTTTTCGGTCAATATCATGCGCGGATGTTTTGGCGGGTGCACGTTTTGCTCAATCACCGAGCACGAAGGGCGCATTATCCAAAGCCGTTCGGAAGAATCGATTTTGCGCGAAGTTGAGGCGATTCGAGACACAGCGCCTAATTTTACTGGGGTGATATCTGACTTGGGTGGCCCAACCGCCAATATGTACCGTTTAAGCTGTAAAGATGAGCATATCGAAAAAAATTGCCGTAAACCCTCCTGTGTCTATCCTGGCATTTGTGACAACCTAAACACCGACCATAGCAATTTGACCAAACTATATCGTAAAGCGCGCGATATTAAGGGCGTAAAAAAGATTTTGATTGCGTCGGGTTTGCGTTATGACTTGGCAGTGAAAGACCCTGAGTATGTCAAAGAGCTGGTGACCCATCATGTGGGCGGTTATTTGAAAATTGCTCCTGAACACTCTGAAACCAATGTGCTGTCGAAGATGATGAAACCGGGTATGGGCTCTTACGATACCTTTAAACAGATGTTTGAGCAATACAGCGCCGAGGCCGGTAAAGAGCAGTATCTTATCCCCTACTTTATTGCCGCGCATCCGGGCACGACGGATGAGGATATGCTTAACCTTGCGTTGTGGCTTAAGCGCAATGACTTTAGAACCGACCAAGTCCAAGCCTTTTATCCAAGCCCAATGGCGACGGCGACAACCATGTATCACACCCACAAAGACCCCTTGCATAAGGTCACCCGTAGCGAGGGCAATGTCGAGATTGTCAAATCTGGCAAGCAGCGCAAACTGCATAAAGCGTATTTACGCTATCATGACCCGCAAAACTGGGGGATGCTACGGGCTTCTTTAAAACGCTTAGGGCGAGAGGATTTAATTGGCACCGCACGCCATTGTTTGATACCGCCGTTTGACTCACGCCTTGAGGGGCGCACAACGGTAGACGGCCAACATAATCCACAAGGCACCTATCAGTCTCCGCGTAAAAAGAACAGCCGTGTGGGGTCGGATTCGGTGAAGCGTAGTGGCAAGTCTAACGCCAGCTCTAACAATAGCGCCAAAAACAGCTCGAATAATCGGCCCGTTAAACATCAAGTTAAAAACGTTCAGAAGGGTAACTTTCAAACCCAGCACACCGGATTGCCACCACGCAAACAGAAATAACTGGTTACCAAAAAAATGGTGCTTGAAAACGGCTGGATATTCGTCGCATACCGGCTTAAAAAGGTTTCAAACCTGCTTGACGCCTTGTGCTGGCCTGTACTTGTGCTAGCCTGTAGTTGTGCTGGCCTGTATAGCCACCTGTCATCCCAAGCGCAAGTGCCATCCATACCTCTGCCTTGCAGGCAACTTACCGCCATCTCGTTTAGGGCATCCTCTGCTTAATTTCCCCCGCTTAATTTAGAGTATGCTAAACTTAGTGGCAATCTAGTTTGCTATCTTCTATAGTGCTATCTTAATGTTCCCCTATAACGAGTTATCAATAAACGGGCTGCTGCCAAAATGTGACGTTTATTGCGGCTTATTAAGCCAGAACCGACCCTAATGACAGGGTTGTACTGAAGGACTGACCATGCGTAATATCCACTGCAAAAAAACACCCAAACCTTTATGTCACCCCTTAAAACCAAGTTTATTGTTGACGTTGGCGCTGGGTATCAGCTTAACGGCTTGTAACAGCAATGGCGCCGAGACCAAAAAAAATGTGGGCGGCACTGGCGCGACGACAGCAGCAGCAGCGACAACAGCAACTGCCACCGCAGTGCCGATAGATGCTAGCTCCAATAACGATGTCGTGAGCGCCCTACAAAGCAACCTAAAAGCCTCGGGTATTGAGCAAACGGTTATCTCTGCCGTACCGACCAGCATGCCGGATATCTATTGGGTAACCGCCGAGGGCATGCCCGCCTTTTTTACTGATAAACAAGGCAAGCATATTATTCAAGGCCAAATCATTGGCTTGGGTGATGCCAAGCCGGTCGATATCACCGCCAACCTGATGGCGGCGGCAGCAAAAACCAAGCTTGCGCAAGTGCCCAAAGAGGAGATGATTATTTTTCCTGCCACGGGCGCAACCAAAGCTGCTGTGTATGCGTTTACCGATGCTGACTGTGGCTACTGCCGCAAATTACATAGCGAAATCAGTGCTATTAATGCTGAGGGCATTGAGGTGCGCTATCTGGCTTGGCCACGTAGTGAGCAAAGCCAACCGATTATGCAGTCCATTTGGTGCAGCAGCGACCGTAAAGCCGCTTTGACCGCCGCAAAAGCAGGTCAAAATATCAGCGCGCCCCCGTGCCCCAACCCGGTGGCCAAACAGCTTGAGCTGGGGTTAAGTTTGGGTGTGCGTGGCACGCCAGCAATCTTTACCGAATCGGGGCAGCAAATTGGGGGCTACCTGCCAGCGCATGAGCTGGCAAAAGCGGCGCTTGCCAACTAGCGAATGCCAACTATACGCCATTATCGCTATCTATTTTGTACTGCCTTTTGGGTTGCGGCTATTTTATATACTAACTAAATATACCACCTAAATTTACCAACTAAAAAAAATACATTGACCAATACAACGATACTGACCAATAAAAATGAGGATACTGTGAGTAAATCAATCAAACTGGCCATATTAGGGTTGGGCACTGTGGGTACTGGGGTGCTCAGACTATTAGAGGACAATTTAGCCGAGCTTAAGCGCCGTAGTGGGCACGATATTATTATTACCGAGGTGGGCACCCGGCGTCAGCGTGATGATATCAACCCAAGTATTCAGCAAAATAGCGACCTCATGGCAATTGCCGCTAGCGATAATGTGGACATTGTGATTGAAGTCATGGGCGGGCAAACGGTGGCCAAGGACGTCATTATCCATGCCATTAAACAGGGTAAGCATGTGGTGACCGCCAATAAAGCGCTACTGGCAGAGCATGGCAATGAGATATTTGCTTTGGCCGAAAAACACCATGTGCATGTCGCCTATGAAGCGGCGGTTGCTGGCGGTATCCCCATCATCAAGGTACTGCGCGAAGCACTAGCGGCCAACAACATTGAATGGCTCACCGGTATTATTAATGGCACTGGCAACTTTATCATGACTGAGATGCGTGATAAAGGTCGTGACTTTGACGATGTGTTACATGAGGCGCAAGCCTTGGGCTATGCCGAGGCCGATCCCACGTTTGATGTTGAAGGTATTGATGCGGCCCATAAACTGGCACTACTGGCCTCTATTGCTTTTGGTATCCCGCTGCAGTTTGACAAAGTGTATTGTGAGGGCATCACCGACATTACCCTGCAAGATGTCACCTATGCCGAAGAGCTGGGCTATCGCATTAAACACTTAGGCTTTGCCGTGCGCCGTTACGATACCGCCAATGGCGACAGCCTCGATATGCCATCATTAGCCCAAACGGCAACGGGTATAGAGCTGCGCGTACACCCTACCCTAATCCCCGAAAATGCTTTATTAGCGAACGTCAATGGGGTGAAAAATGCGGTATTGGTCAATTCGCATCCTCTCGGCCAAACTTTATATTATGGCGATGGTGCCGGTGCCGGTGCTACGGCGTCTGCGGTGATGGCCGACGTGATGGATTTGATTCGGGTGTTAACTGCAACCAACCATGGCCATCATGTGCCGCATCTTGCGTTTATGCCGGATGCCCTAGCGGACACCCCCATTTTAGCGATTGACCACATCGTGACCGGCTATTATTTACGCCTGCAAGCCGATGACACTCCAGGCGTTTTGGCTGGGGTAACTGGCATACTGAGCGAAGCGGGTATCAATATCGATGCGATTTTGCAAAAGCCGGTGCATCAAAAAGGACAAGTGCCGATTATCATCTTAACCTTGCCAGTGGTTGAAAGCCAGATGAACGTCGCCATTAACAAAATTGAGGCATTGGCAGCTATCCATTCAAAGGTTGTGCGTATCCGTTTGCATGATTTAACCTAATGCTTTGTTTAACCAAAGTGTATGATTTATTTTAACACCTACTTTATCTGCTTTTTATAATCCAATTTTTTTTATAAGGACACGATTATGTCAACCCTATCAACCGATCCAATTGTTATTGTGAGTGGCGCGCGCACCCCAATGGGCGGCTTTCAAGGCGTGTTAACTGGGGCAACCGCACCGCAGTTAGGCGCTGCTGCTATCAAGGCGGCCGTAGAGCGTGCCGGCGTTACCCCAAGCGAGATTGATGAAGTGATTATGGGCTGCATCTTAACCGCAGGCGTCAAGCAAGGCCCGGCGCGTCAAGCCATGCGCCATGCGGGCATCCCCGATAGCACCGGTGCCGTGACCATCAATAAACTGTGTGGCTCTGGCCTTAAAGCCGTAATGCAAGCCTATGACGCCATTAAAGCAGGCAGTGCCTCTATCATCGTGGCTGGCGGCATGGAGTCAATGACCAATGCCCCCTATATTATGCCTGGCGCGCGTGCTGGCTATCGTATGGGCCATAAAGAAGTCAATGACCATATGTTTATTGATGGTTTAGAGGATGCCGATACTGGTAAGCTGATGGGACAGTTTGCGCAAGAAATGGCAGACACCAAAGGTTACACCCGAGAGCAAATGGATGCATTTGCGATTGAGTCGCTTACTCGTGCGTTAACCGCCATTCAAGAGGGGCATTTTGACAA
Organism: Psychrobacter sp.; assembly: GCA_018260445.1. Taxonomy (GTDB): domain Bacteria; phylum Pseudomonadota; class Gammaproteobacteria; order Pseudomonadales; family Moraxellaceae; genus Psychrobacter. The sequence continues at coordinate 152,400 of JAGLBE010000002.1, forward strand.
GGAAATCACCGCCGTCACTGTTAAAAACCGTAAAGGTGAGGTGGTTGTCGATACCGATGAAGAGCCGGGTTTGGCCAATGCAGAGCGCATCCCCACCTTACGCCCTGCTTTTGCTAAAGATGGCACCATTACCGCCGCCAACGCCAGTTCAATCTCTGACGGCGCAGCGGCGATTGTGGTGACCAATGAGTCTACCGCTAACGCTAAAGGTTTTAATATTCAAGCACGTATTATTGCCACTGCCTCAAATTCGCGCCACCCCTCTGAATTTACGATTGCCCCCATTGGTGCTATCGAAAAAGTACTAGCTAAAGCGGGCTGGACTGTAGACAATGTCGATTTATGGGAAATTAACGAAGCGTTTGCGATGGTGACCATGGCGACTATGGATGAGTTAAATATTGCTCACAGCAAAGTTAACATTGAAGGCGGCGCTTGTGCCTTAGGTCATCCGGTAGGCTGCTCGGGTGCACGCATTTTAGTCACCCTGATTCACTCTTTGCAGCGTACAGGCGGCAAAAAAGGCGTGGCCACCTTGTGTATTGGCGGCGGCGAAGCGGTTGCCGTGGCAATAGAATTGCCTTAATAGCCTAGTCATTACACAATGATATCGATTTCTTAAGCTCTGCGTTTATTCAATGCTACGATTCTATGTGACCTATGTAACTACACCATTCATCACATGGCATATAGCATAAGTGATGCAGCTTAGTAATCACTTAAGTCTTTATCTGAGTTAACAGCTTCCTTTCAGGGGGCTGTTTTAGTATCGACGACCCTCATCAGCGACCCTCTAAGTTATCTTTAATAGCTGAGTAATAGTTGAGTCATTTTGCATAATAAATGATGACGATTAATCGTAAATAAACGTAACATTATAACCCTTGAGTGTTATTTAGATTACATCGGTTTACACCTATTTACGCTCACTGACATAATGATACTTGCTAACTATATGTTAAAGGCATGTAGCCTGCTATGATACCCCCAAGTTATCAAGAAGAGTTATCAAACAGATGCTTTTAGTACAGATGGTCAGCATATTTGCTGATGTCTTAATAATCTTATCTTAATACTCTTTTCTAACTTACTCACTGTCACTATTATTATGTATTTTTTTAGTAACGTGAGATGATTTAGTTTTAGGACAGTATATTTTTACGATTTGGTGATTAACAGCAAGTAGTAGCAACAGTTGTAGGCTGATGAATAGGGCATAAGTTTCTATCCCTTAATCAGTTAGTCGTATTATTGGTTGTATACTTCGACCAATTTTGTTTCAGGGTTCTCAACTTTACATAACCTTCATACTATAAAAGAAAAGGAAAATTATAATGAGCCAATTAATTCGTTTACAAGACATTCAAGCTACGCATCGTGACCTAATCGGCGACGATTATTATGACCCAAGCGGCAAAGTTGCTTACGGCGCTAATGAAGAGAAAATCGGTAAAATTGACGGCGCTTTGGTAGAAGACACCACTGGCCGCATTCGTTATTTAATTGTTGATGTAGGTGGCTGGTTTAGCTCTAAAGAAGTATTAGTACCTGCTGGTCTTGCTCGTATTGTTGGTGATGATGTATTTTTTGATAGCTTAACGAAATCACAAGTAGAAGCTATGGAAGTGTACGACCATGACTATCAGTATAGCTATGAAGAACAAGCGCAAAAAGACCGTCAAGCTTTTGTAGCCACCACAGTACCTACTGCTGAACATGTTGAATTACAAGAGACAAGTTACAATGCCCCTAATACGTTAGAATTGTTAGAAGAGCGCTTAACAGTTAATAAGGACCGTATTGTTGCTGGTCTGGTTAAAGTTGGCAAGCATGTAGTTACTGAAGAGCGTAAAGTGGATGTTGAGCTTGAAGAAGAGCATGCCCATATCGAACGTACTAACGTTGACCGTTTAACTGACCGCAAAATTGGTGATGATGCTGGTGCGGACACTGTGGCAGTACAACTTGAAGTTGAACGTCCTGTGGTTGCTAAGCAAACGTATGTTACTGAAGAAGTGAACGTTGGTAAAACGACTGAGCGTCGCACTGAAACTATCCTTGAAACTATCAAGCGCGAAGAGTTGAATATTGACCATGATGGCAATGTGGTAGACCGTGATGGCAAATTGTATACTGCCGATGGTATTACTGCTGATGATGTTCGCGCTGCACGCGGTAACTAAGTAGTTTGTGTTTAAGCTAATTGATTTCGTTTAGAATCTTATGAGGTTGGGTGTCTATTTATTATTATAGACGTTAGTCATACTGTCATAATAATAGTCACCTAATCGCCCTGAGTCACTAGGCTCAACCCAGAAAGCCAGAGTCTAACTCTGGCTTTTTTTGTGGTTTTGGCGTTAGGGATTGTTTGAGCACCCAGCTACAGTAGGGCGTGTGGAACATTCGCAAATTAACACTGCTGATAGTGACACACGCTCTAGTCTTCAGGTAAAATCTTTTTGCCTATGCTTTAATATCATCTACTACACAACAATAAGGATTTGCATCAATGAGCATCAATAATAACCCCAACGCTATACACACCGATAGCACTGACCAGCAGCCCTTTACGAGTGCCACTGTAGCGACTGAGCATGGTAGCAGCGCTACGGTATTAAACGAACGCCAAACCGTCGGCAATCTTGAATTGTTAGAAGAGCGCGTGGTGGTCAATAAAGAGCGTTTAGATGTTGGTAAAGTGATTGTGACTAAAGAAGTACGCACTAAAACAGTCAATGTGCCGATTGAATTGGCCGAAGAAGTATTGGTGATTAGCACAGAATATTATGACAGTGAGTCGCAAGATTTATTGACAGGCGCTTATGATGATAAAGAGGTGATTCGTCGTATGTCGCCGACGCTTGATAGTGTCACTTCTATCAATATTAATGGCAAAAAAGTTGCTTTGGGTGTTGAACCCGTTGAGATTGTTTTATCGCGTCAAATTGCACTGGTGAAGCAAGAAACGCATGTGGTGCAAGAAGTGGCCGTTAAAAAGTCGGTGCATACTCATGCAGATACCATTAGCGTTGAATTAAAACGCGAAGAGTTAGCCGTTAGCGAAGAGGGGCTTTTAGAGCATCAAACTCGTCAATCCTAGGTTAACCGAGTGGCGCAGTCTATAAAAGCTTATGCAGGTCATATATTCAGCTTATACATAATAGTATAGAAGCATAGTGGTATCACCGCACTATCTAATCTAAATAGGGCCTAAAATATACCTTAGGCCCTGCACTAATCCTTACTCATCCCTATTGCACCATCGACTACATTTTGCCATGGCATTGCTTGTATTTTAGCCCTGACCCGCAAGGACAGGGTGCATTACGGCTAATATTTAAATGTGCATAAGGGTTGGCAGTGTTTTGAGCGCCCAAAGCAGCGCCTGTGCTTGCTCCTGCTATACCTCTGCCGGCGTTATTGGCATCACTAAGATGATTCAGTGCCTCTAATGAGGCTTCGTTATGCACCTCTCCGGTTAGGCTATCAATTTCATTGTGCTCAAAATGCATGTGCTGCTGGCGCGCGGCGGCAAGGCGCTGCTGCTCCATGGCTTCTAGCTCTTCACGAGTGGGGATATGCACCCGAGATAAATCCTGCACTGTGTCTGAGCGAATAGCGCCCAGCATGATTTGAAACAGCTCAAACGATTCGCGCTTGTATTCCTGCTCAGGATTTTTTTGCGCATAACCACGCAAATGGATGCCTTTACGCAATTGGTCCATCTGGGTTAAATGCTCTTTCCAATGTTTATCCAAGCTTTGCAGCATAAGATGGCGCTCAAGTTGTGCTGCATTTTCTGGGCTCATCTGCTCGCGGCGCTCATGATAACGCTGTAAGGCCATGTCTATTATTTTTTCGCGTAGACCCTCTTCATCAAGGCGGTTATCTTCATCCAACCAATCATTGATAGGCATGACATACTTAAACTCGTTTGCCAACTCATCTTCTAAACCGTCAACATTCCATTGATCATCAATAGAGCCGGGCGGTATAAACTGGTCGATTAATGCAGTATAGACACTGCGATGCATCTCTTCGATGGACTCTTTTAAATCCGCCTCTGACAATAACTCATCGCGCTGGCGATAGATGACTTTACGCTGCTCATTAGCGACATCGTCGTATTTTAGCAAGCTTTTACGCGCATCAAAGTCGCGACTTTCCACTTTACCCTGCGCGTTTTCAATAGAGCGCGACACCATTTTATGCTCAATCGCTTCGTCTTCTTTTAGCCCCATCGCCCGCATCATGTTCACCACGCGGTCGCCAGCAAAGATACGCATCAAATCATCTTCAAGCGATAAAAAGAAGCGTGATTGTCCCGGGTCGCCTTGACGCCCCGCCCGCCCGCGCAGCTGGTTATCAATACGCCGTGATTCGTGCCGCTCTGAGCCCACAATATGCAAGCCGCCCGCCTCAATCACCGCCTTATTCTTAACCAGCCACGCCGCTTTGAGCCGGCTCATCTCCTCGGGGCTCACGTTGTCAGGGTCGGTGATATGCGCCTGCCAGTTACCCCCCAAAATAATATCGGTACCACGCCCTGCCATGTTGGTGGCAATGGTCACCGCTTTGGGGCTACCGGCTTGGGCGATAATTTCGGCCTCCCGCTCGTGTTGTTTGGCATTGAGCACGTTGTGCTTGATACCGGCTTCATCGAGCAAATACGACAGCTCTTCGCTCGCCTCAATGGTGGCGGTACCCACTAAGACGGGGGCGCCTTTTTCCTGAATGGCTTTAATCTCACGGATAATTCCGTGATATTTGCCCTGCTTGGTTAAAAATATCTGGTCTTCTAAGTCTAAACGGGCAATGGGTTTGTCAGTAGGGATAACCACCACATCCAAATCATAGGTCGATTTAAACTCTGCCGCTTCGGTATCGGCCGTACCCGTCATCCCCGATAGCTTTTTGTACAGACGGAAATAGTTTTGAAAGGTGGTGGTCGCCAGAGTTTGGTTTTCTGGCTGTATCTCCACGCCCTCTTTGGCCTCTACCGCTTGGTGTAGGCCTTCAGACCAACGCCGACCTGGCATGGCACGACCGGTGTTCTCATCAATGATAATCACCTCGCCATCATCGATAATATAATTGATGTTTTTGATAAAGATATGGTGGGCGCGAATCGCCGCCTGTACGTGCGCTAAAAGCGGCAACCGCACTGGGCTATACAAACTCTCATTGGCGCCGAGCTCGCCCACTTCGATTAAAAAAGCCTCGATTTTTTCATAGCCTTTTTCGCTAATTTCAATTTGGCGGTTTTTTTCATCAATCCAAAAATCACCGTCTTCGTTTTCTTTATTGGCCTCTTCATCGGTAGAACGGATAAGCCTAGGGATAATTTGGTCAATCAGCGCATAGGTAGCAGCAGAATCCTCTGCTTGTCCCGAAATAATCAGCGGCGTGCGTGCCTCATCAATCAAAATCGAGTCAATCTCATCGATAATACAAAAGTTGAGCTCACGCTGTTTTTTATCGCCCAGGCTAAACACCATGTTGTCACGCAAATAGTCAAAGCCGTATTCGTTATTGGTACCGTAGGTAATGTCGGCTTGATAGGCGTCCGTTTTTTCTTGCGGGGGCTGCTGCGAGTAAATCACCCCAACACTTAAGCCTAAAAAGTTAAATAATGGCCGGTTTAAGTCCGCATCACGCGCCGCCAAATAATCATTGACCGTGACCACGTGCACCCCTTTACCACTGATGGCGTTTAGATAGATGGCCAATGTTGCCATCAAGGTTTTACCCTCACCGGTTCGCATCTCGGCAATTTTGCCCTCATGCAAGGTAATACCGCCAATAATTTGCACATCGTAATGGCGCATGCCCAAGGTACGACGGGACGCTTCACGGCAAACGGCAAAAGCCTCAGGCAGCAACGCATCCAAGCTTGCCCCCTCATCAAAGCGCTGTTTAAATTCTAGCGTTTTGTCCCGCAACTGCGCATCGGTTAACGGGGCTATTGCCGCCTCGTGCGCATTGACCTTGGCCACAATTTGGCGCATTCGTTTAAGCTCACGCTCGTTTTTGGTACCAATCACACTTCCGATTATTTTTGACAACATAACTATATAAACCTACTTAAAGACTCAAGCAAGCGACAAAATGCGCCGACCCATTAAATTGAAATTAAAATATTATCTATTATATATGGTAACAGTGGCGATAGATACAAGGGCCTAATTTTACGCAATACCGTGATGGTAGCCATTAAAATGGCGCCCGCGCTGGCCCTAAAGCGCAAAACGAATTTTAGCACGGGCGCTGCACCGTACCCAAACAAACTGAGCAGATATTGCCGGCGTAAGCCTTAAAAAAGCGGCTTGATAAGTGTTAAAATACGCCACACCCTTAACCTTTTGATACCGTCCATGAGCCACCCAGCTACCCGCATTAACCCCACCGCAACTGCCCAGGCACATAACCCCGATATACTGCATATTAACGGCAAGACCTATGATTTAACCGAACACACGCCGATGATGGTGCAATATCTATCGATGAAAGTGAATTATCCCCAAGCGCTACTCCTGTATCGGATGGGCGACTTTTATGAGCTGTTTTTTGACGATGCCATCCGCGCGGCAAACATTTTGGACATCACCCTAACCCGGCGTGGCAATGATAAAGCGGGCAACACCATTGCCATGGCTGGAGTGCCTTATCATGCCGCCGATAGCTATATGGCAAGGATGATTGCCGCCGGTGAAACGGTGGTGATTTGCGAGCAAATAGACGATGAGACGCCCGACGCCCTAGAGTTTGACCCAACTATCGATACTGATACGACAGATTCAACCCAACCTTCACCGAGAGACAACCAACCGCAAGCCGCTGCCAAACCATCTAAAGGCATTATGCGCCGCGAGGTGGTAAAAACACTGACAGCCGGCACTTTGACAGACGATGCGTTGATTGCGCCCAATCAAACCCCAAGCGTGGTGGCTATTGATGTGTTGTTTGATAAAAAAGGGCTGCTGCATCACATAAATAAATCGGCATCAACCCAACCTGAGCATTGGCAAGCTGGGGTGAGTCAACTCGATATCAATGCCGGCACGTTGCGTACCCAAACCATCACCTTAGATGACCTGCTTAAACATCCGCCCCAAAAACCGAACACACTGAGTCAAGCGGCGGCCGAATCGCTGTTAAAACAGCGCCTGTTAACGCTGCTTACTCGTTTTGCCCCAAGCGAAGTCATTATTCCCGAAACCCTAAGTGACGAGTGGCGGCACTGGTTACAAGCCTCTCTTGATTGCCCGGTGATTAGCGTGGCCGCCAGCGACTTTCACAGCCAACACGCCAGCGCAACCCTGTGTCAGCAATTTAGGGTACAAACGCTAGAGGGCTTGGGTATTAGCGACAGTATCAGCGCCCAAACCAGTAGCGCCGCCCTGATTCATTATGCGCAGCAAACCCAGCAGCGCCATACGCCGCAGGTGCGTGAGCTGATTGTCGAGCGCGACGATGATTACCTGATAATTGATGACATCAGCAGCCGCAATTTGGAGCTATTTGCGCCGACCAGCCCTAATGGCACAAGCTTAGTGTCCGTCGTCAATCATTGCCAAACCCCGATGGGCAAACGCTTGCTGGTCACCCAGCTAAAACGGCCACTACGCCTTGCCAGTGCTCGCGACACCATAAACCTGCGGCTAGATGCGGTTGACTGGCTGTGTCAGTTGCCCGCTATGTCAAGTTTGGTTAGCTTGCAAGAAATCTTGCAAAGCATGGCCGATATCGAGCGCATCAGTAGCCGTATTGCGCTGCACAGTGCCAAGCCCCGTGATTTAAGACGGCTCGCTGATAGCATTGCGAGCAGTCAACAGTTAAGCGAGCGTTTGCAAGCGTTTGGGTTAACTGCTGAGCATACCGGCCTACTGCCGATGCTGCTGACCCAATTGCCCCCCGATCATGCCGAATTGCTCGAGGTTGCGCAATGGATAAACACTGCGATTGTGGCCGAGCCACCGGCGCACATTCGTGACGGCGGTATGATTGCCAAAGGCTATGACGACACCTTTGATAGCTTGACCCATTTGCATGACAATATTCAAGAAACACTAGATGAGATGGCAGAACAAGCCCGGCAGGATTATAACCTTCCCAGCCTTAAAGTCGGGTTTAACAAGGTTAGCGGTTTTTATTTTGAGCTGCCAAAATCGCAAGCGACTAGCGCCCCGGATGCCTTTATCCGCCGGCAAACCCTAAAAAATAGCGAGCGCTTTATCACCGAGGCGTTAAAAGAGCTAGAAATAAGCTATCTGGATGCCCAAACCGACACCTTAGCCCGTGAAAAAGCGCTGTATCAAAACCTGCTTTGCCAACTGGCCGACCAGTTAAGCCACTTGCAACGTGTCAGCTCTGCCCTAGCCCAAATAGATGTACTGCTCAACTGGGCGATGCTTGCCAAAGCCAACCACTGGGTACGCCCAACCCTATCGGGCCTAGCGACAACAGCGACAACCACAGCAGAAACCACTGCGCCTGCTGATGCTAGCTATATTGACATCCAAGGCGGACGCCACTTGGTGGTAGAGGCGATGCTGCAACCACAGTTTAGGGGGGTTGGCGCCTCGAGCACACAGCAACCGGCCAACACGACCGGCGCCCAGCATTTTGTCGCCAATGATTGCCTATTGGGGACAACCGTTAGCCCAGAGCGTTTACTGCTCATTACCGGCCCCAATATGGGCGGCAAATCGACCTTTATGCGCCAAACGGCTCTTATCGTACTACTGGCATGTTGCGGTAGCTTTGTGCCTGCCGCCGCTGCCACCCTTGGCGATATTGACCGCATATTTACCCGCATTGGCTCTGCCGACGACCTTGCCGGCGGCAAATCGACCTTTATGGTAGAAATGATAGAAACGGCACGCATCTTAAACTTGGCAACGCCACACTCCTTGGTGCTGATGGACGAAGTCGGCCGTGGCACCTCAACCACAGATGGATTGGCGATTGCCCATGCTTGCGCCTTGCAACTGTGCCAACTGCAATGCTTGACCTTATTTGCCACCCATTATTTTGAGCTGACCGAGCTTGCCAAGCTTGACGCCTTACAACACAAAATCCGTAACGTGCATGTGGCCGCCACCGAGGTGGATGGTCAATTGTTATTGCTGCACAAAATTCAAGACGGCGCCGCCAGCTCAAGCTTTGGCTTGCATGTGGCCAAAATAGCGGGCATCCCCGAGGCCGTGTTAGCCCTTGCCCAAAACTACTTAGCGGCGCACACCTCTCGCCAGTTAGCAGATGCAGGGACGAGCAGCGCCATAAATCATGCTAATATTGACAAAGCTTATGCAAATGTTGCCGATAACACCGCGCAGCCATGTTTGGACGTTATCGACTCGTCGCCCAATGCCCAGCCACCCAAGGTAGCAAAGCCACTTAAGTTTGCCAAGCCAGCAGCGCCAGTTGCCACCAACCCCTTAAGCAGCAAGGCATCACAGTTTTTTGCCCATTTGGGTGCGCTCAAGGCGGATGAACTCACGCCCAAACAAGCCTTGGATTTAATCTATGCGTTACAGCAAAACGCTAAGGCCGATGGCTTGACCTAAGCGATACCTAGGCGATATCTAGGCGATATCTAAGCGATATCTAAGCGATATTTAGGCTGGGATGTCGCTATAGACGGGTGATAGGGTTTGTGAAATGCGGCTTAACAGGGTAAAATACTTGCCTGATTTCTTGATAGCGTCTGCCTAGTGTGGATTCGCCTTAACCAAGGTTTATCATTTAGGCAAACACCCCATTAAACGTATCCGTATCTGTGCCATATGGCCTAGGTAATTGAGGCAGATAGAATCCGCCTACCTAGCCGCTTTGGTGGCTTTGGTGACATTGTTGTGCATCGCACCTCTTGCACGATGGCCAAGATACCTTGTATGTATTTTTATTGATAAAGGTAGCTCGCTATGACATTTGTTGTCACTGAAAACTGCATTCGCTGCAAATATACCGATTGCGTGGAAGTCTGCCCGGTAGACTGCTTTTATGAGGGGCCTAATTTTTTGGTCATTCATCCCGATGAGTGCATTGACTGCGCCCTGTGTGAGCCCGAATGCCCGGCTAATGCTATTTTCTCAGAAGATGAGGTGCCCAAAGGCCAAGAGGCGTTTATTGAATTGAATGCCGAGCTTTCTGAGGTGTGGCCGAATATCGCCGAGATGCACGATAAACTGCCCGATGCCGAAAAATGGGACGGGGTTGAGGGTAAGATTCAGTATTTAGAGCGGTAGGGTAATGGCTAAAAATCTTTAATCTATCAACAACAAAGCCAAATTTAGGTTTGGCGAATGTCCACATAGAAGCAGTTATTTTCGTTGTCTTAGAAAATTACTGTATAGTGTTCGTCTGAAGCTATTGGGTAGTAATCTTATTGGTAATCTAACTGCTAAATTTTTTATTAAGTGATAGGTAGATAAAAACCCTAGCTTATAAAATCTATATTGCACACTGGCCTCCTTTTTAGCGTAAGAGAATCCCCCCCTTCGCTCATAAAGACTGTCACCTGCACGGGCATACACTAATACATCCTCTAAATTTGCAAAGGTATATCCTGCTAGTAGCATCCTTACCCACAGGTCGTAATCTTCAAATAAGGGAGAGTGTTGATATCCGCCTACGTGCAACACAGCCGACTTTCTAAACATTACTGTCATATGATTCATAGGGTTGCGAGACTGGGCATAGTTGTAAATGGCCGAATGCTCTAGGGGGACTTTCTTATAAACTGTGCTGACTTCTGAAATACTCTTGTTAAATTCGATGATTTGCCCACCTAGAACATCAATGGAAGAATCATTCATAAGCCAATGTATTTGCTTTTCAAACCTATCTGTTGCACAGATATCATCTGCATCAAAACGCGCTATCCAGTCATATTGACATTGATTTAAGCCATAGGCCAATGCTTGGCCTAATCCCACATTTTTTGTTAGACGATACACGTTAAGTGGCAAAACCTTAACATATCTTTCAATAGTATGCTCTAATTCGGCATTTAAAGACCCATCACAAACTAAAACAATTTCATTTGGCCATAAGTTGTTATCGACGATACTATTTAACGCGGTGCCAAAGTCAGCAGCGATATCATGTTTATATACAGACATTAAAAGAGAAAATTTCATATGTTTTTTTCTTTAAGATAACATTTATTTCATTTTACCAAGCAGCATTCCGCCACCAGGATGAACATTTTCAAATACCACTGTAAACTCTGGCTCTAATAAACTTTTTAAAAACGAGCCTCCATTAACTTTATCTGTATTATGATACTCAACCAACAATGTAACAACATTCTCCTTAATGAAATCTAAATCACAATTAAACACATCATATTCTCCGCCTTCAATATCCATTTTTAAAAGGTCAATATTTTTTATGTTATGTGTGTGGCAATAACTGCTTAAACTTAATGTTTCCACTTGTATGGATTTTTTAGCCGTCCTGTTTAATCTCAAAGAATCATAAGAGCCTGATACATCGAATGTGGCCATCCCATCGCTATCTGATATGGCTTTTTGCGATAAGATATAATCCTCTACACTATTACGCTCTAAATTTATTTTAGTCAGGTACATATTATCAGGGTGTGGCTCAAAAGCGTACGTTGTTAATTTTTTACCAGCGTTTAATTTATTGACATATATACTAAAAGCACCAATATTCGAGCCTATATCAAATACAATATTATCATTATTATCATCTAGGGTACACCAACTTTTAGGATATTCTATACCCGACAATACAACTAAAGCTTCGTTAATATCGGTACTTTTTGGACGACATTCGATCAGTACGCCTGTCCGAAACTTATAAATAATATTTCTTTTACTAATGGTTTTATCCAGCACTACATTAGGCCAGTTTACTACCTCTCGAATCAAAGTTTTAAGCTTACCTAATTTACTTTTGGGCTTCTTCATTATTATTTTCTCGGTGATAGAGCGTTATCAATCAAACTTTTCCATTGTCCAATGACAGAAGATACTTCAAATCTCTTGGCAGATACTAAGGCTCTTTGAGAAAATTGTTGGCGAATTTGGTCATTCTCCATTAAATAAATCATTTTTTCAGCCAATAGCTGTACATTACCATTGTCAACCAAAAACCCATCCACACCATCATTTACGATTTCGGCAGGTCCCGATGGACAATCAAAACTTACGATAGGCAATCCTCTACTTTGTGCCTCTATTAAAACCATACCAAAACCTTCAAAGCGAGAACTCATAACATAAAAAGATGCTGTGTCATAAACAATCTTAATATCAACGGTAGGGGGTTTAATATATATGTTTTTTAACTTTAATGAGACAATTAATTTATTGAGCACTAACCTATCAGGTCCATCACCGTATATATCTAACGACCATTTAGGAAAATATCTTTCAATATGACTCCATGCTCTTATTAATCTATCGAACCCCTTATGATGAATAAGATGACCTATTGATATTATTTTCTTAGAAGCAACACTATATAATTGATCGCTCAATTTTAAAGGAGAGGCGTTTGGCAATAACTTTACTGATGTATAATAGTTTAAATAAATGTTAAAATCCGCCTTAGTCAAGACAACTATTTTTTGTAATCTTCCATATAGTGTTTTTCGTAATAACTTAAATATAATACTATGAAACTCAAAAGAGGTATGCTCAAGACTCCATACTTGTTTACTCCTTAAACCAGTTAGTAGCAACATTGGAGTCAGCTTACTCATGGTATGTATTATTACAATATCAGGCTTCTCATGCAGTATATAATGTCTACAGCTATTTAAAAATGTTAATTGATTTCCCTTGAATTTTATATCCTTAACATTTAACATTAATTCATACGAATTTAGCGAAGCATATTTAGATAAAATAATAATACAATAACTTTTTGCTAGTTCGTTGGCCAATAAAGTGGCCACACGGTTTGTACCACCATATCCTTCTAATGAATTTATAATAAATACTATTTTCATTGTCTAGACCTTGTTTAAACCTTAATAAACATATATTAACTTAATTAATCACTAAAGCATCAACTGCTATTACTATACGAATAGGTTAATAATTATTTATATATAAATGCTTTATTTAACTGTAAAGACTCTAGGTTTTCTTCTTAATATTTTATATAAATCTATAGCTTGCCCATAATACTTTTCATTAAATATAATTAAAGTATATTTAGTGAATGCCTTTACAAAAGCAGATTTTATTTTAGTTTTTAAAGGCAGTTTTACCCCTAACTCTTTAATAGCTATTTTAAGTTCTTTATAAGCTATTAAGCTGCCTGCAGGGGTACTAGATATGCCGCCTCTAGGCATTTTATCTATTATTATTGGTATAAATAAGAAACTCTTATCTAAGTTTTGCATTAAAAAATATGCGTCTGATATGATTTTAAATCTTGTATGAAATAAGTTATTTTTGAACAAGTTTTTATGGTGAAATATTCCAGGATGCGGGGGCAGTCGTGGCTGATAAGTTGAAAATTTATTTAAGTAATTCTCCCAAGGCTCGCCCTCTACACAGAGCTCCTTACGTGATTTCTCGCTAATATACTCAACCTTGCCATACACAAAATTGAATTCTGGATAGGCTTTACTTAAAGTGTCTGAAACTTTGTTTAAAGTATCTGATTGATATATCTCATCCCCTGCCCCAATAAACAGCACCCAATCACCAGCTACATACGCCAATGCTTTATTCCAAGCATCATAAATGCCCGTATCTTTTTCGCTAAACCAAATATCTATCACATCATTATTATTTTTAAGTAACTCCACCGTACCATCTTTTGACCCACCATCTACCACAATCCATTGTAAAAAAGGGTAAGTTTGTCTTTTTATTGAGTCAATCGTCCAAGGCAAATCGTCTACAGCATTAAAAGTCGAGGTAATAATAGTAATAATAGGCTGGTCAGTTTTGGCCCGTATGTCCTGCCAATTTTGTTGCTTACCTTGTACGATTTTATGCGGCATTATTGAATATCCTGCTGTTCTTGTAAATAATTCTGGTAGGTATGAGTAATACCTTGTTCCATACTAACAGAAGGTTGCCAACCTAAACTTGCCAGCAAACTAGAGTCTAACAGCTTACGCATAGTACCATCAGGTTTGGTTGTATCGAATTTAATAGTTCCTGTATATCCCACTACCTTGGCAAGTTTATTCGCCAAATCTGCAATACTAATGTCCTCTCCATAGCCTACGTTAATGTGCGAGCACATAGGCGTTACCGCAGCTCGCCAGTCCTTCTTATCCAGCGTCATAATATGCCAACTGGCGCTTGCCATATCATCAACATATAAAAACTCACGTTTAGGCTGACCACTGCCCCAAACCAACACTTCTGACTCTTCGCTAACTTTAGCCTCATTAAAACGGCGTAACAATGCTGGTAATACATGGCTATTGGTGGAGTGATAATTGTCCCCAGGCCCATATAAATTGGTGGGCATTACACTGCGATAATCTGTACCAAACTGCCTATTATAGCTTTCGCACAGTTTTATACCCGCTATTTTAGCAATAGCATAAGGCTCATTGGTTGGCTCCAGCACTCCCGTCAATAAAGCGCTCTCCTGCATAGGCTGCTGTGCCTGTCTAGGATAGATACAACTTGAGCCCAAAAATAGCAGCCTTTTAACTTGCGATTGATACGCAGCTTGAATCACATTATTTTGTATCATTAAATTTTGATAAATGAAATCGGCTGGGTAACTATTGTTAGCATGAATACCGCCGACTTTAGCCGCTGCCAAAAACACATAATCTGGTTTATGCTGATAAAAAAATTCGGTAACCTGAGCTTGATTGGTTAAATCCAGCTGTTCACGGGTGGCAACCAGCAAATTATTATAGCCTTTAGCGGTTAATAAGCGCACCAAGGCACTGCCAACCATACCTTTATGACCAGCAATATATATTTTTGCATCTGTCGCTATTGTCATCACTGGTATCCTAAGCGGTTAATCCAATTAACCCTGGTTTTCTATGGCGATGGCCAAGCTATAGCCATGCTTTTTGAGCAACGCATGCTGTTTGGCGGCTTGCAAATCCTGTTCAACCATCTCTTCACACATCTCTTTAGCAGTAATTTTAGGCTCCCAGCCTAGCTGCTGTTTGGCTTTACTCGCATCACCGAGCAAGCTTTCTACTTCAGTTGGACGGAAATACCGCTCGTCCACTCGTACGATCACATCGCCTACCTGCACATTGGGCGCATCGTTGCCGGTTATGTGACTGACAATCGCCTGCTCATCTAGCCCATCGCCTCTAAATTCTAGCGCCATTCCTAAGGCTGCTGCCGTCCAAGTCACAAAGTCACGCACGCTGTATTGCTTACCGGTGGCAATCACATAGTCTTCTGGCTGGTCTTGCTGTAGCATCAGCCATTGCATATGCACGTAATCTTTTGCGTGTCCCCAATCGCGCAGGGCATCCATATTACCCAAATAAAGACACTGCTCTAAGCCTTGGGCAATATTGGCAAGCCCGCGGGTAATTTTGCGAGTGACAAAGGTTTCCCCTCGTCTTGGTGATTCATGGTTAAACAGGATACCATTGCAGGCAAACAATCCGTATGCTTCACGGTAGTTTACGGTCATCCAGTAGGCATACAGTTTAGCCACTGCATAAGGAGAGCGTGGATAAAATGGCGTTGTTTCCGATTGCGGCGACGCTTGCACCAGCCCATATAACTCAGAGGTTGAGGCTTGATAAAAGCGGGTTTTTTTCTCGAGCCCCAAAAACCGAATCGCCTCTAACAACCTTAGCGTACCAATGGCATCCACATCTGCGGTGTATTCTGGCGCCTCAAAACTCACGGCAACATGCGATTGGGCAGCTAGGTTATAGACCTCGTCAGGTTGAACGTGTTGCAATATACGGGTAAGGTTAGAGGTATCGGTTAAGTCGCCATAGTGTAAAACCAGCCGCTGTTTGTCGCTGTGTGGGTCTTGATAGATATGGTCAATACGTTGGGTATTTAAGGAAGACGCACGGCGTTTGATACCGTGCACTTCATAGCCTTTAGCCAGTAATAATTCTGCTAAGTAGGAGCCATCTTGTCCTGTGATACCTGTGATTAGCGCTTTTTTCATAAAGACCCTTATTTACTATCGGAGCTATTGCGATGTCATCATTTTTAAGACAATGTCTGGTAAAGTAACTTTTGCTTTCCAATCTAAATCAGTAGCAATTAGTGAGGGGTCAGCTTCGCTTCTTAAAATATCAGAAGGTCGATAAAATTCCTCTGACTCAACGACATAATTTGTCCACTCTAAATCAAAATAGTCAAATGCGTATTTAATAAACTCTGCTAATGTGTGACTATGTCCTGTCGCTACAATATAGTCCTTTGGTGTATCTTGTTGTAACATTAACCACATTGCTTCTACATATTCCGGTGCCCATCCCCAGTCTCTACTAATATCTAATCTTCCTAATATCAATTTATCCTTTTTACCATTAGCAATATCTCTAGCACCAGATATTATTTTCTGAGTCACAAATCTTTGAGGCCTTAATGAAGATTCATGGTTAAAAAGAATACCGGTACAAGCGTAAATATTATAGGCTTCACGATAAGTATTGACTAACCAATACGCTGAAGATTTTGCGACAGCGTAGGGTGACTGAGGATTGAAATTAGAGTTTTCATTCGCCGGCTTATGAGATGGCGTATTTCCATAGCATTCACTAGAACCCGCTTGATAAAACCGTATTTCTTTTTTACTGATTCTACAAATTTCGAGAAAATTTAAAGTGCCTGTCACTATACTTTGAATAGTTTCTGAAGGTAATTCAAAGGATAATCCAACTGATGACTGACCAGCAAGATAATAAATCTCATCAGGATTTACCTGATTAACTACACTAAATACGCTGGTAAAATCCTTAGCATCCATAGATATAATTTTGATATCACCATCTACTCCTAAAATTTTCAAACTTGATAATCTTGCGTTCTCAGCATCTCTAGAAGTTCCGTATACTTTATATCCTTTACCAATCAGCAAACGAGCAAGATAAGCACCATCTTGACCCGTAATACCGCATATCAACGCTATTTGTTCTGTCATTTAGATAGTAGACTCCTATATACTGCTAGTGTTTCATCAGCACACTTCTGCCATGAGAAACGCTTAACCTGCTCATTGCCTTTTTTTATAAGCACATTTTTTAAATTATCATCAAAAGCTACCTTTTCAATACTATGCCTCATATCATTAACACTGTGCGGATCGAATAAAATAGCAGCATTCCCCACTACCTCTGGTATTGAGCTTGTATTACTACAAACAACAGGACATTCATGAGACATCGCCTCTAAAGGGGGTATGCCAAAACCCTCATAAAGGGAAGGATAAACAAATAAACTGGCATGAAAATATAGACTCGAGAGCAGTTTATCATTGCCTTGGATATTAAAAATCTTATTTATTAATCCTAATCGCTTAAAAGAATCAACTTCGTTAACAGTAAATTCTTTGCCCCCAAAAGCCACAATAATAAAATTATTAACAAGCCTCTGTGAAGCTGCAAAAGCATTAACAAAATTTGTGAAATTTTTATATCCCCCTCTGTCTCCTACGTATAAAATAAATGGGGGCTTGGAAGCTATGACATCAGGAACTGTATCATTATATTTTTTATATGGCTCATGAAAACCTAAATAGATGACAGATATTTTATTTTCAGGCACTTTTAATATACTAATCAAATCTCTTTTTGTGGATTCTGAGATACAAATAACATGATCACAAAACCCTACACAATAAGATTTATTTTGAGATGTTTTATCATTCTTGCCAAAATCATTAGGAAATATTTCATGTATCATGTCATAGACAGTGACAACGTTTATTGCTCCTGATTTTTTTTTGCCATAATAATATGTGTGATGATAAATGTCCGCATTGAAAACTTTAAAGGCTAAAGCACATAATAGCTTATTAATTTGTAGCAGTATTTTTGTTGTTTTTTTAATAGAGATAAATTTTATACCAATAATATAGGAAGATGGTAAGTGAATTAGATAGTTGTTAATATATAACCCTGCAAATATTTTAGCCTCAGAATCTTTAGAAAAATTAATATGTCGGGTTAGCTCGGTTATGTATCTAGATATGCCACCATATTTTTGCATATTAAATATTTGATTATCAAAGGCTATTTTCATAGTAGGCGTCCAGAAATTAAAAATACTCTGCTTTTTCACTTTTTATATTGTAAACAACTTTACCTTTAAGTATTTTTCTCGACTCTATTTTAGATGAGAACAATAATTGTCCAGACCTACTCCTATCTTCTCTAAACTTTGAATCCTTAAATCCCTCTTGCAAAGAAACTATAGGTAAATTATCATTAACCTTATCATTGCGTACAAAATAAGCATTATTACCAGCCAAATTACAACCAATAAAGGTATAACCCTTTTTTACTCCTAAATTATATAAAGCGGGTAAAGATGCTCCAAAAAATAAATTTGAATAATGAGATTTGGTTCTATAAAAACCACAACTATAAGGAACAGTTATAAATCTGTCATTGCCAAATAGAGCATTATACTCAATAATAACTATAATAGGCTCAATACATTTAATGGCTTCCCAAATCCAATAATCATTTCCATCAATATCTATATGCAACAACCCTATATCTTTTTGACTAGTCCATTCAGAAATAATTTTATTTATATTATCAGCAGTAACAAATGAAAATTTTGCGGTTAAGTCATACATCCAATAATAATAACTATTTTTAATCTCTTTTATGTTTTGACTATTACCATCTAAAATTAAACCTGACCAATTATTTTTCATCATTAAAAATCGAGTGTTTGCTTCACGATAATTTTCTACGCCAAACTCTATAAATTTTTCGCTTTCCTTATCTATATCAATATTTTTTATTAACCAATCAATAATCCCATCATCTCCCCATTGCGAAAATACTTTAAACTCAGTTTCATTAATGGTAATTGGCTTGCTGATACTCCTATTCAATCCTGAAGATATTTCACCTTGACTATATAACACTTTATCCATACATCTATCAAGTAAATACCTATACTTGTTTAATATGATTTTCATAAAAATGCCTATGGTTGTAACTATATAAATCTACATAAGTATTAATTTTTCAATAAATATTATTAAAAATTATTTAATATTACTATATTTTTAATAAAAACATATGTTGCATTAGTATTAAAAATTAAAATCCATAAATTCGGGAAACTAACACACGGGTATCCTTCCTAAACCATAATAATATATAATATACTAGAAACTGTGAAATTAGAGAGGCATATACAGAACCTAAGACCCCATATTTTTTTATAAAAATGTAGTTCAACGCAACGTTAAGCAAAGCAGCTAACGTATAATTATACATTGTATACTTTTCAAGTCCTTCATTTATCAGCCATGTTCCATTAATATAACCAACTCCGGTAATAACTAACAACCATATCTGAATCTTAAGGATTGTATCAACTGATGAAAAACCTTGACCATATAACATATTCATCAGAGGTGTGGCAATTATAAAAAATGTAAAGCTTATTAATGACAGTGCGATTAAAGTAAAAAATACAAATTTACGCATTCGTGATATATAAAGTGTATTAGATACTTTTTTACTGTTAACTAAGGCAGGTAAAAAAGAGTTTACTAAAACAATCGGAATAAAATATAGCGACTCAACTATTCTTGAGCTAGCTGCATAATTCCCCAAAACCTTATTACCTAACATAAAGCTAATAAATAATTGATCTACTTTTGAAAATGTTACAAACATCACACCCCCAATTAGTAAGGGATATGAATATTTTAATAATATAATAGCGGTATCGCTACTATAGGACCATGGTCCAATTTTATTATGAACTTTAGTAAAGTAGAAATAAGCCAAACCAGCCGCTAAAACTATAGCATCAAAAACGACAGTTAGAGCAAAAGCAATCAATGGCGCTTCATTCAGTACCAAAACTATCTTAACTATGCTAGATAAGGCCAAACTGATGACATTGGCCAATGACACATACTTTGACATGACAGTGGACTGATAGTAAAAGTCAATCACGTTAAAGCTTTGGAATATAGTGGCGGAAGCAATAATAAATATTAAGAGGTTTGTATAATCATCATTGCTGGTAAATTGCACCCCCACCCATAACAACGGCAAAATACACAAAGCACCCATGAGTTTTAACCCGAATGCCGTGCCCAATAACTCTGGGGCTTGCTCTGGCGTTTTCACCAGCTCACGCACTACAATGCCATCTAGACCTAAAGTAGCTACTGCCGTAAACAAAAACACAAAACTTTGGGCGTAGCTTAACAAGCCAAACTGCTCAGGGCCTAAATAGCGAGCAATCCATACGCCGACAAACAAGCCCACAAACATACGCAGGATTTTCTCACCCATGAGCCATGCAGTATTGGCACCATAGCGCCTAAAACCCTCATGCGCTAAGAGTTGTTTTTTAAAGGCAATGCCTTTTTGCTTCATGCTCAATCGCTAACCACGTCCATAATCGTCATCAAGCCGTACAATATCATCTTCTTCTAAATAACTGCCCGACTGTACTTCAATAATCTCTAACGGGATATTGCCGGGATTAGATAACCGGTGCGTTTTGCCAAGGGGTATATAAGTCGATTGATTTTCGGTTAACAAAAATGTTTTATCATCACAAGTGACTTCTGCCGTGCCCGACACCACTATCCAATGCTCAGCACGGTGATGATGCTTTTGCAGGCTCAAACTGGCTTTTGGTTGCACACAAATACGCTTTACTTTAAATCGCTCTTCTTCATCAATACTATCATACCAGCCCCAAGGGCGATGCACTTTACGATGAGTGATGGCCTCGCTACGCTGGTTGTCATTTAGGCACTCAACAATGCCTTTAATATGCTGGCAATCGTTTTTGTTGGCAATAAGCAGTGCATCGGTGGTATCTATCACCACCAAATCCTGTACCCCCAATAAGGCCACCAACCGCTGGCCAGATTGCACATAGCAGTGATGGCTATCTTGACTGATAATATCGCCAATGAGCGTATTGTCATTTTTATCTTTATCTTGCTCTTTAGCGACAGAATGCCACGAACCCAAATCATTCCATGAACTGTTAAGCGGCACCATTGCTAATGCAATATCGTCACTAGGCAGATGCTCTAATACCGCATAGTCTATTGAGTCGGCCGCAAGCTGTGCAAAAATAGCACTATCAGGGCGATAGAAGGGGTTGTCAAAATCGCCTTGTTGCCATGACTGGGTCAGTTGTTTTAAACTTTGGGTGGCAAATTGTTGCATCGCTTGCAGCCATGTACTGGCTTTTAACACAAAGATACCCGCATTCCAAAAGTAATCCCCCGATGCCAAGTAGCTTTCAGCTGTAGCTTTATCAGGTTTTTCTACAAAGCGTTTTACTTGATAACCATCTGTTAATTGCTGACCTATATGAATATAGCCGTAACCGGTCTCTGCATGCGTGGGCACTACACCTAATGTCACCACGGTATTGTCTGATACTTCTATCAAGCCGATAGCCGCTTGCAAAGTTGTATTAAAATCCTGCTCATCTTGAATAGCATGATCCGCAGGTAAAACGACTAAAATAGCATCTTTATTATTATCTAAGGCATGTAGTGCGGCTAAAGTGAGCGATGGTGCGGTGTTTTTGCCAATGGGTTCTAAAATGATTTGCGCACTTTTTTTGATGCTATGTAATTGATCTAATAATAAAAACCGATGCTCTTCATGCGCTACTACAATAGGCGGTTTGGTGTCTAAGAAATCTGGCAATTTCAGCCGCAGTAGCGTCTGCTGTAATAACGTTTGCTCCCCTGCTCCCACTAATGCCAAAAACTGCTTAGGGTAAGCTTGGCGCGACAGCGGCCACAGCCGAGTACCGGCGCCGCCTGCTAAAATAACGGGAACAATGGGTAAGTTTTTAGTTTCCTCTACTAGCGTTGCCATGGTTTATCTAGCCCCAAATCCCGTCAGCATCGTTTGCACCGTTTTAATCACAATCAGTAAATCAAGCGTTAACGAAAAATTTTTGATATAAAAAAAATCGTGCTCAAGTTTCACCTTGGTTTCATCTTCATCGCAAGCATAACCTTGCATCACTTGTGCCCAGCCGGAAATACCGGGTTTGACAATATGCCGATAGCGGTAAAACGGAATACTGTCATTGAATTTTTCGACAAAATCCAATTGTTCAGGCCGTGGCCCAATCAGGCTCATATCACCTTTTAGCACATTAACAAACTGCGGCAGCTCATCAAGGCGGGTTTTACGAATAAAGCGCCCAAACTTAGTAATACGGGCATCACCCACTACGGCCATTTTAGCGCCTTTCTGCTCGGCCGTGGGCACCATACTGCGAAACTTATACATCGTAAACAGTTTGCCGCCCTGCCCCACCCGTTTTTGCTTAAACAAGGGGCCAGTCGTTAAATGCCGACTCTCCCACTGTATACCAAGCGTCACTATTAAAGCAAGCGGTAACACCAGCGGTAGGCTTAATATAATGATTAGCGTGTCCATCACCCTTTTTATTAATAAATACGTTTGCGAGGGTAGCAATGAGCCTAGGTTGTTTTCAAATAGATGTTTAATAGGCAAACGCCCTGTTAACGACTCGCGAACTTGTAGCACATTATAAACAGGGATACCCTGTAGGGTGATATCCGCTAGCAATCGCTCCCAATTTGCAGTTAAGCTTTGATCTGCTAAATCGGCCACAACCGCATGAAAGGGTAGCTCTGCCTTGCTTAAGATTGACAACTGCTGATTGAGTGGTATCCATTGCACATGTTTGATATCCAATAAGTCAGCACAGCGGCCTAGGGGCACATAACCAATCACTATCTTGGTGACATAACGCAACACTAATTGTGAGACAAAGCAAAAAACAACCCCCAGCCCTGCGCTTAGCACTAGGTAATATACCGAATAAGGCAGACGAAAGATAAGCAGAATTGAACCGATTACCAGCCCTACACATAGTAGGATAGGCAAAACAGTAACCATCGATTTTTGCCCAGGAAACTGGGTTAGCCGCTCAAGCCCTACTAAACTTAAGATAATACTCAAGCTACTGGCAATTAAGCTATTGACTTGAGTCAGTTGCACGTTATTTTCAATGATATAAGCCCAAAACAACAGCAACGCAGGCAACAAGCTGGTCACGAGCCAGCCCACAATCAGTCTAATGCTTAGATATTGCCATAGATGACGCTGCATGATGGTAAACGTCCCTGTTTAATCGTTTAGTCAGTTTAACTTGCGCTACTACTTTAATCATCATACCCTATAGGGCTTTTGTATTGCCGGTGCCAAGTATCTACAATCATAGTAGCTAACCATGCAGCGCGTGCCGATTGCTAAAATTACATCAGACTGCGTTATAAACCTAGCAAAGGCCACACATTAGCGTCAATTTGTACCTAAACTGGAACCATTTTAGCTATCAGCATTGCTACTTTGTAATTTATCCAATACCCCTAACCTAAATTGCTCTTTTGTTGTTAAACTATAACAATGCTAATTTATGATTATAAATAATCAATAAAATAGATGTTCTGATATCAACTACAATTAGATTTTAGAATCGTCTTATTGCTGACCATAATTTTGGTAAAATAGCTTGTATAAAAACACGTGGGTGACAAAAGAGCAAGCTTATTTTATAACTATTCATGCGCCTAAGGTATTTGGATTAGCTGGATGTTTATCGTCATCAAATGATTGGCTATTCATTCGCTCCAGTATTGAAGCCACATTAGACTAATAGGGCTCATTTAAGCAACTTTAAGGATTAACGCTTACTATGGCATTTATATCAAATCAAAGCACCTTTACAGTTGCTAATTTTAAAAAAATAACCACCGCTCATATTAGCACCGTATTTTTAATGTTAGCGCTAATCCTGCCGTTTTTTTTATTTAAAAGGGCATTGCCGCAAACTGGGTTTTATTCGGAGTTAACCGCCTCTTTTTTATTTTGCTTATTCATATTTTTTGCAAATTTTAGCTTGCGCCCAAATCAGCTTAGCTCTCTAAAGCAGAAAACAATTAGTGATCTGGCAACTAATAAAGTGGCGGCCTTTTTCTTGGCTATAGGTGCCTATCTGATATTTGATATGCTGGTTAATCCGCCCGTTTATCCCTCGTTACATGTGTTGTATATTGGCACCTTTGTTTTGGCTGCACTACTATCGAATACTATAGTCACCATCAACAAAGTGGCTCAAGTAAGGTTAAACCCTAGCACTTTAGGCAATAAACACAGCTTAATGGTGTTGATATGTTTTGGGTTAATGGCGGGTGCACTCATTCAAGATGCCGTGGTGATTGCACAAATTTTACATACCGATTTATTTGCTGGCATTGTCGAATTTTCAGCACAAGGCGGTGATTATGCAGGCAACATCGGGCAGCGCAATATGCTCGGGGTGTACCTTACCTTGGGTCTACTCGCCACAGCCTATTTGCAGCAAGTTAAAAAGATTGCCCACGCAACCGGCTGGGTGCTCATTGTGTTGCAAGTCGTCATTTTGGGGGCGGCGAATTCTAGAGCGCTGGTAATATATCTCATTTGTATGTTGATTGTTTTGGGCATAGCGGCAGTGTGGCAACCTCAAATTGGCAAACATTTTATTCGGCGTCTCGCCTTAATTATTGGTTTGGCGCTCTTGTTTCAGATGCTTACTTTGCCCATTATTCATCTGCTACTGCCGGCAAACGTGCCTACTGACACCAGTATTGAGCGCCTAGGCCAAGTGGCGAGCATGACGCCTCGCATTACCGAGTGGCATAAAGCCTGGCTCATATTTTGCGACAATCCCTGGTTTGGTACAGGATGGAATAGTTATAGCTATCAAGGGTTTATTAAAACTCTTGACCCAAGAGTAGCGTATGCACCGCCAACTTCTCAGCTTTTTATACATACCCATAGCCTGCTCTTTAACTTTTTGGCAGAAATTGGCGCGGTAGGCACTAGTTTCATACTGGGCTTATTTGCTTGGGTGTTATCGCCGCTGCTAAAAAAAACGTGGCAACCACAAACGCTCATTGTTCTATTGATGCTCACTGCCTTCTTGGTGCACAATATGGTGGAGTTCTCGCTGTGGTACACCTACTTTTTCTTAATATTTGCCGCCTTGCTCACTTTGTTACTCACCTCATTTACCGCCACTGAGCAAAGCTCGGCCTTGATAAACCCCTTGATAAACCCTAGTGAGATAACCCCTACTCATTCTGATAGCGTCACTGCTATTTACGCCAAATCGCCAACTTTAGCGGTTAAAAAAATTGACAAAACAAGCCCATTACCCAACCTAGAGGGTAGAGCAAGGTCTATATTGGCCTTAGTACTCGCCGCCCTTAGTATCCACCTATATGTTAGCTTTTATCAACTCGATAGGCTGAATTATCGCATTATAACGGACAACACCGACCAACAAAGGATGCAAACCGCCCAGCGTATGCTGGATATTGGCAAGCAACAACCACTTATAAAAGCTTATGTGGATATGCAGGCAGCTTCTTATTTGCAAGGGGTATCTATGGATGAAGCTCCTGCTAGTTTTAGCAAGCCACTGTATGACAGTGCTCATTATCAGCCGTTGCCCATGTCCGGTATCAACTACTTAGCACAGCAGTGTCAGCAGGGCGATTGGAATGAGCAGCAGTGGCAGTTTTATCGCCAATTGGTGGGTTATTTTCCAACTCAGGTGCCAAATTTTAGTATTATCATGTCTATGAATAAAAAATGTGATAAGGCCTTTGCTAAGGTGTATGAGGAATGCATAGTCTATCAGCGCCAGCATAATGAGACGCATTCAAGCTGTGAGGCGCGAAATATGTCAAAGCCTGACCTGTCGTCATAATTAGATTTGACCTGGATAAGGCTTTAGCTCGTTATAGATGCACCACCTTGCATGACGCGCCTTGGGGCAAATCGCATTCAATGCGTGCAGTACTCGGTGATGGGGTGCTGGCGACAATGATTTGCTGGCTTTCAAGGGTCCAGTTTGTGGCGTCGGTGATAGACTGGCAAGCTTTTATTTTGGGGGCAGTAGGGTGAGTGTTGTCGTCTTGATCGTTTAGGGTATACATCACATCATTGCTATACCCTTTAGCCTCTTGCAAACACGGATAAGTGACACTTTTGCTGATATGGTTTTGATAAGCAGGAATGGCAATGCCACCCAATATGCCAATGATAGCCACGACAATCATCAATTCAATGAGGGTAAAACCCGATTGCGACATTGCTGCCCGGCTACGGCTGTTTTTTTGCCCAGCTTTAAAACCGTTATCAGTTTTAAAAAGGTAGTCACATTGATACATGTCTATAAGCATCCTGTATAAGGCTTATTTTAGCGTGCTAAGTCAAATGGAGTTATTGATAAGGATTGCGGGTAAAACCGATACAAATCAATGGATAGGCATTACCCTATATAATACAAAAGCCATGCCAGCTTGGTAAAAATTACCTTGAGTGGCTTAAGTTTGCTGTCACGCTTGCATCTCGAAAAAATAAGATGGCCATGCTGATGCAGGCCCAATTTTAGCCTTACAAGACAGGGCTCTTGGGACTTTGATGATAAATCTAGCAGCTTGCGGCTTGGAAACTCACACAAGGCAGAATATGATTTAACCCCCTAGTTGCTGGCTATTCAGCAATTTTTGGTAAATGAATAGCGTAAGTATTACTCCAAAATCTTGGTCCTACCGATAAATTTTGATCTAAAGGATTAAACCCCTGACTAAGGATGCTTGGGGTGATAATAGACAATACCAATAAAATGGCAGCTAGACCAATATAGGCCAAATTTATCTGTACTGGCCGCCTTTTGCTGGTACTAGTTTTGCTGGTGCTAGTTTTGCTGGTGTTTGGACTAGTGTTGGCGTGTACAATATCTTTGCTTGCCGCATTGGCAAAACCTGTATCAAGAGGAGGATGCCCAAGTGCAATGTGATGAGGTAGCTGATACTGATAGGCGGCATAGCTAAAGAACAGCGCCATCGCCATTTGACTGGAGGGATACACCTGAGCGCCTGACAATAGCATGTTAACTACCAATGCAAAACACCCTGCAAACAGCATAGGCGGCATATTATTTGGCTGCTTTATTAATTTATACAGCGCATAACCTGCCATAACCACTAACATTATGCCCACCACACCCCACTCGATGAGCCATTGCAAAATGATATTGTGTGGATGTCCCAACGTATGATTCACTTGCGGTGCAAGATAGACAAAATTGCCGCCGCCTATGCCTATGAGCGGCTGCTCAGCCCACGCCTTTAAAGTTTCAATCCACATTGTGGCTCGCCCAGAGCTGGTGGTTCGGGCGATATCATAGGCTACACTGTCGCTTTCAACTGCCGATAACCCTTTGAACATAATATAACTGGCTATCACACTAGTGACTGGCAACAGCAGCTTTTTATAGCCTTGCCGATAAAACATGCACACCATGATTAAGCCGGTGGCTATGCCAAGCCAGTTTGCCCGCGCCCCATCTAGCCAAAGTAGCAATAGATAACAGCTTGCCAAAACAACGCTAACCGCTCGATGGCGCTTTAAAAAACCCGGCTGCGACCACAACAAAAAAATAAGCGGCAATAAGGTATCATCAAAATAGCGAACATTGTCAAACCAGATGTGCCATGCCACAGGTGGCATTGCTTGGGTAAAGTATAACAGCCAAGCAATGAGTAATAAAATAACATAATATATTGGCAACAGAACAATGATAGCAATAAGGCGCTCTATTATAGCGGTAGGTATCGCCTTAAACGCAAGATAAGTGATATAACCATAGCAATATAGTGCCAGCAGGAGCATCGCATCGAGTAGCGCAAGCTTTGCCGATACGGCATGATATATCGTAACAATAGCTATGCTACTTGCTGTCAACAGCAGCATCAGCATGCCTTTGCTGATAGCAAGCGTCCCCACAGACTTTTTGCTTAACCATTTGCCTTGATTGCTAGAGCCCAGCATGCTTAAGAGACTATAACCCAATAAGCATAGCGCTAGCATGACACATTGCAATATCCGCCAACTATCGTAAGGGGTTATCCAATAGCGGATAGCATTAACGCCTATTAATACAAAAAACAATAGCGGTGCAGCAGCCACCCCAAAATTGATGGTTTGAGAACGGCTGGGTAATGGCATGCTGGATAATCCTATTGATGGCAAAGCAAAATTGTGCGTTAAGCCATGTTACCATAGAGTTAGGGCGATACAGTGACGGCGATAATAATTTATGCCTATGCAATCCTTGATGCCTACAAGATGTCAGATAACCTGTCCGACGCTGCAAAGTGAGCGAAGGTTGAAGATAAAAAGGTAAAACTGCGTAGTGAGCGTACTAGGGTTTACAGCTATATTGTTAACTGCTGCAGGCGCTACCTTTTTTAAACCCCTCTAGTGCTTAATCGCCTCGGGCAAATAGCTATCAGCAACCGTATTGGCGGTAATACGGCCATCTTTGGCCAAAACCCCATTGTCAGATAGGGTCATGGCAATAAGTTTGCCGGCAAGCTGACTCGACACCCCTGTGGTATTAAAGGTATAGGTGATGGTACAAGGTGGCTTTCCTAATGCAGACGCCCCAATCTCAGCACGCCCATATTTGCCCACTACTTTGTCGTCAGGTTGCACCACCGTTGCCATATCATTAAAGCAGCTGCCCGCCTCAACATTGAGCAACACCTTAGACTTTAGAGCACGGGCTAAGCTAAAAGCTTCGCTCACTTCCGCTTTAGCAATATGGTCATTATAAGTAGGTAGGGCAATAGCCGCTAAAACGCCGATGATAGCAAGGACGATCATCATCTCAATTAGCGTAAACCCTTTGTTGTTTTTCATATCAGCACCTTAACGTATCTTTAAAATGCGCCGCTGCTCGCACTTAATGTTGCAACAATATGACTAGGCTAGAGCATTTTTTAATGCTATGTTTGG
>JAGLBE010000300.1 GCA_018260445.1 Psychrobacter sp.
GTCTCACCAATCTGGTGCGCGGTGATTGAAAAATTTTTAGTCGATAGAAGTTGATGACTGCTATGTCGCACCCATCACGGGTGCGTGGATTGAAACAAAAGTGTAATCATTGTCAAGCATATCACAAATAGTCGCACCCATCACGGGTGCGTGGATTGAAACTTTGTTTAGCGTCGTGCTGTTTGCTATCAACTTGTCGCACCCATCACGGGTGCGTGGATTGAAACATAAAAAAGACCTAGTTAATATCCACATGCCGAGGTCGCACCCATCACGGGTGCGTGGATTGAAACACGCTGGCTTAAACGCTGGTCAAGCTTAAAGTCGTCGCACCCATCACGGGTGCGTGGATTGAAACCTCAATCCAGCAGATATCGACGCCCTCAAATGAGTCGCACCCATCACGGGTGCGTGGATTGAAACGTTAAAACGGCATTTGTTTGACAATCTAAGTCGCGTCGCACCCATCACGGGTGCGTGGATTGAAACTTGTTGGTGGT
>JAGLBE010000030.1 GCA_018260445.1 Psychrobacter sp.
TGCAAATATCGGTCATTCCCTGTCGATAAATTTTTCTACATTTAAAGTATAGGTATTTAATTTTGTTCGATTACTTATTTTAAAATTTATTGAGTAAAGGGTGGGCGGGCAGTATATTAATTTGGGGCGCAATTTAATGCGCTTGCCAATTGATGGATAAGGAACTGCCTATGCCCATAAGTCATTAACCAGTAAGAACCAGTAAAATAAGGTGGGCGGGTAATATCATCAGTCAAGTGCGCTACTTAATCCCAATGCGCTATCTAGAGGATACAGGAACACCCTATGCCATTAAAACTATAGCATAGGGTGTATCGTTTTAAAACATAAAAACCTTTTTTATCAAAGAGGATACAAAAGGTTTGCTAGGGCGAGAACTTAGCGCTTAACGGCTTGGCAAGATGTCTTTTACGGTGTTGCGCAAATTACGCAGTGACGCCACGGTGCTGTCCCAATCTAAACAGCCATCGGTAATCGATTTGCCGTATTCTAATTTGCTGGGGTCATCGGTCAATTTTTGATTGCCGCCTTTTAAATGGCTCTCAATCATCAAGCCCATAATCGATGTATTGCCATTTTCGATTTGTTCGGCCACATTTTGGATGACCATCGGTTGCAAATAGGGGTCTTTGCCCGAGTTGGCGTGGCTTGAGTCAATCATAATTTTCACTTTGGCCTTACCCTTTTCAAGCTCATTTTCTGCCTGTTCGACCGAGGCTTGGTCGTAATTGGGCTTGCCATTGCCGCCACGCAGCACCACATGGGCGTAAGGATTGCCCTTAGATTTGATAATACACACCTGACCCTCAGCGGATAAGCCCAAAAAGTTATGCCCATATTTAACCGCATTCATCGCATTGACCGCCACCGTCATACCGCCGTCGGTGCCGTTTTTAAAGCCGACAGGGCAGGATAACCCAGAGCTCATCTCACGGTGGGTTTGGCTCTCGGTGGTGCGCGCGCCAATCGCCGACCAACTAATTAAATCTTGCATATATTGCGGCGTGTTCGGGTCAAGGGCTTCGGTGGCACAGGGCAGGCCTTTCTCGTTTAAATCCAGCAGCAGCTTACGTGCCATGCGCAGTCCCTTTTCGATATCAAAACTATCATTCATATCGGGGTCGTTAATCAAGCCTTTCCAGCCCACCGTGGTACGAGGTTTTTCAAAATAGACCCGCATCACGATATAAATACTGTCTTTGAGCTCATCGGCCAAGGCGACCAATTTGTCCGAATACTCGTGCGCCGCTTTGATATCATGAATCGAGCAGGGGCCTACCACCACCAATAGACGTTTGTCCCTGCCGTCTAAAATATTTTGAATGGTGGTGCGTCCTTCTAATACGGTATCGTGCGCTTTAGCCGATAACGGATATTCACTTTTAAGTTGGGCGGGGGTCACCAATGGGATAAATTCTGCAATATTCACGTCATCAATGTCTGCATTGTGGGAAGTCGATGTTAAGGTCATAATCGGTCTGCCTGGTTTAAATAGGGTCAAGTGGTTTGCTAAAAAGGATACTCAGAGGATAAATATAGCTACTTTGTCAGCAATCGCTGCACGGTTAACCGCGATTTATAAACAGTAACCTGACTATCACTCACTATCTTTCACGATCACTCACGATCACTCAATTGGATTTAGTTATCGCAAACCACAGTAATTAAATATTATAAAGAATGATAACTTTATTATGGGGCGTTATGATGCGATTGACAAGGGTATGACATCGTTTAATAGCCGATATTGGGAATGAACCCAGCAAAATTTTGTTATACTGCCATTATGCCATTATGACTGGCAAAAATTATCTGCCAATAGGTAGGCTTGCGTAGCGTGCTATCTATCGCTTTCAGTGTTACTAAGTGCTTATAGGCCAATATCCAAGGTCAATATTGATTGATTTAAGTGAATCATACATCCAACCAAATATATTGAGTGTTGCTATGCCATTGAGTCAGTCTAATGCGCCCAATCCGTCAGATAACACTTCTGCTTATCCGCCCTTAGCGTCTATACCTACTGAGCCTACTGAGCCTATTGGGCCTACTGAGCCTAACGGATTGGTGATTGGTATAGTAGCAGGCGAGGCATCCGGCGATAGTTTGGGCGCCGACTTTATGGCACAAATGAACAATCTTTGTGACGGTATTGTTTGGGTAGGGGTGGGCGGCGCCAAAATGCAGGCGCAGGGGCTGCAAAGCTTGTTTCCGCTCGAACGCTTGGCGGTGATGGGCTTGGTGGAAGTGATGGCACATCTGCGCGATTTGTTAAAGGCGCGCAGCGAATTGGTCGCCTGTTTTGCCGCCGCCAAGATTGATTGGTTTATCGGCATTGATGCGCCCGATTTTAACCTGCGAGTGGCCAAAAAGCTTAAACCCAAGGGTATTTTTTGTGTGCAGTATGTAAGCCCCTCGATATGGGCCTGGCGCGAATCGCGTATTCATAGTATTAAAGCGGCGACCCATTTGGTGCTGTGTTTGTTTCCCTTTGAGCTTGATGTCTATCAGCGTTATCAGCACCCCGCTATCTGTGTGGGGCATCCGTTGCTGCACAGTTTGCCAGATAGCCTAACCAATATTCCTACCCTAGAGCAGCGGCGTGAGCTGATTTGGAACAACAGCGAGCTGCGCGAATTTTTTGCCAATCGCAAGCAGGATATCAGCCACATTATCTGCCTCATGCCCGGCTCTCGGCGCAGCGAGATTCATGCCATTTTGCCGCTGATGTTGGATGCGGTTGCCCGATTACTGTTGATGGATGAGCAGCTGTGTTTTGTGATTCCTACCGTGGATAAAAATCATCAATATATCGTGCAAGAGCTCATCTATCAACAAAATACACAGGTGCAGCAAGCCATCGCTGTGGCTTATGACGACAGCCAAACCCAAGCCCATTTTAGTCAATCGCTGATGGCCATGTCAGATTTTATGATACTGGCATCGGGCACGGCAACCTTAGAGGCAATGTTACTGAATCGGCCGATGGTGGTGGTGTATCAAATGCATAACATCACTTATGCCATTGCCAAGCGGCTGGTTAAAATCCCGTATGTGGCGCTGCCCAATATTTTGGCAAATGACCTTATTGTGCCAGAGCTACTACAAGCGCAGGCCACTGGCGAAAATATTTGCCGCACCATGACCCAGTTGATGGTACCAAGAGCCTCAGCCAGTCAACAACAACAGCTACAGGCGACCACAATGTGGCTTAAGCAACAAAGCAGTCAATCGGCACCTTCGGCAGTGATAAATGTATGGGGCGATGAGTCATCCATGCCATAACACGCCGTAGATGCTTTTAGGACAACGACAAACCATAATGATAAAAATTTCAAAATCACTCACCCACTTAGCAAACTTGTCACCGAGCTTAGCATCTTCCTTAGCCCCTTATTCAGCATTGGCGCAGCCCATCATCGTCACTGGCTGTATCAATAAGCAAGCGTTACTGGCAGATAAGGAGGCTCAAATCGTTCAGATGCTGGATAAATATCAGCCACTAAAACTGGCTATCGGTATCGATGAGGTGGGGCGGGGGACACTGTATGGCAGTGTGGTGGTGGCGGCGGTTATCTTGCCAAACTGCTATGCAGACGAGATTGAGTTAGCGCCGTTAAAGGGCACTAAGCTTGCGCAATTGACCGACTCCAAAAAGCTTACCGAAACCAAGCGGCGGCAACTGTGCCCGCTCATTAAGCAAGCCGCACTCGGTTATATGATTGTCGAAGTGCCCGCTGCTGTGATTGATGCGATGAATATTCTGCAAGCCACCATGACGGCGATGCGTTTGGCGGGTGAGCAACTTATTATTGAGACGGCGCCGTTAATTGAGCAATGTTTACAAAATGGTAAGTCAATACTCAACTGGCAAATTAGGCTATTGATTGATGGTAACAAAGTGCCCGATATTGATTGGCAACGGCTAAAAGCGCATGGGGCGTATCCAGATAGCGGTGATACAGAAAATTTTGATAGGCTTAATAGGCTTAATAGGCTTAGTAACAAAAAGGCTAGCGTAAGCGTGCGCACTGAAGCGTGGATAAAAGGCGATGCTCGCCATACCGCTATTGCCGCCGCCAGCGTCCTAGCAAAAGTAAGTCGAGACCAGCAACTGCTGCTCGATGATGCCCTCTACCCAGGCTACGGCCTAGCACAGCATAAAGGCTATCCCACCAAGGCACATATTGCCGCTATACACGCTTTGGGGGTATTGCCGCTACATCGGCGTAGTTTTAAGCCCATCCAGCAGGCGTTAGCGGGCATGTTATAAACCTACGCAGTGACACGCCTACATAAGTGCTATACCGATGCCAAACACTACGGGTTACGCTCAATAGGGTAATCTTTAAGATGCTGGTGCAAAATTTTACGTAGCACCAGTACAGCCCCGGACTTTTCGTGAATACCATGGCCGCCTGTCAGCAAGCTTTCACTAGCAGCGCCGTCTAAATGGGCACTGCTATAAGGCACTATGCCATCCGACACATCGAGCGCCAATGCTTGCTCGACATCTTGAGTCACTCTGCCTAAATAAGTGGGGTAATTGGCGCTTCTGCGCGCCAAGCTCCGATTTTTAAAAGTAGCCGGTACTTTAGCCGCTGTTATCAATGTTGCGGTATTATTCGCATCGGTGGCAACTTTAACCGTAGTGGGCAAGGTGGATAATTGCGTTTGTGGCGCAGTAGCAATTTTCAGTTGTTGTAATCCTTGCAATAAATCAGAGTCTTGTTTGGCAATAATGGTGTGATAAGTTACCCCATCGGCGATGTTTAAATCGGCAGTCAGCTGCATAAAGGACGATTTATCGCTGAGCTGACTGGCACCATTTTGCAAATATAAGGCCCCTAAAGGATTTGTGGTCAATTCACCCTCGGTGGCAATATTGGCAAGGTTGCCGGTAATGGTCTGCACAAAGCCAAGCGGCAATTGAATGATGCGGCGTAACGAGCGGGTAAACCAGCGATCGGCAAAGTCGGTGCCTCGAAACGGCGCCGAGATAAAAATGGCTTCGTCCACCGGCGCAAGTTTTTGTAAATGCAGCCGGTTTTGGATGTTTTGCGCATTAATTTGGTTTTTAATCAGGGCGCTTAACTGCAAGTTTCCTGCCGCTTTATCTAAAGCATTGATTTTGGTTTCTAAATTGTCGTTAGAGACCAGCATCCGCCCAATCACCCCGCCCATACTATGACCGATTAAAATGCTATGCTTACTCGCAGGATTAACGCCATTGGGGTCATTTTGCTGATAGGCGGTCTCTATTAATTGCTGAATTTGATAGCGGTTTTCTAATATTGGAATATTGGTGGGATAAAACACCTGCCAAACTTGGTAATTTTTTCGCAGGGTTTCGTCGTTAGAAATGTCATTGGTGACGCGCACCCAAGTTGCCGGGCTAGAAGCCAAGCCATGCAGCATGATGATAATACGTTTATTGGGGTCATACGGCTCTAGCATATACAACTGCGGCAGCAATAGTGCCTGTTGTTTGCCAAGCAAGGTAAAATAGCCCAAGTTATCAAGGCCATTTTCCGCCAACCACATCCCATAACTGGCCGAAAAGTTAGCCGCTAGATAATAAGGTTTGCCTAAAATATCAACGGCTTCGGTATGATGCGGGTTATACAGTTTAATTGCAAAGTTGTGACTGTCTAACACGCTTTGTAGCGTATGACCTTCGGGTATGACCACGCCCGACACCAGCACATTACCGGTCAGATGGATGCGCTTTTTCGGGTCGCTCTCGTTAAAATCACGCCCTTTGGTTTTTAAAAGCCCGATAACGGACGAATCAAGGCGACCCTCAAACAGGGTGACATAGCTGACGCCAATGCCCTCGCGTTGGCTGACGCTGTTTAGCCCCGAGAAGTTTAAATCATGGCTGGCATACAAGCCATTGATGCGGTGATTGTGCCCCGGTGCATTTTGTAGATACTCAGGCTCGTTGGGCAAATACAAATCAATCGATACAGGCTCGTTGTCTGTAATAGGCTCTTTATGACGGACTTCGAGCCCGTCTTTTTTACTGTTACTGTTATTGTTATTGTTGCTGATGTGACTATTGACATCGACATCAATATTGATATCGACATTGGTATTAACATTGGTATTAACATGGCTATTGACATTGCCATCAAGCTTCTTGCCGCTATTCACAGGCGGCGTAAAGGTGATATTAAGCAATTTTACGTCGTCGCCAAAGCGAATATGGTCGCTATCTTGCGGTTGATTCTGCGCCGCTATCCTTGCCGCCGTAGAATCAAGCAGACCGGTGGTAGAATACTGAGTCACCTTGACGCTATTATCTAGATTATCAAGATGGTCGCGCTCATGGTACAACTGTTTAATTAACGCATTGGTCGCCGCTTCATACACATCTTGGGTCTGAATATCGAGGTCTTTGGACAGATAGCGCGGCGGCGCATTAGCGGCAATATCGGCTGGGCGGGTGGGGGCAGTAGGAGCGGGTGTTTGAGCGTCGCCCGCTTGTAATTCATCATAAAATAAATAGGCATAGCTGTATCTTAACGCCGCAAGCGTGTGCGCACGGTAACTGTCTCGGCAGTCCTTTAATTGCTGCTTGTTTTCATCTTGCTGTACTTGGGGTATGGGGGCATTGGCATAATAGGGGTCTATCGGCGCTCTAGCAATGACGACTTGACACTGCTCGCTCGCCGAAATCTCTTTCACTTTCGCCAGTTGTAATTCGGCAAATAACGCCAATGAGTCGCGGCTGTTTTCGTTGATAATATTGTCATTTAACGTCTGTAAGCACACGTCAAAGCCTGAAATGCAGTCGTTGGGCTCGATACCCGCCGACAGCAACCTTGAAGTCGTGCGCCGACTCAGCTGGTTTTGGGTGACCACATTGCCACGCTGTTTTTCGATGGTTTGGTGGACGGCGCGCTCATTGATAGAGACGCTGCTACAAGACACGCCCCCCAATGTACCCAGCATTAAGGCAGTGCTAAGCCTTAGTGTGGGCATAAACCTGGCTATAGGGTGACTAGCTCGATAACGACTGGGTGGTCGATAAAGATAAGGTTTATTAGGATTGGGTTGATTAAGA
This sequence comes from Psychrobacter sp., assembly GCA_018260445.1. GTDB lineage: Bacteria > Pseudomonadota > Gammaproteobacteria > Pseudomonadales > Moraxellaceae > Psychrobacter. Next base: position 7,070 of record JAGLBE010000030.1, read on the forward strand.
CGCGTTCGATAACCATAAGGCATAGGGCTTGGTGTCCTCATATTTGCACAAACAAACAGACCTTATCTACCCGGCAAATCCCAAATATAATAGCCGCCATTTTGCACGATTTTAATCTGCTGCTGCAAAATTGTGTTGCTAGGGTTCTGTGTTTGCAAACGCTGCAGGCGTGCCAATGCTCCAGAGCGATTATCGGTTAATATTTCGGCTTGTGCCAAGCTTTGCTCAGCTTCAGTGTAGCCTTGATCCGCCGCTTTGTTTAAATACTTTTTACTCTCTTCAAAGCCGCCGCCCTCAGATAGCATCATACCATACAAGAAGTTTGCCTCGGCGCTGCTCGGTTGGCGCTCAATCGCTTTGGCCACATAATTGCTGGCGCGTACCGCATAGTCTGAGCCTAGGTTTAAATTGCGCCCCATGCTGTTAAGCTTGGCCGCTCTTAGCAATACCTCATAAGACGCATTGGGGTTTTCGGCATATGGGCGTAACACCGCCTCCAGCTCTTTTAATTTTTGTTTGCTAAAATACTGTTTTGTTACTGTACGAAAATTAGGCGGATAGTGCCGAGCGCTTGGGCTAATATCGGCAATAAAATCATCCAATAAGCTGACATCAAGCGTTGCGCCGCTTTGCAATCGAGTCGTTGGAATCATCACCGTAGTAAGGTAATCGACGTTACTAATTTGCACCGCTGGCATTGGCAAACCGCTCAGACCTGTGCCGCTTAACTGCGGCGCATTAAACAGCGGGTCAGTGGCAAGGTTGCCTGCTACGCTGCTTGTATGACTAGCAGTGTTACTAGAAGTGCTACTCGTATTACCGGGGGCAGGGGCGACATGGCCCCCCGTGTTCAAGTCAGTAGGGGTCGTAGCGGTGCCTAAGTTATTGCTAGCAATCGCTGTAGTAACCGCTGCATACTTCGGACTGTCTGGGTTGTTTGACGAGACGATACGCCGCGTGGTGGAGATACGAGCACTCGGTACCGTTTTATGGGCATTAGAGCCTGCACCATCGGCATAAGTTTTAAAATTAGCGTCATCGGCAGCCATGGCGTAGCCGCTTGCAGCGATAAGACTTAAAGCGAGTAGGCGTGGTAGGGTTTTAATCATGATATCTTCCTTAAATGAAACGTTTAACTATTAAATAGGTGTGCAGTAAAATAGGTGTGCCGTCGCCGTGATTCAGTGATACATTCAGTGACACATTGACACATTGAAACAGTCGTAATGATAAACAGAATAAAAGCCGCACTATCCAGTAAAAAGCAACTAAAATCAGTAAAAAGCAACTAAAATCAGTAAAAAGCAACTAAAATCAGTAAAAAGCAACTAAAAGGTAAAGGGTTATAAATCATACGCCAGCCCTTTCATGCGATTGGCCATCCAGCGCATAGATACTTTGACCGGAGCAGCCAACGCTTGGCCACCATGAATTAAAGCCGTTTGCCGATGCGCTAACTCTTCAATATTCATTTGTGCCAGTATCTCTTGGCTGCGCGTATCTTGTTTGGGCAATTGGGCAATATGGTCTTCTAAATGCTCACTCACCTGCGCTTCGGTTTCGGCCACAAAGCCCATACTAAACTCGTTCGATATTAAACCAGCTACAGCCCCCAAGCCAAATGACAGACCGTACCATACTGGGGTAAACACACTAGGATGGCTGCCTAACTCATCAAGGCGGGTTTCACACCAGACCAAATGGTCGACCTCTTCTTTGGCAGAATGCTGCATCGCCTGTTTAATGTCTGCGCTTTTTGCGGTAAGGGCTTGACCGTGATACAAGCCTTGGGCGCAAACCTCGCCCGTATGGTTGATGCGCATGAGCCCTGCCACATGGCGCGACTCGGTAATCGACAGCTCTGGCATAGCCTTTGATGAGACAGGCAATGGCCGCGCTGTTTGATTCGAATGAGGCACCACTGCCCGTAAACTGCTATCAAACATCACAATAGCCCGATCCATCCAACCTAAATGTTTGCCCATACAATCCTCATGTTCATGATAGCTTACGTGTTTATTTTAGTGACGACGCAAATAGCCCAAAACACTTAGGATGACTGAAGGGCTAATTTAAGTCAACTCAACCGTCGCCCCTTTTTCGATATTGGCATACAGCTCAATCACATCCCAATTGGTCAAACGGATACAACCATGCGAAGCTTGGCGACTAATTCCTTCAGGCGAGGGCGAACCATGGATGCCATACGAGGGTTTAGACAGCCCCATCCATACCACGCCCACGGGGTTGTTAGGGCCCGGCGCTAGCATATACACTTTTTTATCCGCACCATCGCCCACCGTGGCTTTATACCAAGGCATTTTAACCTTGTTTACAATTTTAAACGTGCCCTGCGGCGAGGGCGTGTCGCTACTGCCGACCGTGGTGGGATAAGTGGCGACCAAGGTATCATCATGATAAGCATATAAAGTCTCCTCAGCCTTATTAGCCACGATTCGATTCACCGATGCTTTTAAGGGATTGCCAACATTAATGACCGTAATGGTATCGCCCGCAACAAATTGTTTGCCTTTATTGAGCTTCTCAAGGTATCGTACATCCATATGAAAGCGCTCGCCCAACATCTCTTTAATGTTTTGGTAATACAACCCTTTTAGTTTGGATTTGGCCTCGGTGCTGGCAGGCATAGCGATAAAGTTTGTATTGACATCCTTTTCGGTCAACCTGTACTCAGTTAACGCCGGTCTATCTTGCTCAATATTCTTGGTCAAAGCTTGCCACGTAGCAGTATTTAAGCTACCCGTTGCTGGCAAATGCTGCATCACTTGAAAGTTGGCAAGGGCTTTTTTACTGTTCATGCCCCAGCCGCCATCAATGGGGCCGGGCGAGGCATGGTTCCATCCAAGCAGTGCTTGGATTTTAACGGTCATGGCCGTATTTTTACGCATATTAGGCGACCAAGTGGCGCTATTGACCTGATTTTCATAATCCGACAAACTGGTGATAATCCGGGTTTTACCCGTTGGTGTCGGCTTACCCTGGTCAATCTGATGGTCAATCTGATGGTCAATCTGGCCATCACGAGTATTATTCATAGCGTCATCCCTATGGATAATACTGGCAATAGCATCAGCGTTTGTAGAGGGTGCGGTAGCAGTGACGGATTCTTTGACACCACCATCAAGACTACTATCCGTATCAACATCACTATTTGGACTATTTGGCGCTGCAACCGCCTCGCCTGTTTCGCCATCGGCTTGTTGTTGTGCCAAAAGTTCTTGGGCTACCCTATCCGTTATCGAGGTATCTGCTGCTTTAATTTGTACACTTTTAGTTTGTAGTCTTGTCATGCCATCAAGGTTGGTTGACCCAGCTACCTTTTGACTGCGTTGGATATGAGTCGGTTTAGCAATATCCGCATTGGTAAATAACGGCGGCGTAGTCGGCTCGGCTAAGGCGGTCATACTCAAAGTTAAGCCGAATACAGCAAGCGCCAAAGTGGATAACCGAGTTTTGGGTCTCGGCTGTATTTTTAATGAGACAATGTGAGCAGTCATGGGGTCTGTCATAGCGTTTAGGGTTTCTCGATAAAAAAGATAGGCCTATTATGCGGTTAAAATAGATAACTGACAATATCTACCACAAATCCTAAACCTGTAGTAACAATTGTGACGTTAAGCCTATGATATTTATTCTGAAAAAAGCAATCCCATGTTAGGGTATGCTGGATAAAGGCGTGCTGGATAATTCGACCTTGGCACTGGCGGCCACTATTTTTTAGCAAATATGCAGTAAGATTTTGGACAGTTTGCACAAAGCGTCTTCTAATTTAGCTATCAACCCCCACACCACTATAGATATGCTAGATATGCTCGTAGATATCAGCGCCGTTAGTCTTTATAATGGAGATATCAGCGTAGCCCTGTCAGCGCCAGCAACCCATTTTCTACTTATTCGGATTGTGTCCTTGTTATGCCAATACATTCAGAACCTTCAGCAAACCCAGAACAGTCAGCAAGCTCAATCAACAATGCTGTAGCTGTAAATGCAACGCAACCGCCACAGCCGCCCGTGTCAACGTCGCTACAATTTGATACCGAGTATGAGTCGTTACTCACCGATTGCAAAGAGGCGGCGCAGTACCTGCACAGTATCCGTGATTTTATCCGCTTTTGTGTCAGCCAATTGCGGGCTTATGACATTGTCGTGGCGCAAGGCACGACCGATGTTTTTGCAGAAGCCGCGGCGATAGTGCTTCACACCTTGTCGCTAGATTGGTCAGCCGATGAGCAAATATTAGATTGCCGCCTGACCCCAACCGAAAAAGGGGAGGTGTTGTCCTTACTACAAGCCAGAATTATAGAGCGCCAACCGCTAAGCTATCTTATCAACCTAGCCTATTTTTGTGGCTTGCCGTTTTATGTGGATGAGCGGGTATTAATCCCCCGCTCGCCAATCGCCGAGCTCATTCGCCAGCAATTTTATCCTTATTTTGAAACCGACGCTAAGGCGCAGCCACTTGCCTCAGACTCTACGCCAGAATTGCCCAATTTCTTTTTGCATGGCCTAGAGGCCCTACAATTGCCGCAGCCTGAGCGTATTTTAGACCTATGTACCGGGTCGGGCTGTATTGGCGTTGCCCTAGCGACATGGTTTAGCAATGCGTTGGTGGATGCCACCGATATTGATACCAATGCGCTGGAAATCGCCGCACTTAATGTGGAGCATCACGGTAAAGAGCATCAAATCAACCTAATTGAGTCCGATTTATTTGCCAAGTTGCCAAAAGAGCACCAATACGAGCTGATTGTGACCAATCCGCCTTATGTCGACGCCGCTATCATGGCCGATTTACCGCCCGAATTTCTGCACGAGCCCGAGCATGCCTTAGCAGCAGGGCAGGATGGGCTTGACTTGGTGCATCATATATTACATGATGCGGCCAATTATTTGACCCAAGATGGCTTGCTGATTTGCGAAGTGGGCGCAAGTGAGTGGGCGCTGCGGCAAAGCTATCCCACGATTGACTTTAATTGGCTCACTTTTGCCAATGGCGGCAGTGGTATCTTTGCCATGGAATATCGTCAACTGCGTGATAACCAAGCCTTGTTTGCGGCGCAAGTGGCGCAATTATCCGTTTGATAGCTTTGCTAAAAGCTTAGCGGATTTTGTAAAGGTGGTTCGGGTTAAACATAGTCTTGGTCGAATGGATGCCATTAACATACTAAAAGAATGAAGTGAGAACAATATGGCAGGAAACAGTATAGGGCAAGTGTTTAGAGTCACCACATGTGGCGAATCGCATGGCGCAGGCCTAATGGCAATTGTGGATGGTATACCGCCAGGCATATTGCTTGCAAGCAGCGATCTTCAGGTCGATTTGGATAGGCGCAAGCCGGGCACCTCAAAGTTTGCCACCCAGCGCCGTGAGGCCGATGAGGTGGAAATTGTATCGGGCGTGTTTGAGGGCAAAACCACGGGCACCTCTATCGGCCTGCTCATTCGCAACACCAATCAAAAATCCAAAGACTATAGCGATATCAAAGATACTTTTCGCCCTGGCCATGCCGATTATACCTATAGCATGAAATATGGTTTTCGTGACTATCGGGGCGGCGGCCGCTCCTCTGCCCGTGAAACGGCGATGCGGGTAGCAGCAGGGGCGATTGCCAAAAAGTATTTATTCGAGCGTTTGGGTATTCAAATTCACGGCCATGTGGTGCAAATGGGCGATGAATTTGCTAGCTTGCAAGACCCTAGCGCCATTGATTGGGATTTTGTCAACAGCAATCCGTTTTTCTGCGCCGACCCTGCCGCCTTGCCTCGTTTTGAAGCCTTGATTAATCGCTTACGTAAAGAGGGCAGTAGCTGCGGCGCTAAGCTTGAAGTCATTGCGCAACATATGCCAGTGGGCTTGGGTGAGCCAGTGTTTGACCGGCTCGATGCCGATATTGCCCATGCCATGATGAGCATTAATGCCGTGAAAGGGGTCGAAATTGGCGACGGCATGAGTGTGGCGGGGCAGTTTGGGCATATTGCCCGAGATGAATTAACCCCAAAGGGCTTTACGGCCAATCATGCCGGCGGTATTTTAGGCGGCATATCCTCAGGGCAGGATATTAAAGTAAGCATCGCCTTAAAACCAACGTCTAGTATCACCACGCCCGGCAAAAGTATCGATAATACCGGCAATGCGGTGGAGATGCTGACCAAAGGCCGCCATGACCCGTGCGTCGGCGTGCGCGCCACACCCATAGCCGAAGCCATGCTCGCCATTGTATTGTTAGACCATTTTATGCGCCACCGTGGCCAAAATGCTGATGTGACTGCGCCTGTGACGCCAATTTAGCGACTTTGCGACAAGTTGCATGGCTTAATCCCATCCAGTATGCATCATAATTGTTTAATAAAGATAAGAGACACAGGGGTTTACTAGCAATGTCAAAACCATCTACATTAATAACCAAAGAGCACGCTTACCCTAAAAGCACTGCAAAGCAGGCCGCTCATACGTTGCCAAGCAGTTGCGAAAACGGCACTCAAGGTGATGGCCAAAACCTTGCTCAGAACCTAACCGAAAGCCCTCATATCGAAACCAGCGCAGCTAATTCAAACGCCAAAGTGACCGATGAGCAAGTGATTAACTGGATAAAATCACGGCGCAGTATTGGCAATCTTAATCTGCCAGCCCCAAAACCGCATCAAATCGAAGCGGCCATTGCCTGCGCTATGACCGCACCGGATCATAAAAAATTGCAACCTTGGCGTTTTATTGTTACCCAAGGCCAAGCTCGCCGTGCATTAGGTCAAGCATTCGTAGAGGCTGAAAACGCTAAAGCAGAGCGTGACGGCGAACAACTGAGTGAGAAAACCAAGCAAAAAACAGCCGCTATGCCGCTGCGAGCGCCCGTTATTATTACGGTGGTCACCAAGCTACAACAGCACCCTAAAGTGCCGCACTTTGAGCAGATGCTAAGTGTGGGTGCGGCAGTGCAAAACTTGATACTGGCGCTAAAGGCGCAAGGGTTTAGTACGGTGTGGCGCACGGGGCTGCTGGCCAATGAGCCTGCGGTTAAGGCCTATTTTAACGTGGGGGAGGAGGATTATGTGACGGCGTTTATTTATACTGGCACCAGCCTATGCGATATGCCCACACGCCAAGACATCGACACCGCCGACTTTATTCGTTTTGAGCCTTAGTATTGAGCCTTAGCATTGAGAGTTAGCATTGAGCCTTAGCATTGAGAGTTAGGCTAGAGTATATAAGATTAGAAGAATCAAATTAGAAGAATCAGACTAGGTTACAGTATTCCTACTGCCAATGATTTAGAATAGGGTCATGACCGACAAGATCCACATTGTGTTACTTTAATGAAGCTTTGCTAAATCCTTATTGACTAGGTGAAAAAGGACTGCCAATGAAATTGCCCAAAAATACGTTAACCAATAAGCTGACCGCCTCGCTTGCCGCCCAATTGGGCAAGCAAGACACAAATAACAATACCAATCTTGATAATAGCAGTGCAGCGGTTAACAATAAGGATGGGCATAAAAGCGACCTTAAAAGCGGTGCAATGGCCACCCAAACGAATGCAGCCGTGGCGATAGCAGTAGACGACAGTCAAAGTAACAGGGGCAGTGCGGGCAAGGTTGCTAGTGCTAGCAAATCTAACAGCACTGCTAAAAACACTGCCGATGCCGATAATGAGGCGAGTACTAATGATAATACCTCGCAAACCGACCTCAGCGGCAATCACCAAGACAATGCGGTGGGTAGCGATGACAACCAGACCAGCCAGACCAGTCAAAACAGCAATGCCGCAGGCTCACAATCAGGCGTCTTATCCAGTTTATTAGAAAAAGCGCAGCAGGTGCGAAAATTAAGACGCAATGCCCAGCAACAAGAAGAGGCTGTCACGAGTCAGGCCGATTTAACCTTGCCGTCGCATAAACTGCGCCTCGCGTTTTTGGGCGGTGGTAGCTTTGGCACCGCCATGTCCAATTTAGCCGCCCGCAATGGGTGCGACTCGACACTATGGGTACGTAACAAACGCACTGTGCGCGCCTTAAAAAGAACCCGAGTCAATAAAAAATATTTGCCCGATTTTGCGCTTGATGAGCACCTAAAGTTTGAACACGACTTAAAAACGGCGGTGCAGAATAAAGACATTATCTTTGTGGCGGTGCCAAGCTCTGCCTTTAGAGAAATCCTAAAAAAAATAGCCCCTTTTATTACCGGTCAGTCTATCGTCTCGCTCACCAAGGGGATGGAGAAGGATACGTTTGCCTTGATGAGTGATATTATTACCGATGAGTTGCCCGAGGTTAATTATGGGGTGATGTCTGGCCCCAATTTGGCGGTAGAGATTATGCAAAATATGCCCTCAGCGGCTGTGATTGCGAGCCAATCGCAACCACTTCGCCATGCGGTGCAAGCGTCGTTACACAGCACCTTTTTTAGGGTGTTTGCTGCCGATGATATTCGCGGCGTCGAACTTGGCGGCGCGCTGAAAAATATATATGCCATTGCGATGGGAATGGCCGCTGCTTACAATGTTGGCGAGAACACCAAAGCGATGCTGCTAACCCGTGCCTTGGCTGAGATGAGCCGATTTGGGGCGGCCTCTGGCGCCAATCCACTGACCTTTTTGGGCCTATCGGGGGTGGGCGATTTATATGCCACTTGTAACTCGGAGCTGAGCCGTAATTATCGTATTGGCAATATGCTGGGTAAGGGTATCGATTTAGATGCCGCCATCAAAAAACTTGGGCAAACGGCGGAAGGGGTCAATACCATTCAGCAAGTGCACGATAAAGCCACCAAGTTAGGCATTTATATGCCAATTACCCATGCGCTTTATGCGGCAATTTATGAGGGCGAAGCAGCATTGGGTGTGGCCTTAAATTTAATGGAAACAGGGTTTAGAAGTGATGTCGAGTTTGTGATGCCGCATGACTATAGCAATGAGGCATTAAATAAACAGTTAAGTGATGATATAGAGGTTGAGCAGTAAATAGGCTAACACTATTAATTACAATGACAATATTAATATGAGGACTTACGCATATTCAAAAAATGTGACGACTGGCAATCATTCTTGAATCGTCTAAAGGTAGGGCGAAGCCGCTTCAAAAATAATTACCAGTCATTTTATAACACTGTTCAATGATATTTTGCGTAAGTCCTAAATATTCCTAAAAATTAATGACACGATAAAAAACTTAGCGACGAGCAACAGGAGGGGATGATGAGAATCATATTGGTACGTCACGGTGAGGCAGAGCGCCAAACCCAACAAGACAGCGAGCGCCAACTAACCGCGTTTGGGCGCAAGCAAGCGCAAGAGACCGCGCAGCACATTTTAGCCAAGTATACCCCAGATAGATTTGTCGTCAGCCCGTATAGCAGAGCCCAGCAGACGCTCGCGGCCTTTACCAGCCATGCGCCCGACACGCCCGTTAGCGTGCATAACGACATTACCCCAGCAGATGATGCAACGCAGGCTTTAAAAACGCTCGCCGATGTCGAGGGCGATTGTATTGTGGTGGTTTGTCATATGTCCATTGTGGCGCATCTTGCCGCTTTATTAACTGGGAGTAGCCCGCAGCCCTTTGCGCTTGGCGAGGCTCGTGTTATCGAGGCTGATTTTATTGCACCGGATATGGGCGATGAGATTGACAAAGTGGTGCCCAAGCAGCCGTAAACAAGCTCTATTTTGGCTATTAAGCATAGCTTTTAACAATAGCTTTTAACAATAGCTTTTAATAATAGCCTTTAAGCATAGCCTTTAAGCTTAGCCTATGCTCGGTGAGTGATCCCTAGGATTTATCTATTTTCAAACAACCCTTTTAAGCGGCATTTTTCAGGAAGCGACTGTGATTCATGTTTGGTTGGTGCGACAGCAAGGTGCGTTTAGAGTGTGGACAGCACAGCAACAGCGCTGGACGACGGTGGACGGCTGGCAAGCCCTAAGTACGTTTGTCAGCCATAGCGCCATTGGCAATCGCAGCCATGATAAAGAGGTGTGCCTGTATATCCCCACCCAAATGGCGCTCACGTTAAGCAATGATTTAAGCGATAGCCAACTCAAGCAGCTTGGGATATCGGGGCAACAATATCTCTTTGAAGACTTGGCCTTAACGCCCGTTGAGCAGCTACGGGTACGCCATATCAGCCACGGGGCAAAACAATATTTTTACGCGCTTGGTGCCAATGACATCGAACAATGGCAACAAGGGGCGCAGCTGGCAGGGTTTAACGTCACCGCTTTACTGCCAGACTTTACATTATTACCCAGTCCGGACGCTAAGCTTGGCGGCGAGGCGGTGCTGTATCAAGATTTTCAAACCCTGCTAATGCGCTATTCGGCGGCGCATGGGGTGGCAATGGCGTACCTCTCTTTATTGCCAAAATTGTTGGTCAATATTGAAGAAATAGTGGTATTAACCGCCGAACACTCGTTAAATGAGCCACCTGTAGCCGCTGAAACTAATAACAACGACTATAGTGACGCAGACGCAGACGCAGACACGGACAGAGACAGAGACAGAGACGCAGACACAGACACAGACACAGACACAGACACAGACAGCGAAGTCGGCAATGAGCGTAGCCATGACGTTCAAGGTAACGATAGTAATAGTAATAGAAATAGCATTGCCATTAATGCGTTGCACGATTTACAAAACATTTGTGATGATAATGGTATTGTGCTAACGCCATCGACGCTCACCTTAATGCCTTTAAGCACGCCTAATAAACACGGCCTTAACTTTGTTGAAACCAAGCGTTCTCGCTTGGCCTCGCCATATCTGACACTCGCCGCTAGCGTATTGCTATTAGCCGGTGTTATGCAAATAGCCGCCGATGGGTTACAGTGGTACCAGTATCAACAAGCAGTGAGCACCACCAAAGCGGCGATTGATGCGCAGTTTTCCAGTTGGTTTGCAGACGAGCGTATAAACCCAAGAGTCAATGTGGTGGCACAGGTGCAGCCGCGTTTGTTAAGTGGACAAGTGGCGCAGCAAACCCAAATCAATACCTTAAATAAAGTAGCGCCCATTATTAAGCAGTCCAATTTAGTGGCGCAATCGCTGCGCTGGAGTGATAGCGATATTGCTATGGTGTTGGCGGCCACACGCCGTGAAGATTTAGACAGCATGCAGCGCACCTTAAGCGAGCAGGGCATCGTGGCTAATCTGGGGGCGATTAATCCCACTGCCGATGGCGGCGTTATGGGTGAGTTAACGATTCCATTAACCGGGTCCGATACTGCTACCCCAGTCAATGCTAATAACAAGGTTTCTTAGAA
>JAGLBE010000031.1 GCA_018260445.1 Psychrobacter sp.
TAAACAATCATATATCGTCGTTAAACGCTGCGGCGGTTAGTCAGTTTGTGCGTCAATACAGTGGCAGTGTGATGGCCGAAAAACTGGCAGCCGATTATGCCGAAACCAAAGCGCGTGAGGGCGATTATCTGGCAGTACGCCAAGTCGCTAATTTGATTACCAATGCGGACGATAGCGAGCGCTGTGCCATCGGGTTAGGGTTTAACCATGGCGGCGATACGATGCGTGCCTTGGTATTAAAGCCGGACGTGTGGCTCACCACCAAAGATCAGCCGGCGTTATGTGCGCAGTTGGCTACCGAGATGGCGGCGAACCCGATGATTAATAAAGCCGATAAACTGGCTCGCCTACAGCGGATGCTGCGGGTGGGCAAAGTCGGCGATATCTTGGTGCTGACCCAATCGCTTGGTATCCCCATCAGTTATAACGATTTAGGGGCCATCCAGCAAGATAGCAACAGTTTTTTAAGCCGTTTGGCGAATGAGCCTTATAGCGAGAAAAACCAATACTTGTATTTGTATACCCTAGGGCGCATTGCCGATAAATCATACCGTGAAGCGGCGATGCAACTGGATTTTGATATCCGTCAAGACAATGGGCGCGCCCAACAGTTACTGAGTGACGCCACCCGTCGCTATGCCTATCGCATTTTAGCGGTGAAGCGGATGAATTTTAATACCGACGATGGCTTTAGTGATGAGGCGGTCACCTGGTTTCGAAATAGTTTAGGCGAATCGTTTAACTATGAGGAAGCCGAAGATTACGCCCATGCTGCCATACGCTTTAGCCGTTGGAGTGATGTGATTCATGCGATTGGCAATATGGAGTCGGCGACCCAAAAAGAGCCAATGTGGCAATACTGGTTGGCACGCGCCTATGACAAATCTGGCGACGCTACCAAAAAAGGCTTGGCACAAACCATCTATAAAAGTTTGGCCACCCATAATGACTATTATGGCCTACTAGCCCAAGACAAGCTTGGGCAACGTTTTGACGTATCGCAACATGGCGGCAAAAATTTGCCCAATATTTCCAGTCGTGACGCCAATCGAGTCATGCAAGACCCCAACTTTGCACGTGCTTTTGCCTTATATACGGCCAACGCCGACCGCAGCTTTGCCAACCGGGAATGGAACTGGGCGGTGCAACAAGCCCTCAAAAATAACGATGACGCCTTAATCATTGCGGCGGCGAAAAGAGCGTATGACTTAGGCTGGCTCGACCGAGCTGTCTACGCCATCAACCTTGATGAGCGCATCAAAAGCTATGCCTTATCGCATCCTATGCCCTACCAAAATGCAGTGGTTCGCTACAGTGCGCAGGCCAATATTGACCCTGCTTGGGCTTATGGCATCATGCGTCAAGAAAGCCGATTTATCACCTCAGCACGCTCAGGGGTGGGCGCAAGTGGGCTGATGCAAATTATGCCCGCCACTGTCAAATATATTGCCCGTAGCCTAGGTGACGCCTATAATGAGAGCAGTGCCAACAGCGGCGATACCAACATCCGTTATGGCACTTGGTATATGGGCGACATCCTAAAAAAATTAGATTTTCACCCGATATTGGCAACCGCAGGCTACAATGCTGGGCCTAGCAAAGCCAGACGCTGGCAGCCGCCCTACGGCACCTTAGACGCCGACCAATACATTGAAACCATCGCCTATCCCGAAACCCGAAACTACGTCAAACGAGTCACCGAAAACACCATTATTTATAGTAGCTTATTGGGTGAGAACCTCTCAATCTCGCAGCGTATGCGCGCCATCCCAGCCGGCGGTTAATGCGCTAACGTACCCTACTGCCTACTAAAATCTACCAAATAACCAAGCTTAGCAAATCGGTGAGTAACTGGGTGACGTTTCAGGTTTGAGCAAAGTTTTGAAAGGTGCTACTATTGCAGCAGCTTAAACACTGTATCCCCTGTTACCTTTATTATCCTCTGTTTTAACTTTCGTTAACCGTTATTAAGACTCAAATAACCCACTACTCAAATAGCCCCCTAGGAGCATTAAATGAAACAACCTATTCGTGTGACCGTGACCGGTGCTGCTGGCAATATCAGTTATGCCATGCTATTTCGTATTGCTGCAGGTGATATGCTAGGCCAAGATCAGCCAGTTATTTTACAGCTTTTAGAAATCACTCCGGCACTCGATGCCCTAAAAGGCGTGGTGATGGAGCTTGAAGACTGTGCATTTCCATTGTTGGCAGGCATTGTGCAAACAGACGACGCCAGTGTTGCCTTTAAAGATTGCGACTATGCACTCTTGGTTGGGGCTCGCCCACGTGGCCCGGGCATGGAGCGTAAAGACTTGCTCGAAGCCAATGCCGCTATTTTTTCTGCCCAAGGTAAAGCGTTAAATGAGTCGGCCAGCCGTGACGTTAAAGTATTGGTTGTGGGCAACCCTGCCAACACCAATGCCTTGATTGCCCAGCGTAACGCCCCCGATTTAGACCCACGTAGCTTTACCGCGATGACCCGTCTGGATCACAACCGTGGTATGGCGCAGCTTGCTGAAGAAACTGACAGCACGGTAAACGATATCAAAAAAATGATTATCTGGGGTAACCATTCGTCTACCCAGTATCCCGATTTAACCGCCTGTACCGTTAATGGCAAACCAGCATTAGATTTGGTCGAGCGCGATTGGTACGAAAACAGCTATATCCCTAACGTACAAAAACGGGGTGCGGCCATCATTGCAGCACGCGGCGCATCGTCTGCCGCATCAGCCGCCAATGCTGCTATAGCGCATATGCGTACTTGGGCTTTGGGTAGCGATGACAACGATTGGGTATCGATGGGTGTGTATTCAAACGGTGAATATGGTATTACTGAAGGCCTGATTTACTCTTTCCCTTGTACTTGCAAAGATGGCGATTGGCAAATTGTAGAAGGCGTCGATACCTCATCAGACTTTTCTAAAGAAAAAATGCTCGCCACTCAGCAAGAGCTGACAGAAGAGCGTGATGCGGTTGCGCATTTATTGCCTTAGTAGCGTATAGATTGTCGCTGCTGCACGTCGCTCGTAGTCAATTATCAACTTATCCAAGCAGTACCCTAAAAAAAGGAATATGTGATGTTAGGTGAACCAGAATATAGTATGAGTGCTCTATTTGCGCAGCTAGGTTTGGACAATTCGGACGAGGCCATCGAAACGTTTATCGCTGAGCATCCGCTACAAAAAGAAGAGGAATTGACCAAGGCGCATTTTTGGTCAGACAGTCAGCGTGCCTTTCTGCAAGAAGAGTGGAAGCGGGATGCCAACTGGGTAGAAACCATTGATGAGCTCAACGTTAGCCTGCATCCTAATGCTTAAGGCTTAAGGCTATAGAGCTTAAGTTTGGGCTAAGACGATTGAGGTAGATATTTCGTACCAAGCGTCATAAGCGTCATAATCATCATAAGCGTTATAAAAAAGGGCCAGTCATGCATTGACTGGCCTATTTTTATTAGCAAAATTCATGGTCTTAGTTTGGTCTTAGTTTGGTCTTAGTTTGGATAATAAGTGGTAGATGCCAAGCTTTAGATGACAAACTTAGCGTTTAGCGTAGGGCATCGAACGCTGAACTGGCATAATTGCTAGTGCTTGGCATACTGCCATTGTAGCTAGCAGGCATAACCGTCACATTGGTGCCGCTAACCGAGCGTACCGCCGACAAATTGGCCAAACTGGCATCGTTTTTATATAAAGTATTATAACGGCCCAAAACTTTTTTCACGTAGCCTTGGGTTTCTTTAAAAGGCGGAATGCCGCCATACTTGTCTACATTCCCTTCCCCAGCATTATAACCAGCAACCACATGCTCAAGTCGACCATTAAAGCGTCTACTAAGCCATGCCACATATTTGGCAGAGCCCTCAATATTTTCAGCAGGATTCCAAGGATTATTGACGTCAAAACGGCGCGCCGTGGCGGGCATCAGTTGCATTAATCCTTGAGCGCCCACAGGGGAGCGAGCATTGGGGTTAAAAGCCGACTCGGTATGCATCATGGCTTTAAGTAAAGCGGGGTCTACACCATTGCGATTGGCAGAGGCACGGATAAAGCCATCATAAGCATCACGGTTTGAATTATTGCTCGGGGTGCCATAATCGCTATAATTGCCATAGTTGCTAGGCGCCGTCGACGCCGAAGCAGGGTTATCGCTAGTATCCGACGTTGAGCTTGGATAATACGTCACTTTAACCTTTTGGGTAAATTTATTAAAGTTACCTGAGGGGTTAACATTGGTAAGCAGTACCTCACCCGATTTGTCTTTATAAATGTACATATTGCCCGCATGGGCTACCAATATAGTTGAGGAGAGGATAGCACTGCCCGCGATAACGCTCACCGAACGGGACAATATGTTAGTTAACTGTTGCTTCGTCATAATCGTAACCATAGTTGTCGTCATTTTAAAGATGAAAGATACTGTTTTCGCTACTGTAGTGTTGCTAGTGCTATTTTCAATTCAGCATATTTCAATACAGCATATTAAGGGGGTTCAATACAGTATTTAGTAGAAACGTTTTGGCTATCGCCACCGCTTTTAATAGCGTCTTAACACAACAGTGTTGCCAAAACTAGCTGTGTAGCCGTATGTTCTTTATAATATAACACAATTATTTGACCAAACCTAACCGATAGCTTACCGCTATTTTAGAGTTGGTTAAGGCTTGTGTCGTTGTCCAATGCACGGGTTAATATTGCAATACTGCTTAACAAAAGTCAACCTACGGCCGCCAAAAATAGGGGTAACCAAACGGCTGTAAACAGGCCATTTACTGCAAGGCCAAAAGCGGCATAGCGCCCTGCGGTGGCGCTAATTTGCCAAGCTTCTACCGTGCCAAATGCATGCGCCACTAAGCCCAGTGCTAATCCCTTGGCTCTATCATCCTCGATACCGGCCAGTAAAAACCGTGCGCCTGTTGCCCCAAGCAAACCCGAGACAATAATCACCAAATTGGCCATCGCTAAAGGCGCTTGAATAAGCTCTGCAATACTTAAACCGATGGGGGTGGTGACCGAACGCGTCGCAAAGGCGAGTAGAGTGGCGTGACTCAATGAGAATCCATAGGCCAATAGCATGGGCAGCAGCGCACCGATGCCACTGGCAATCATGACGGTAAGCGTGAGTTTTTTGATGGGCAAACCCTCAAAGCGCATGGTTGCCAAAGGGATTGCCAGTAGAACCGTAACGTAGCCTAGCAAATGATCAAAAACGGGCTTGGCGGCTGCATAATAGTGTGCATACGGCCAGCCCAATAACACTAAAAAAAGATTGACCAAAGCGAGCGCTGTAATAATAGTAGGCAAGCCACGAATGCGCTTTGCTAATAATCTTGCAATACCATGCGCTAGCAAGGTCAGCAACATTGTCATCAATACGATAAGGTAGCTTGCACTAAAAGGCAGTTGAGCAACTGAGGCTTGAGCGAAAGGGGTCATTGCAAGGGTCTATGTTGTAGCAAAACGTTTGATGGGGTGGTGCTAGTCATAACTATAAAATAAAGGCGAGTTGATGCTACCTATGGCTCATATCAATTGGTATCAATCCATATCAGCAATTTGGGTAGCTGCCTTTGGGATTAAATAGCAGTTGCGTTTAGAGTGACGACGACTTTGGCGACTTTGACAACTTTGACGGCTTTGAGGGTTTAGGCTTAACGGTGGTGCGGTCATGGGTCGACAGCCACAGATTAGCCAGTTTAGCGATGCCCCATAGCGGTAACATCGTGCTGATAAGGATAGTGATAATAAAGCCCCATAACTCATCGCCTAACCCAAACACCAACAACCCAGCGCCCGCCGAAACTGGCAAAAAGGCAAAGCCACTCTCGAGCAATAGCACATTGCTGGCCTGCGTTAACCAGTGCGGTAGCCCTATGGTGAACCGACAAATAAGCAACGCTATCAATAACGTCATCATACCCACAATATTGGCGGCACTGGCATAACCCAAAGCGCTGCAAACGATTAGAGCTGTTTCACGTACGCTTACCACAATAGCCAATGTCACCATAATGGCAAGCGTCAAAGAGTTAGCAGGCTCAAACCTAGCAGCGGTTTGCGGGGTAGTAGAGTTATCAAGTCTCGTTTTGGTAGCAGACATAAGGGTATCATTTTCGTCAGATGAAACATGGTTTAACGCAGCAGCCCGCACCCAATGAGGATATTGGCGACTATATCTGTGTTATTGCATGAGGTTGGCTAAGGGTTTCAAGCGCAATGCGCCATCATTTATCCGCCTCAAGGTTATCGGCTTTAAAATCATTCACTTTCAGATCATCAAGTTCTAAGTCATCAACATCAAAATCATCAACATCAAAATTATCAACGTCTAAGTCATCCGCTTCAAAATCGTTACCCTCTAAATTATCCATTGCTAGATCCTCAGCTGCTAAATAGTCGCTATCCTCCAAAGGCTGCGCTAAGACTTGTGGCTGCTCAAAGGCTTCAAGTTTAGGGGTCACCAACGCCGCTTGCTCAGGCGATAACACCGCAGCCGCTTGGATATTGGCCTCGCCGAGCAATTGTTGTAGCTTTTCGCGAGGTAAACGGATGATTAGTACCTCATGCCCATGCTCGTCATAGGTTTCTTGCTCAACCACATCAAGGCGATACAGCTCATTCTTAAAGTTGCCTGCATTAAAAGGCACCGTTAGTTCAAACGTATCTAACTTACCGGTTAAAAGTTGCTGCACTGCGGTGTGCAACATGCTCATCCCCAAATCTGCTTTTGCCGAAACATAGACACGGCTTGGCTTATCAGGGGCGCTATAATTAATTTGCGCCGGCTCACCGGTTAAATCAATCTTATTATAAACATTAAGCACCGGCACTTTGTTACCAATTTCGGCCAAAACGTCTTTCACCGCCACAATCTGTTCGTGCATATCGGGGCTTGAGGAATCAATCACATGCAGCAATAAGTCTGCCTCCAAGGTTTCCTCTAAGGTGGCATGGAAAGACTCAATCAATTCGTGCGGCAAATGACGCACAAAACCCACCGTATCGACCAGCACCACACGGCCAACCCCATGCCAATCCAAGCGCCTAAGCGTTGGGTCAAGCGTTGCAAATAGCTGATTTGCAGCATAAATGTTTTCATCAACCAAACGGTTAAACAAGGATGATTTACCCGCATTGGTATATCCCACTAATGAGATAGTCAGCACATCAGATTTTTGGCGTTTGGCTCGGCCTTGAGCGCGGGTTTGTTTCACCCGCTCCAAGCGTATTTTTAATTGATTGACTCGGACTTGCAGTAAGCGTCTGTCGGTTTCAAGCTGCGTTTCACCGGGGCCACGTAAGCCAATACCCCCTTTTTGACGCTCCAAATGCGTCCAACCGCGCACCAAGCGAGTGGATAGATGATTAAGCTGCGCCAATTCGACCTGTAATTTACCCTCATAAGTGCGAGCACGCTGGGCAAAAATATCAAGAATCAGCCCCGTTCTATCCAGCACCCGACATTGACAAACCCTCTCTAGGTTACGCTGCTGCGAGGGCGATAAGCTGTGGTTAAAAAGCACAATATCAGCTTTATGCAACTCAACTTGAGCCGCAATTTCTTCCGCTTTACCCGTACCGACAAAATATTTAGCATCTGGCGTTTGACGTGAGCCAGTAATGATGCCCAGTTGCTGAGCACCTGCCGAGTCGACCAATAATTTAAACTCTTCTAAATCATCGGGGTCTTTTAAATATCTAATATCTAAATGCACTAAAATGGCGCGTTCACCACCTTCATGTCTACCAAAATACTCCAAAGAAACCGCCTTTTTATCTGTTGTGTGTGGGTTGTCATTGCATAATCTATAACACTAGAGCGTATCAGACCCTGTAAATACTAGCGAGGGCTAGTGCATTGCATTAGGGAACGTGTTACACGTATTACACATGGTTAATGCACGACGCTGATACATTTGTCTATTAGTCATAGTTTAGCTGTTACGATTATATGACGCTAGTGAGCGATAATTTAAAGTCTATAGCAACAAAATCGTACATATTAAACGAAAGCTGCGCCAATGAATGTGCGCCATGAACACTAAGTCAGTGAACAGCGCATAACCCAAAAGCTTTCTTTGCTATACTTTAACGTTATAATTCCTTCGATGTCTACAATCCTATACATGCCCTATTCATAAAATACATAAAATATATAAAATAATAGTCACACAGACTATTCATAAGACTAATGGAGAGACTATGTTAGCGAATAAAAAGCGAGACAAGAAGACGCTAGGCGATAAAAAACGCAGTTTCCCTTCTAAACTATTAACGCCTATCGTCACCAAGCCACTAAATCGTAGCAAAATCGTCTATGGTATGTTAGAGACTATGCTGGGGGGTTATCGCGCTGCAACACGCATAGACGCTTGGAAAAACCCCCGGCGTGAGATACTGCCGTACTATATTCAAACCTTTTGTCGGAAGATGGCACAGGCGTTTGGGGTTGAAATCGTTGCCGTCGAGCCTATTCCAACCACACATGCATTATGGGCGTCAAATCACATCTCGTGGATGGATATTCCGGTAGTGGGGAGTGTCAGCCCAGCGTTTTTTTTATCGAAGGCAGAGGTGGCGACGATGCCCGTTTTTGGCCCATTGGCCAAGGTATGCGGCTCGCTATTTATTCAAAGAGGCTCAGGTGATGCCAATTCGATGGCAACACAAATGGCCGAGTTTTTGAAAAAGGGGTATTCCATTATCTTTTTCCCTGAGGCGACTACCACCGACGGCAAACAGATTAAAAAAATCTACGGAAAATTGTTACAATCTGCCATGGATGCCAATGTACCCATTCAGCCTATGGTGATTTGTTATGTCAACAGTAAGGGCAAGCTTGATGATAAAGTGCCTTATTGCGGCGACATCAGCCTAAAAGACAGTTTATTGCAAGTGATGGACAGCGACCCTGTAACCGCCTATGTACTGCCGCTAACCCCATTATTGCCAGCAGGCAAAACGCGTGACGAGCTAACCGAATTATTGCAACAGCGACTACAGCAAGGCTTAGAGGATTTGCATCATCGGGTCTTAAAACGTGTATCCGCTTAACGCCCAACTTAATAAGACGTTATCTGACCTAACTTGGCATCATTTGACCTAACAGGTGTCGATGCCAGTTAGGTTAAACAGTCAAACACGTCTATTAGTACACATCGGCTAATAAGTACACAACGTTTAATAAGCACACAGCGGCTAACAAGCAGTATCACCGCTTACGGTGCTGGATTGGGCTGTAATCTGTGTACCTCTTCAATAGCGCTGAGCACATCGTCGCTAAGTTGAACATTCATACTGCCAATATTGGCTTTTAATTGTTCGATAGACGTCGCCCCAATAATATTACTGGTGACAAAAGGTTGTTGGTTAACAAAGGCGAGTGCCATTTGCGCCATATCAAGCCCAGCATCCTCAGCAATGTTGGCATATTGTTCGGTAGCCCATTTGGCTTCGGCATTAATATAACGCTCAAAACGCTCATACAAGGTTAAGCGTGCGCCATCAGGGCGACGTCCCCCTGAATATTTACCCGATAACACCCCAAAGCCTAATGGCGAATAGGCCAGCAAGCCAACATTTTCTCGATGCGCCACCTCTGCTAAGCCCACCTCAAAAAGACGATTTAGTAAACTATACGGGTTTTGTACCGTGATTGGCCCTGCTAAGCCATTTTTTTCGGCTTCACAGACATAGCGCATCACTCCCCATGCCGTATCATTAGATAACCCAAACGCTCTGATACGCCCTTTTTTAATCTCGCCGTTTAAGGCTTCCAATGTTTCTAAAAATGGCGTTAACTCGCTAAGGTCTTGCTTTGCCATATCCTTAGTATAGCCGCGCGTGCCAAAAAAGTTGGTTTGGCGCTCAGGCCAATGTAGCTGATATAAATCAATATAATCGGTTTGCAAACGTTCAAGGTTGCCATCAATGGCGGCACTGATATGTTTGGCATTAAAGCGCGTTTTGCCGTCACGCAAAAACCCCATCGGCGATATTTTGCTGGCTAATATCACCTCTTGTCGTTTATGGTTTTTGGCAAACCAAGTGCCCATAAAACGCTCTGTATCGCCCTGTTTATCTTTATCGGGAGGTGAGGGATACATCTCGGCTGTGTCCCAAAAGTTTACCCCTTGGCTTAGGGCAAAATCCATTTGCGCATGCGCCTCGGCTTCATTATTTTGCTGTCCCCAAGTCATGGTGCCCAAACAAATTTTGGAGACCTTAGCCTCTAACTGGGGTAAATGTGTGTATTGCATGGTTTAATCCTTATTATATGAACCCATTGTTTACATTGCGAACCGTTTATAGAAGCACCTATCTTACCTGTCTTTGTGCCCTAAACTGTATTAAAAATTTAGCGATAAGTAAAAATAAGGATAGGATTGAATGTCATGTTGCACCCACCCTAATCTTTTCGCAATTGACTACATAAGTTTAATACCAGTTTGCCCCGCTGGGGTGACTTTAAATATCTGCACCTTAAACAAAATCGCTTGTCCTGCCAATGGGTGATTGAAATCTACGACAATCTCATCCTCATTAATACGACTCACCACACCCGGCAACGTATTTTTGCCTTTATCTTCAAACTCTAGCAGCATGCCAATTTCGGGGTTTGCCTGCGTTAGTGCAAATTGAGCTTTGCTAAAGGTTTGGATATTATCGGCATTATACTCGCCAAACGCTTGGCTAGGCTCAAGATGGGCACTGCGGGTATCGCCTGCGCGTAAGTTGATTAACACCTTCTCAAAACCAGGCAGTAAATTGCCATCGCCAATGATTAAGCTCACCGGCTCACTACGAGTAAAGGTAGAATCAATCACCGTGCCATTTTCAAGCGACACTTCAAAATGCAGCAGAACTTGGCTGCCTGCCCCGATGCGGGTGTCTTGATTAGGATTAATGAAATCAGGCTGTTGGGTTGTCAAGGCTTGGTCGCTCGGGCTATTAGAGCTATCAGAGTTAGCAGTCATAAGATGAATCGCTTAGTAGTGTTAAAAAAGGTACAGGGATGAAGGAAAAAAATAGGTCAAAAATAGGCGACACAGGTCTTACCTTAAAATGACAGTAGAGGGTTAAGGGGGTATTCAACAAATAAGGAGGCGCTATGTTAACAATTTTACAGCCGCATTGTCAGTGACGTTATGCAGTCCGGTCGGTTAACCAAGCCACTAATATTTCGAATACTGCCTGATGACTAAATTTAGTGAATTTGCCGATTAGGATTCGTACGGATAGCCCTGCAAAGACGGCACTTGAAGTTTAGCAATTAAATCTATATAATATACTGTCCGAAAAATGGGTAAGCTGACGCTAACTTTACTCAGTATCACTTAGCTTAGATTCTGCAAAGCCTGCCGATAAAAGGCAGTGCTTTTGAGTGACTGCAGCTAAGGTAAGTTTGCGTTAACGGGCTTATTTTTTAGTATTTAATGAACGGGAGAAGGATGCCTTATGGCAACAACTAATCAATTGATTCGCAAGGGTCGCAAAGTAATCAAGGAAAAGTCCGGTGTTCCTGCATTACAAGGCTGCCCGCAACGCCGTGGTGTATGTACTCGCGTATATACCACCACGCCTAAAAAACCAAACTCAGCCATGCGTAAAGTGTGCCGTGTACGTCTAACCTCAGGTTACGAAGTATCGAGCTACATCGGCGGTGAAGGCCACAACTTGCAAGAGCATAGTGTGGTGCTTATCCGTGGTGGCCGTGTTAAAGATTTACCGGGTGTGCGTTATCACACGGTTCGCGGCGCACTTGATTGTGCGGGCGTGAAAGATCGTAAGCAAGGCCGCTCAAAGTATGGTGCTAAAAAGCCTAAATCTTAAGCTGCTTTTAGATAAGCTGCTTAATTGTACAACTCTTACCCAGTCACTGAACAACAGTTACTAAACAACAGTTACTAAACTGTATTACTATTACGCATGGGCTAGGTGTTTCTACTATAGATATAGAAGATATATCCACTATAGGATAGATATACCACCATGCAGTAAGGCTGGCTGATAGCTATCTTGATGAACCGGTGCTAGAAAGATAAGTCATTATTTTATCAAGTAATATCCTAATATGTCGATAGCTATGAATGCCAGACAACCCTGAAGATAAGGAAATGTATTATGCCAAGACGTCGCGTCGTCGCCACCCGTGAGATTCTACCAGACCCTAAATTTGGTAGCCAAACGATTGCTAAATTTATTAACCATGTGATGAGTCATGGTAAAAAGTCCACTGCTGAGCGCATTGTTTATGGTGCCCTTGAGCAAGTGGCTGAAAAACGCAACATCGAAGACCCGGTTGCCTTTTTTGAAGAAGTGTTAGAAAACGTTCGCCCTATGGTTGAAGTAAAAGCTCGCCGTGTTGGTGGTGCCACGTATCAAGTGCCCATGGAAGTACGCCCCTCCCGTCGTACTGCTTTGGCAATGCGCTGGATTGCAGAAGCCGCCGCTAAGCGTTCTGAAAAATCAATGGCTCACCGTTTAGCGGGCGAGTTGGCGGATGCCTCAGAAGGCAAGGGCGCTGCTATGAAAAAACGTGACGAAGTTCACCGTATGGCAGATGCCAACAAAGCCTTCTCGCATTACCGTTTCTAGTTTGTATTCAGCAAGCCATTGCTTATACAATCAATATCGGATTCATTGACGTCAAAGGCTATCAATCACTCATTAGGTAATGCCTAACTAGTTATTGATAGCTGATTGTTTCTCTAGCTTGACCAAATTTGCACCACAATATTCAACAATGTCCAGCCGTGCCTAAGTTTGCTTTATTAAGTTAGACAACAGCGCAAGGCTTCAGCACCATATTAGCACCATAAATGTTTGAAGCGGCTGGTTTTAACGTCATTAAAACGTCATCGATAACCACTATACTACTCTTTTATACCTCACTGATTCGCACCACCCAATACATTATAAAGACATTCCATTAGGAAAAGATTATGGCACGTATAACCCCCCTAAACCGATATCGTAATATTGGTATTTCGGCGCACATTGATGCCGGTAAAACAACAACAACTGAACGTATCTTATATTACACTGGTGTCAGCCACCAAATTGGTGAAGTGCATGATGGTGCGGCTACCATGGATTGGATGGAACAAGAGCAGGAACGTGGTATCACCATTACCTCTGCGGCAACCACGTGCTTTTGGTCAGGTATGGCAAAGCAATTTCCTGAGCACCGTATCAATATTATTGATACCCCAGGTCACGTTGACTTTACTATCGAAGTAGAGCGTTCGATGCGCGTCCTTGACGGTGCTTGCATGGTGTACTGTGCTGTGGGCGGTGTACAACCGCAGTCTGAAACCGTATGGCGTCAGGCTAATAAATATAAAGTGCCACGCTTGGCATTTGTCAATAAAATGGACCGTGTTGGTGCCGATTTTTACCGTGCGGTTGAACAGGTGAGAACCCGTTTGGGTGGCAACCCAATACCGATTGTGATTCCGATTGGTAAAGAAGATGACTTTGAAGGCGTGATTGACCTTATTACCATGAAAGCCATCTATTGGGATGAAGCGTCGCAAGGTATGCAATTTGACGAACGTGAGATTCCAGCAGAATTGCTCGATAAAGCCAAAGAATACCGCGGCAAATTGGTTGAAGTGGCTGCCGAAGCCAGCGAAGAGTTGATGGATGCGTATTTAGAAGGCGAAGAGCTCACCGAAGATCAAATCCATGCAGCGATTCGTCAACGTACCATTAATAACGAAATTATTCCGATGCTTTGTGGTACTGCCTTTAAAAACAAAGGCGTACAAAAGATGCTAGATGCGGTAATCCGTTATATGCCAGCGCCGCCGGATGTACCAGCTATTGCCGGTGTGCTTAATGACAAAGATGAAACTGAAGGCACGCGTGTGGCATCTGATGATGCCCCTTTCTCAGCGCTTGCTTTTAAAATCATGAATGATAAGTTTGTGGGTAACCTCACGTTCGTTCGCGTTTACTCTGGTGTGATTAAGCAAGGCGATAGCGTTTATAACCCAGTAAAAATGAAGCGTGAACGTATTGGCCGTATTGTTGAGATGCATGCCAATACGCAAAAAACACTTGAAGAAATTCGTACCGGTGATATTGCCGCTTTGGTGGGTATGAAAGATGTGGGTACCGGTGATACCCTATGTGATGAAAAAGAAGCCATCACTCTTGAGCGTATGGAATTTCCAGACCCCGTTATCAGTCTTGCGGTTGAACCTAAGACCAAAGCGGATCAAGAGAAAATGTCGACTGCTTTGGGTCGTTTGGCCAAAGAAGACCCCTCATTTCGAGTGCATACCGATGAAGAATCGGGTCAAACCATCATCAGTGGTATGGGCGAGCTGCATTTAGAGATTTTAGTAGACCGCATGAAACGTGAGTTTGGTGTTGAAGCCAACATCGGAGCACCGCAGGTCGCCTATCGTGAAACCATTCGTGGTAGCGTTGAGCAAGAAGGTAAATTTGTGCGTCAAACAGGTGGCCGTGGTAAGTTTGGTCATGTTTGGATAAAGCTTGAGCCTATTGATTTAGATTTAGGTATCGACTACCAATTTGCTGAAGAGGTTGTTGGCGGTGTGGTACCCAAAGAGTTCCATAGTGCCGTTGACAAAGGTATTCAAGAACGTATGAAAAATGGGATTTTAGCCGGTTACCCTATTGTTGGGGTTAAAGCCACCTTGTATGATGGGTCATACCATGATGTCGATTCGGATGAGTTGTCATTCAAAATGGCCGGTTCTATCGCTTTCAAAAAAGGCTTTATGAAAGCTGACCCTATTTTGCTTGAGCCTATCATGAAGGTTGAAGTTGAAACGCCTGAGGACTATATGGGCGATATCATGGGCGATTTAAGCCGTCGCCGTGGTCTAGTGCAGGGTATGGATGATTTGCCAGGCGGTACTAAGCAAATTCGTGCCGAAGTGCCTTTGGCTGAAATGTTTGGTTATGCGACCAACGTGCGTTCTATGTCACAGGGGCGTGCAACCTATTCGATGGAGTTTCAAAAGTATGCCGAAACGCCTAAGTCTGTTGCCGAAGGCATTATGAAAACCTTCTCTGGTAAAGATGACGACGAATAACTCGTTGCTATCTTGTCATTTGGCTAGAGCTAGCTAATTTATAAATAACACAGTGGTGGTTAAAAGGATGCATTGCCATTAATTGCCACTGTGTATGGTTTTTGAGTTTATCGGCAGCTGCTGCTTAACAATATTGACCAAGAATTTAGTACGAATTACCTAGCAAGGGCTTGTTATCTAGTCTAGTTATCTTATATTATGCATCACTACCATTTTTTAACACAAAAAGTGATAAGTTTGGCAGAGCCGCTCATTAACATTTGGTCATGGTTATAGATGACTTGATTGACTCTGTTCCACCCTATTTAGTATTTAAAAGGACATTACTCATGGCAAAGGCCAAGTTTGAACGACTAAAACCGCACGTTAACGTAGGCACCATTGGTCACGTCGATCACGGTAAAACCACGTTAACGGCTGCTATTGCAACTGTTGCTGCAAAAACTTTTGGCGGCGAAGCCAAAGACTATGCCTCAATTGACTCAGCACCAGAAGAAAAAGCGCGCGGCATCACCATTAACACCTCGCACATCGAATATGACACCGCAGCGCGTCACTAT
>JAGLBE010000032.1 GCA_018260445.1 Psychrobacter sp.
GGTATGTCGACCCAGGCCCCCTTGTTTGTGCCTGTATGGGCGTGGGCGAAAATATCATCATTGATGCCATTACCCGTCATAGCTGTGTCGATGCCATCGCCGTGGGTAAGCTGTGTCAAGCGGGCACCAACTGTGGCTCTTGTGTGGGGCAAATCAATGAGCTGATTGCGGCATATGCGTAAATCAGTTTGCTTGATGGCATACCAATTGCAGCTTAGGGTATACGATTGACCTATCCTAAGCCAGTGGTTTGCAGCCAGGAGCGCCCCAGCATGACCCATTCACCTGCCAGTTTTCCGACAAATCCTTTTATACCTTCCTTAGCGTCTATAGCGCTAGAAACGGGTCGGGCAGAAATTGTGCCGCAATGTATTGCCATTGTGGGCTATGCTGAGCAAAAATCGCTAAGCGATGCACCGTCGGGTCATCCATCAAACTCTACTAAACCAGATAGGGTGCAACCAAGCAGCGCTAAACCAAGCAGCGCTAAACAGGGTACGGTACATTTGGTCGGTGCCGGCTCTGGCGACCCCGAATTATTGACCTTAAAAGCCTACCGAGTCATGCAGCAAGCTGATGTGGTATTGTATGATAGCTTGGTGTCCGAAGATATTTTAGATATGTGCAATCAGCGTGCGACCAAAATATTTGTTGGCAAACGGCGCAATAATCATGCATTACCGCAGCAAGACATCAATGAGCTATTGGTTACCCATGCTCAAGCAGGCAAGTGCGTGGTACGACTTAAAGGCGGCGACCCATTTATTTTTGGCCGCGGTGGCGAGGAGCTGCAAACCGTGGTCAGCCATGGCATTTATTTTGAGTCTATCCCGGGTATCACTGCTGCCAGTGCCGCTGCCAGTAGCGCCAGCATTCCGCTCACCCATCGAGACTGCGCCCAGTCCGTCAAATTTATCACCGCCTATAAAAAAGACGGTGCTGCCAACACTGCCTATCAAGAGATGCTCGACCCGACCCAAACTGTGGTGCTGTATATGGGGTTGCATCGCTTGCCTGAGCTTACCCAAGGCCTTATGGAAGCAGGCCGTGCTGCCAGCACCCCGTTTGCGCTTATCAGTCATGCCAGCCTGCCAACCCAGCAGGTGTTGATTGGCACCTTAGGCAGTATTGCCGAGCTACAACAACAAGCTAACCTGCCTACCCCCGCACTGTTAATCATGGGTGATGTGGTGAATCTGCATCAGGAGTTGTCGCCATATAATTTGGCCAGCATCGCCAATAAGGCCGCCCATGCAGCCAGCAATCTAGCCAACCATCAAACCGCCCACCCAGCCGCCAGTCTCGCCCATCCAGTCACTTGTCTTGCGCAGCAGCCCATTGTCAGCTCGGTTGTCTTAAACGCCTCGATGAATGACAATACAGCGCTTGTTTCTGTTTAGGCCAAAACGTCGAGCTAATTTAAACCTTATACTCAATATAGAGTAAATCGGTTGAACCCGAGTCACGTTGAGCAAGAGGGCGGCCAATCTGAACAGGCGTCATCTTATCTGGAAAACGGCTATCTGGTTCACGCTGATGTGGGCTAGATAATCACCTTGTGCAACAGTTGCTTTAGCAAAAAAGCCTTGTCGCAAAAAAGCTTCCGACTCAAAACATCCTCTTGCCTAAACACACCCTTACCCAACTACAGTGTTTCACTCACCTAATGGGTATAGACTAAGCTTGGCAAATCTGTAAAATAGCCCTAAAACAACCTCATCATTAGCATAAATTAGGGAAGCCACTATCCCCACCTTGATTGCACCAAAAACAGCCGCTTTACACACAGCACCCACAGCCGACCGGCAAGCAGAGCAAAATCATAGCATTGATATGACAACCCGGTTGCATCCTGCTCATTTGGATATGAGTCACTCGGTTATGGCGAATACTGCGCCAGGAAACCGCTCGCCAGTAAAAAGCCGCTCGCCAGTAAAAAAGAGCCTCGTGCCTGCTAAGTCGCCCAAGCCCATTGTGCCATCCTTGTCAACCAAAAAGGCGATTACTACGCCATTCATGACAAGCACGCCATTCATGACAAGCACGCCATTCATGCCAAGCACCCAGCTAACCGACAGCTTTTCACGCCGTCTTACCTACTTGCGCTTATCCATCACCGACTTTTGCAACTTTCGCTGCGGTTATTGCTTGCCCAACGGCTACCAAGGCAAGCGGCCTGATAATGAGCTATCGCTGAATGAGATTGCCACCCTAGCCACTGCCTTTGCCCAAGTCGGCACCCAAAAGGTGCGCATCACCGGCGGCGAGCCCTCTATCCGTAACGATGTTGGCGATATTATTCGCTTGCTCAAACAAACCGAAGGCATGCAAACCGTCGCCATGACCAGCAATGGCTACAAACTTGGCAAACACCTCGCCCAATGGCAACAAGCGGGCTTAGACCAGCTCAATATCAGCATCGACAGCTTTGATACCGCCACCTTTGCCCAAATGACGGGTTTTAACATCCTACCCCAGCTACTGGCCGATATAGACAGCCTGCTCAACACCACCGATATTAAGCTTAAACTCAATGGCATCCTTATGGCCGACACTGCTTTTGCCACCTTACTGCAAGCCTTAGACTATGTTAAAACCCGCCCAGTGACCTACCGTTTTATTGAGTTTATGCAAACCAGCGACAATCAGGACTTATTTTTTGCCCAACATGCGCTATCCACCCAGCTAATCGACTATTTAACCGAGCACGGTTGGCAGGCGCAACACCGAGGCGTGGTCGATGGCCCAGCGATTGAATACACCCACCCCGACTATAAAGGGCGCATCGGCATTATCGCCCCGTACGCCCAGCACTTTTGTGACAACTGTAATCGGCTGCGGGTCAGCAGTGTGGGCAAGGTGCACCTGTGTTTGTTTGACAATGGCAGCCACGACATCCGCCCTTATCTACAACAACAGGATGTGGCGGGTTTAAAGGCCGTATTGCACCAGTTTATGCCGATAAAACCCGAGCACCACCACCTCGCCGAATCCAACAGCGGCATCATGCATAATTTGTCGTTAATTGGTGGTTAGTTTGTTGTGAGCGTTTGTCTTATTTTAGGTTGTCTTATTACGGTTTGCTTTGGATGGCGTTATACTATTTGCAGGGGAAGCCAATCCCGCTTTTCGCTTGTAGTTAGCGGCTTGTGTGGCACAGTGCCTAAGCACAAGGGTGTTCCTGTTACCTCGATAACCCCCTTGTGCAAGGCACTGTAGGCCACACAAACCCCTAAGCTACCGCTACAATCGGGGCTAAACCGCACCCCTAAGCAACGTATGCCTATTCAATTTAGCTCGAATTTGGTTGTAGGGTGCGCCCAGCGCACCAATAAATACCGTAACCCACCTGCTTATTAGTCTTAAACATAGCATTCATTATGTTTATTTGGTGGGTTACGCTATCGCTAACCCACCCTACACTTGGCTAAAGCCGCAGCCTATACCGAAAGCCCCGCGCACCAATAAATACCGTCGCCAAATCGGTGCGCACGGCGCACCCTACCGACCAGCTAGCATGACAATATATGTTTTACACCAACTGCCATTCCTCATACTCAAATAAGGTCTCACCATGTCTACCCAAACCCCTGCTCACCAACAAGCACCGAAAGACACACCATTTACCCCATTAAACATTGCCATCCTTACCGTGTCAGACAGCCGTACCTTAGCGCAAGATACTTCAGGGCAATACCTTGCCGATGCCCTGCAAGCGGCTGGTCACACCCTTGCCGAGCGGCAACTTATTAGCGATGACATTTATCACATCCGAGCGGTGATTAGTGGCTGGATAGCGGACGCCACTATACACGCCATTATTACCACCGGCGGCACCGGCTTTTTTATTCGTGACAGCATGCCCGAAGCGGTGAGCGTGTTGTTTGACAAAAAGGTAGATGGTTTTGGCGAGATGTTCCGGCTGATATCAAAAGACGAGATTGGCATGTCCACCATTCAATCGCGTGCTATTGCTGGTATGGCAAATAACACGGTGATTTTTTGCTTGCCGGGGTCATCGGGGGCGTGTCGTACAGGTTGGAGCAAAATTTTGCAAGCGCAATTGGACAGCCGCACGCGTCCTTGCAACTTTGTGCCACATTTATTAAGGCAAAATCCCAGCCATGACTAAAGCTTTGACTAACTGAGCTTACACAAAAATACGATTTTACAGCTCTGGAGGCGACTGGGGATTATTTATGGAGCGACTGGCACTACCCTCAGGCGATTCATAAATGATTACCAGTTGCCTCCATATCTAGTCATGCATAAGTCAAGTAACTAATAGATTTACCTTATGACGCAATTAAATAGTGACTATAGCCCCATATTTAATTTGCTATCAAATTCGCTAGCAGGCGTATTAATTCTTGCCGGCGGACAATCGACCCGTATGGGTGAGCCTAAAGCCTTACTGACCTTACCGACGGGCCAGACGTTATTGGATTATCATGTCCGAGCGGCTAGACAACTTGCCAAGCCTATTGTTATTGCCGACAATCAGCAAGGGTTTGCGGTTGGCGATTCGATAAGCCATGCAAATACTGCTTCGCCTATTATTTATATCAAAGATTATCATCCTGAATATCAACCTGACCGGCAAACAGATAATCAAGAAACAGGTAATCAAGAAACAAATAATCAAGAAACAGATACCCCAGCCAACAATCTGCCAAACCAGCCAAAAAATGCAAACCAGCCGCAAAATACAAACTCGGTCGGGCCACTTGGGGCGATTTTAGCAGGGCTACAACAGCTTAATGCGGTTAATTCAAATAACAAGTCCAGTAACCAAAATAAGCCATTATGCGTTCAAAATCGCTGGTTACTGGTGGTAAGTTGTGACAGTTTGGTCAATGCGACCGATATCTGGCAGGTGTTGTCGGGCACCATGACCATAGTAAATAATGTAGAGGGTAAGCCGCCGCCACCTGCTGTTATTTGTTTAAGCGATGCCGATAATTTGTATCCGTTACTGGGTATCTATCGCATAGATATCGCTAAAGAGTTACAAATCTATCTTGAGTCGGGCCAACGGCGGGTCATGCGCTTTATCGACCCTATCAGCCAAACCGTATTGATGCCACAGCAATGGCAGCCGTTATCTAATCTTAATACCCCCAGTCAGTTTGCTAAGGCTGTGGCAATCATGCAAAGCCTGTAAGCACTGGTTATAGCACGTTTGCTACGCCATTTATCTTAGCCATTTATCTTATCCTAAAACCCAACTGTCTTTAAGGCAAGTTGGGTTTTTGTATTTAGCTTTTTCATTCATTTGTTAACAATAGAGGGTAACTAAAGTTTAATAGAGGATTTACAGTAACACCCTAACCTTATGAAGCGTCAAATAATTTTGGATGCCATCACGTTGCACAGTCGCTACTTTAAACTACACAACAGTGACGATAGACAACCTAACATCACAAAGTATTGACCTATACTAAAAGGCTAATTTTTAAAATAAATCTTTACCACACGTCTTTTAAATCAGTCTTAAAACCCGCCTAAAAATCAACTAGCCAGCGAGAAGCCAGCCATGTCCACCCTCACAATTAACATCAATAAAAAGCGATATCAGCTTGAGGACCTAGACCCTCGAACCACGCTATTAGACCTTTGCCGCCACCATTTGCAAATCACCGGCCCAAAAAAAGGCTGCGACCACGGTCAATGTGGCGCTTGTACCATGCTGGTCAATGGTCGGCGCATTAACTCGTGCCTAGCCTTAGCAGTCATGCATGATGGCGATGAGATAACCACCATCGAGGGTATCGGCATGCCCGAAATGCTGTCGGATTTGCAACAAGCGTTTAAAGAAAACGATGCGTTTCAGTGTGGTTATTGCACCCCGGGGCAGATTTGTTCTGCCACCGCCATGATAGAGGAAATCAAACAAAACTGGCCAAGCTATGTGACTGGCGATTTACAGGCACCCGATATGACCTTGGTGGATGAAATTGCCGAGCGTATGAGTGGCAATTTGTGCCGTTGTTCTGCGTATCCCAATATCATCAAAGCCATCTCGCAAGTATTGGTCAAAGAGCTAGAAAAAGCGAATGACTTTTCCGAAAACCATCTGGTCAGCCATAGCATCAATGCGACAACCCTAGCGCAACACGCCGCAGTGACGGGAATCTGGTCGCCACCGCCTAGCGAAGCACAGGTCAGCTTAAAGCAAACCATTCAACAAGCCGCCGTGATGCCCAACACCGGGCAATATATACAATTACCGAATACAGATACCAACTTATCAAATACAGGAGCACGCTCATGAAACGTTTTGACTATGTGCGTGCTCAAGCACCAGCGTCAGCCGCCAAAGAGGCCAGTAGCCAAGGGGCGGCGTTTATAGCTGGCGGTACCAATTTACTTGATTTAATGAAGTTTGAAATCGAAACCCCGGTTAAGCTGGTTGATATCACGCGGTTATTTGCGCAGCAAGCCTCGCTAAAACAAATAGAGCCTACGCCCGATGGCGGTTTAGCCATAGGCGCATTGGTGACCAATAGCGATTTGGCAGCGCATCCTGCGGTTATTAGCGGCTATCCGGTACTGTCGCGTGCCATATTGGCAGGCGCCTCTGGGCAATTGCGTAACAAAGCCACCACGGGCGGCAACTTTTTACAACGCACCCGTTGCTACTATTTTTATCAGCCCGATAGCCCGTGCAATAAGCGCAACCCGGGGTCTGGTTGCCCAGCGCTCAATGGGCAAAACCGGCAACTGGCTATTTTGGGTACTAGCGAGCACTGTATCGCCCAACATCCCTCGGATATGGCAGTGGCGATGCGCTTACTCGATGCAAGCTTACAGACCATCAAAGCCGATGGCAGCAGCCGTCAAATTGCCATAAAAGATTTTTATTGCCTGCCCAAAGACACGCCGCATATCGAAACCGTATTGGAGGCCGGCGAGCTTATCACCCATATCATCCTGCCGCCGCCCATTAAAGGCATGCACACCTACGACAAGGTGCGAGACCGTGCTTCGTATGCGTTTGCCTTAGTATCCTGTGCCGCTGTGATTGAAATGGGCGACGATGGCGTACTCAAAAACGTACGCCTAGCCTTTGGGGGTATTGGCACCCAGCCTTGGCGCAACGAGGCCGTAGAGGCGGCGCTTATTGGCAGCGATGGCAGTGTGCCGCATATCGTGAAGGCGACCAATGCCTTGCTGGAGGACGCAGTAGGACAAGGTAACAATGATTTTAAAGTCCCCTTAACTCGGCGTTTACTCAAACAAGTGATAGAGCGTGCCGTCTTGGCGCATTCCTTAACATCCGCACCAGCAGCCACCGCACCGACGGCAGACGGAGAATAACCATGACAAACCCGATAACCAAACCTATAGCCAAGCTCACCGACACTATCCAAAAAAAGGTATTAGCCGCCGAGCCCACCAAGCGCATGATGATGAATGGGGCAGTCGATACCCTGTTTGACAAAACCGCCAGTCAATTGGTTGGTCAACCCATTACCCGGGTGGATGCCGATTTAAAAGTCAGCGGTCAAGCCCCGTATTCGGCAGAATTTTATCGTGATAATCAAGCCTATGGCGTATTGGTTGGCGCAACTATTGCCAAAGGCACCGTAAAAAATATCGATACCAGCGCAGTGATGCAGATAGCGGGGGTTATCAAAGTAGTGACTGACCCCAAACACTTTGCCCGTAACTCGCAGCAAGGCGGCAAAACCCGTGCGCCAACCCAAGGTGCGCATGAGGTGGCTTATCATGGCCAACCGATTGCGGTGGTGGTTGCCGAAACCTTTGAAGCGGCTAGCGAAGGCGCAAAAGCACTGCAAATCACCTATGACGAGCAAGTAGATGACGCAGCACTCGATTTTAAAGCAGAGCTTAGCAACGCCCACGCGGTGAATGAGCAAGAAGGCTCAGACAAAAATAGCGAACAGGGCGACCCTGAAAAAGGCTTAGCCAATGCCGAGGTGAGTGTGGATTGCACCTATACCACGCCCAGCCAAAACAGCGCCGCAATGGAGCCGCACGCTACCTTGGCGTATTGGGAAGGCGAGCAACTAACGCTGCATACTTCAAATCAAATGCCGGCCTTTGGCAAAAGCCAAGTTGCCGATGCGTTAGGGTTAGATAAAGACAACGTCCGCTTTATCTCGCGCTTTATTGGCGGCGGCTTTGGTAGCAAACTGGGCATTGCGCCCGAATCGATTGCCGCCGCCATTTGTGCCAAAGAGCTTGAGCGCCCCGTATTAATTGTGATGACCCGCCCGCAAGTGTTTGAAGCCACGGTACGCCGTTCCAACACCCAGCAACGCATTGCGCTAGGTTGCAGCAAAGACGGCATTATCGACACCATTATTCACGATACCGTATCGAGCAACTTGCCCAAAGAGGCCTTTTTTGAGCCGGCTGGCCTATCCACCCATTTTTTATACCAAGGCAAAAACCGCCGAGTGAGCTATAAAATGGTGGATATGAACTGGGTGTTGTCCGGTTCTATGCGGGCACCGGGCGAAGCGGTGGGGCAAATTGCGCTAGAGTGTGCGATGGATGAATTGGCAGACAAGCTGAACATCGACCCCATAGAGTTGCGTCGCCTTAACGAGCCCAAAGAGGACCCCTCAAAACACATTCCGTTTTCTACCCGCAAGCTTTTGCCGTGCATCGACACAGGGGCAGCGGCTTTTGGTTGGGCGCAGCGGCATCCACAACCTGCGACTCAATTAGAGGGCGACTGGTGGATTGGTATGGGCATGGCGGTCGCCTCACGAGGCAATCAGCTAATGCCATCAACCGCACGTGCCACGCTACAAGTGGATGCCGCTAAAACCTATGGCGTCAAAGCGGTCATTGAAACCGCCATGACCGATATTGGCACCGGCACCTATACCGTGTTTGCGCAAATTGCTGCCGATTTATTGGGGCTACCCATCGACCATATCGAGGTCAAATTAGGCGATACCGAGTTTCCGTGGTCGTCTGGCTCTGGTGGTAGTTTTGGTGCGGCAAGCTCGGGCAGTGCGGTGTATCTCGCCTGTGCCGAATTGCGTGACACCCTTGCCAAAAAAGTGGGCTTATATAGCGATAACGTGCAATTGCAACTAGGGCAAATCTGTCAAGCTGGCGAGCATGACCCAAGCTTGGTTGAGAGCGTTGTCGAGGGCTTTATTGACGATGTGGTAGATGCGGTGAGCCATAATATCGCCGATGTTCGGGACACCGTTAGCGAAACAGTTAGCCATAAAGTTGTCGATAAAATCAGCGCCATCGTGAGTGACAAGGTGGGCGACAAGTTTCCTGATACAGACTTAGATAAGCTGCTAGACAAAGTAGCAGACACTGCCGATAAAGTCATCGGTATGGGTAAAGATATGGCGACAAGCGTGATAGACAAAGTGGATAACATTATAGATAATGTTGCCAAAAAAGCGGGGGTCGATTTACCCACAGACAAACTGTTTGCAAAAGGCAATGACGCAGCAGGCAATGCGCTAACTGACAAGGCGCAAACTGACAAGGCGCAAACTGACAAGGCACAAACCGACAAAACGGATTATAACTTTAGTAACGCTAAGACCTATCCGATAAAAGACCTTATTGCCCAATATGACGATCAAAAAATCAGTGCCAAAGGCGAAATTGCCCCCGGCAAAAACCTTAAGAGCCATCGTCAAGCCTCGTATGGTGCTAATTTTGCCGAAGTGGCGGTACATCGGGCTACTGGCGAGATTCGCGTGCGCCGTATGACCGGTGTGTTCGCTGCAGGGCGCATCTTAAACCATAAAACAGCCACCTCGCAATGTTATGGCGGCATGGTGTTTGGCATTGGCGCTGCTTTAATGGAGGAGGTCATCCACGACAAAGCCAGCGGCCGCTTATGCAACCACGACCTTGCCGAATATCACATCCCGGTCAATGCCGACGTGCCGCAACTTGAAGTGATTTTGTTAGAGGAGGACGACCCCTACACCAATCCTATGCACATCAAAGGCATTGGTGAAACTGCCATTGCAGGGGCAGGGGCGGCCATTGCCAATGCCATTTATAATGCAGTGGGGGTGCGGGTGTATGATTTTCCGATTACCTTGGATAAATTGCTTGACGGCATGCCAGAATGAACCGGCGTAGGCGTAGGGTGCGCCCCGCGCACCACTTAATATTGCGATGGCTATTGATGCATGAAACGCACTCTACGGGCTTTTGCTCCTTCCCTTTTTTAAAGGGAGGGCTCTGGTGGGATTTAACCAGCTCAATTATCGTTTTGAGCTAAAAGGTGCGCGGGGCGCACCCTACGCCTACGGCCACGACCTCTCCATCCACAAAGGCAATCCATGAACCAAATTAGCGATATCTTAACCCTTGCCCAGCAAGCTGCTAGTCAAAAGGTGGATGCGGTGCTGGCTACCGTGGTGCATACCGAAGGCTCGGCGTATCGGCGTGCCGGAGCCATGATGCTGATATGTGCAGACGGGCGCAGCGTGGGCATGATTAGTGGTGGCTGTTTGGAGCCGCATATTATCAAACGGGCATTTTGGCTCACTCGCAACGGTGCCAACGTACAAGTGTATCAAACGGGGGAGGATATTGAATATAAGACGGAATCCAAGCAGGACAATAAGACGGAAGATAAAGAGGATGTTTATACGCATCCAAGTGTTGATGACGACATTGAACTCAATTTTGGACTCGGTTGTAACGGCCGAGTACAGGTGTTGTTTGAGCGGCTAGACACGGCGATGCCTTATCTAGACCAGATTTGCCATGTGCGTGACACCCAACAGTCGGCGCGAATCGCCACCCTCATAAGTTCGCAGGATGCTGCATTGCAAATCGGCCTTCGTTTTAATATTGATGCTTTTGCCAAACTGGTTCATCAAGCAGGCAATAAAACAGGCAATAAAACAGGCAATAACATAGACAGTAAAACAGACAATAAAACAATATCATTAACCCCTAATGATAATGATGGTTCTGCCTACGCTACCCATCTCAAGCTATTATCCGAGTACGAGTTAGCCAATAATACGACGGCATTTGTGCCAATCACCACCCTTGCAAACGCCACGCTGGCGCAGTCATCGCTTGCCACGGCAATAGGCGACCTAAAAACACCCCTGCAATGCCCGACGTTGCAAAGCCAATGGTTGCTGCAAAACCTGCAACCGCAAAAGCGTTTGCTGATTTGCGGGGCGGGCAATGATGTGCTACCGCTGGTCACGCTGGCAAAGCAGCAAGACTGGCATGTCACGGTCATAGATAGCCGGCCCCAATACGCCAAGCCCAGCCGATTTATAACTGCCGACAAGGTGATATGCTTGCCGCTTACTGCCGAGGCTGAACTGATTGCCCTAAGCCGCAATGCCGCTGTTGCGGTAATGTCGCACAGTTTAACGCAGGATAGGGCACGGCTGAAGGTGTTGCTGCAACATCCGCCGCTGTATTTGGGGCAACTAGGCCCCCGTTATCGCACCGAGCGGTTACTGAGCGAGATTATTAGCTTGAGTAGCAACCCAGAGCAACTACAAGCTGGCATCCGGCAACTGCATTATCCCATCGGGCTAAAATTGGGCGGTGAGGGCCCCGAAGCCTTGGCATTAGGCATCATGGCGCAAATAGCGGCAGTGCTGCATGGCAAACAGGTGGCTATTATTGAACAAAGTGGGCTTAATAATAGTAATTGCGACGCTAATTGTGAGGGTACTAAGGTTAATAGTGGCAATAAGCAGAATAAGGGCAAAAACAGTCTCACGGTCTTAACGACTGAAACCGTATTATGACTGCCAATCAATCTGTTGAACAACCCGCCAAGCCATCAGCACACAGCGTTATCATCCTAGCTGCCGGGTTAAGCCGCCGCTTGGGCGAGCCTAAGCAGCTATTGACACGACAAGGTCAAACCTTGTTGTCTAAAACCATCGATATGGCATATCAGTGCATGCCCGTTACCATGGTGGTGGTACTACCACAGCGGCTTAATCAGGTTGTGCAGGTTGTCAAATCGGCGCAACAGCGATACGCTGATCTGTATAGCGTTGACAATCCGACCCCCGAAACAGGATTGGCTAGCAGCTTAAAGTTAGGTATAAACACCATAAGCACCCTAAACGCAGGGGCGACGCTGCATCAAACCGATGGCGATACGGTACGCCCTAACAAAGTATTGATACTTGGCGTAGATCAAATTTTATTAGAAGTAAGTCATTTACAAAAATTGCTCGCCAGTGCACAACCGGTGGTCGCCAGTCAATATGTGGTGCAATACTCGCCATACAGTGCAAAGGTGACTGCATCCACCGCATCCAAGCATAGCGATACAGCAGAGGCTAAATTAATAACAGGATTGCCATTGGTCATTGACTTTGAGCTATTGCAAACATGGCAAACAAAACTGACAGGCGATACAGGCTTGCGGCATTTAATTCGCGCCATGCCGAGTGCGGATATCTGCCGGATACGCAACGACACTCTCAGCTTTGATATCGATACCCCAGCGCAATTGGCGTATGCCAGAATGCAGGGCTGGCTAGACGGCTAGACGGCTAGACGGCTAGATAATTAAATGGCTAGTTTGGCGTAGGCTGTGGCTTTAGCCCAGCATTGCTAACTTGCCACCTTCAAGGTATGTAATAATGCTAAGATATAGCCAGCAAAACCAAATATTTTAATCGCCTTAGTTAACCCGATGCAACCGTGAAACCGCTCACCATGACTTCAAATAGCCCAGCCAGCAGCAGCCAACCTAACAGCACCAACCTGCAAACCAACCCTCAAAGTACGGACAATTTAGCTAACGATGCCACCCATGCGTCAGGTTTATCGCATTTAGATGCCCAAGGCGATATTCATATGGTGGATGTGGGTCATAAAAGGGTATCGACACGCGAGGCCACGGCACAAGGGCTGGTTATGTTTCCTGCGGCCATCTATCAGCAGATTAAAGCGGCGGATGGCATAACCAAAAAGGGCAGCATCACCCAAACGGCGCACATTGCCGGCATTATGGCGAGCAAACGTACCCATGAGCTGATTCCGCTGTGCCATCCGTTGCCGCTGGATAAAATTGGCTTAGCCTTTGTTTACGATGATGCGCAATCTGCCATTAAAGTCACCGCAACCGTTAAAGTCACCCATAAAACAGGGGTGGAAATGGAAGCGCTCACCGCAGTCAGTGTCGCCTGTTTAACCCTTTATGACATGACCAAAGCCTTGTCGCACGATATTATCATTAACGATATTAAACTTATCTCAAAAACGGGCGGCAAGTCGGATTATAGCCATTCTTGACAGGTGAAAAGGTAAAAGGCGGAAAAAATGGATTCACCCAGCCGTTTTAAACCAGTCGCTTTAAACCAGTCACTTTAAATCAGTCACTCTAAAAAAGCATCATCCAATATCTAAAACAGAGACGCTAAAAAGGCAGCTTATGAAGATTACCGTTTTATACTTTGCCAGTTTGGCAGACCGTGCTCAAAAAAGCCAAGAGACGATAGTGGTTGCTAACGATACCAGTATCGCTCAACTATATGAGCAGTTGCAGGCGCAATACCGTTTTAATTTAGAGGCCGATAAACTGCGGGTGGCAATTAATGATGAGTTTGGCGAGTGGGAAGATGGGTTAAACGATGGCGATACGCTGGCTTTTATCCCGCCGGTTGCGGGGGGTTAGAATCAAGTCGTTACTCTTTAGATTGACACAATTAAAGCATTATCTATAAAAACATCGTTTCTTTATAACCATAACCGCTTCTTAAATAACTTCGGTATAGACACCGCTTTACAAACCGCCTTTTAAAATCGCCTCTTTTAACAGTCGTTAGGACATCCAGCATGATCATCAACCTCAATGAACCTCAACATGCCAGCCCACTTAAGCATAGTGTCGATGAGGCCTATGCTATTGCCGATAACCAAGGTTTTGCGCTGCTGGATACGCCACTCGATGCCGAGCGTTTAAAGGGGATGTTAAAACGAGAGGATTGCGGGGCGCTAGCGGTATTTGAAGGCTGGGTACGCAATCACAATAACGACAATAGTGTCAGTCGTTTGACCTATTATGGCTACGAAAACCTAGCGATTAATCAAGGCAAGCTTATTATCGAGGAGGCGTGTCGCCTATTTGATATTCAAAAAGCCGTGTCTATTCATCGTATTGGCGCCCTCGACATTGGCGATATGGCCATTTGGGTAGGGGTGGCCTCAAAGCATCGCTATCCGGCCTTTGATGCGTGCCGCTGGATACTCGACACCATTAAAGCGGATATTCCAGTATGGAAACAAGAGTATTACACCGATGATTCGACGCTGTGGTTAAGTAATAATGGCTGACATGGTCAACAACATCAGTCAACAACATCAGTCAACAAAATCAGTCAACAAAATCAGTCAATAACAACAGTCAATAACAAACATCAATACAGCCGCTAATGTCTAATCTGTTTATGCACCACCGCTATCAGGCTGACCAATAGCATCCCAAGCGCAATCAATAATGCCGCCATCAGATGCGCCGTCTGATAATTTAACGCCTCGACCTGCTCATACATCGCAATAGAGATGACCTTGGTTTCCCCTGCAATACTGCCACCAATCATCAGCACCACCCCAAACTCACCAATGGTG
The DNA here is from genome assembly GCA_018260445.1 of Psychrobacter sp. Taxonomy (GTDB): domain Bacteria; phylum Pseudomonadota; class Gammaproteobacteria; order Pseudomonadales; family Moraxellaceae; genus Psychrobacter. Next base: position 14,593 of record JAGLBE010000032.1, read on the forward strand.
TGGGCAAAGCTAATTAGGCTGCCAAGGATGATGCCGGCTCTAACCTGCGGTAGTGCCACTCTCATAAATCGACGCAAGTGGCTAGGCTCTAGCAGTAATCCCATTTCTATCACGTTTTGCGGAATCCGCAAAAACTGGGCATACACCGGTTGCACATAAAAAGGTAGCGAATAAATAATTGAGCCAAGCACCAAGCCCTCAAAGGTAAACGCTAAGCTGGCAATGCCATGCGCCGCCAACCAACTGCCCATGGCAGAATTGGGACTGAGTAGCAGTAACAAATAAAACCCAATGACGGTGGGCGGCAACACCAGCGGCAGGGCAATCAT